>NZ_CAMYEZ010000007.1 GCF_947254915.1 uncultured Porphyromonas sp. | reverse complement strand
CCCGTAGGGACGCACAGGAGTGTCTAGCGGGAGGGCGTCCGTCCCCGTTAAAAGCCACATCGTCAAGATCGTTCTACAACGGACGCACGGATCGTGCGTCCCTACAACGGGCTACTCGTCTCGTTTTGACACAATGGACACTCTCCGACTCGATACTATTCGTGCACCCCCACAGCGGGCTACACGCCTCGCTTCGACGACACTGTTTGACTCAAGTTATACACTGATGCGTTTTTCCTATTGCAGATTCAAATATTTGTACTACCTTTGCGGTGTACTACCAAAGACAAACGCTAAGCCAATACGCTTATGAATGCTAAACCGGTCATATCGCTACGCAATCTGCACAAGACCTATCAGGGCGCGCAGCCACTACATGTACTCAAGGGGATCAACCTCGACATCTTCCCAGGCGAGATGGTCGCTATCATGGGAGCCTCAGGCTCGGGCAAGAGTACGCTCCTCAACATCCTCGGGCTCCTCGACAGCTACGACGAGGGGAGCTACCATCTAGGCGAGGAGCTACTCAGCAATAGCCTCTCGGAGAACCGTGCTGCCGAGATCCGTTCTAGACAAATAGGATTCGTCTTTCAGTCCTTTAACCTTATCCCCTTCAAGAATGCGCTGGACAACATTGCCCTGCCACTCTTTTATCAGGGAGTCGGTCGCAAGGAGCGCACCAAGCGTGCTGCCGAGTTACTCGCCCGCATGGGGCTATCCGACTGGGCGGAGCACCTGCCGAGCGAGATGTCGGGAGGACAGAAGCAGCGCATCGCAATCGCACGAGCCCTCATCACCACGCCCTCAGTCATCCTAGCCGATGAGCCGACGGGAGCTTTGGACAGCAAGACCACCATCGAGGTGATGGAGCTACTGCGAGAGATCAATCGCGAGTTGCACCTGACGATGATTATCGTGACGCACGAGCCTGGAGTAGCTGAGATGTGTGACCGCACGATACATATCAAGGATGGGCTGATCGAGGGAGGCGGTCTGACGAGCAGCCTGCCCGAGGAGGTGTTTGAGTAAAGAGGATCACATATTATGCGTATAGGACACGAATACTTCTCCGAGATTATCGACAATCTCAAGCGCAACCGCCTGCGTACCTTCCTGACAGGCTTTGCCGTAGCGTGGGGAATCATCTTTCTAGTCATCCTCCTCAGCATCGGCGTGGGGCTTAATCGTGGTATCTCTAAGGGAGCGATGGGTAGTGATATGACGCCAAACAGTGGAGTGCGCTTCGGACTTTGGATGACCTCCATACCTTATCAAGGATATCAAGCTGGACGCACCCTATATCTTGCCAAGCCTCAGCTAGCACAGCTGCAACAGATGGTACCAGCTATTGAAGACATTGCTCCCGCCTATCAGAACTGGAGTAAGATCACCTATAAAGCTAAAGTGTCTGACGGCTGGACTCTAGGAATAAGCGCAAACCATTTCGGACACTTTGACTCTCGTGTGAAAATCCTTGCTGGACGCTCGATCTCAGGGTACGACACTTATAATAGAGAAAAAGTGATACTGCTGTCATCCGCTAAGGCATTGCACCTTTTTGGCTCCGAATCGTATGTGGACGCTTTAGGAAAGAAGGTCTCTTTAGACGATATCTCTTTTACCATCATTGGCGTATATGAAGATGTCAAAGAGAACTCTGGCTCTTTTATCCCCAGTACAACTTTTGAAGCACTTTACCCTGCAGCGCACACTATAGACAGAGTGTATGCTTACGTTCCGTCGGTACGTAGTGATAAGGACTACAAAGCTTTTGAGCAGGAACTTAGACAAGCTTTGGGCTCTATGTTGACTTTCTCGTCCGATGACGAGAGTGCGTTCTGGGGCTACTCAAACTATGTCAACAACGAGCAGTATAATAAGGTAGTCAACTACTTCTACCTCTTCCTCTGGATCGTCGGGCTGAGCACGCTCCTCATCGGCATCGTTGGCGTGAGCAATATCATGCTGGTCACGGTGCGGGAGCGATACAAAGAGATCGGCATACGCAAGGCACTGGGCGCTAAGCCTCGTGACATCTTAGCGATGATTATGGTTGAGAGCCTCCTCATCACGGCGGTGGCGGGTGCTATCGGTCTGGTCATTGCCGTGGGATTCGTCGCTCTAGGCGACTACCTCGTGACCGCTTACCACATTGGCGAGATGTCCATTATGGGCGAGACGATCCACCTCTTTGACACGCCAGTCCTCTCGCCACAGATGGCGCTGGGCATCCTCGTTGTGATGATCATTGCGGGGATCGTGGCGGGCTACACGCCAGCTCGTAGAGCGATACGCATATCGGCTATTGAAGCGATGAGAGATTAGTAACACCCTAGCGTAAAGACTGTACTATGAGACTATTTGATCGAGACATCTGGGGTGAAGCCTTTCACTCCTTACGAACGAATCGCAAGCGTTCCATCGCAACCGCCTTCGGCATCTTCTGGGGCATCCTGATGCTGGTCATCTTGATGAGCTTGAGCCAAGGCTTCTCCAACGGCATGCGCAAGCAGCTAGGTGGCATCTCAAGCAATACCACGCTGCTCTACTGCTCCACGACCAGCAAGCCGTACAAAGGTTACCCCACCGATCGCTGGTGGTCGCTCTCAGTGAGCGATATAGCCAACCTCCAGAAGCGCTTCCCCGAGATAGAGACGATAGCTGCTATGCAGCAAGGCTCGTGGAACACGCCCGTCAGCTACGGCACCAAGAGTATGACAGCACCGCTCTACTCCGCCTGGGCCTCTTATGACAAGATCGTCTACTCAACCCTCTTAGCCGGACGACGGCTCAACGAGAGCGACGAGCAGCAGCACCGTCGTAACTGTACCATCGGTGAGGAGGTGAGCCAGAAGTTCTTCGCTTCGCACGAGGAGGCCTTGGGCAAGGTTATCAATATCGATGGCTCTTACTACACCGTCGTAGGAGTCCTCAAGAGCAAGTCTAAAGGAATGAATATCAATGGCTCTGTAGAGCAAAAGGTACGTATCCCCTACACGATCCTTGCCGCATCACTCGGCCAGAGCAATGAGGTCTACCAAGTTATCTACTCGCTCCATGGCGATGGTAAGGATAGCAAAGCGATCAACGATCGCATCAAAGCCTACATCCGCTCTACCCACGACATAGCACCAGACGATGAGAGCGCTGTAGGTGAGTTCAACATCTCAGAGATCTACACCGCCCAGAACTCCATGCTGTGGGGTGTCAATGTCTTCGTCTGGTTCATCGGTATCGGCACGCTCCTCTCGGGCATCATCGGCATTAGCAATATCATGCTCGTCTCGGTCAAGGAGCGCACCCGTGAGATCGGCATACGTCGTGCACTCGGTGCGCAGCGCAAAGACATCATACGACTCATCCTCCTAGAGAGTGGTATGCTGAGCCTCCTCGCGGGGCTCGTAGGGCTTCTCCTCGGAGTGGGGATCATGTCTATCGTCGCACAGATCACCGCCTCAATAGGAACCGAGATGCTGGTCAATCCGCTGATCCCCTTTGGCACAGCGGTCGGCGCGCTCCTCTTCATCATCATTGGTGGCGTGGTGGGCGGTCTCCTGCCACTCAAGAAAGCGCTCGAGATTCGCTCCATCGAAGCGATCCGTGAGGAGTAAACCAACATTCAACTATAGGTAAAAACAAACACAACATAAAGAACTATGAAAGCTAAGCGTATCTTCAAACTTTCCCTTTGGGTCATCTTCGGCCTGCTCGTTGTCATGACCTTCGTCTTCCTCTATAAGAAGGCACAGCCCCAAGCGACCATTTACTCGGTAGAGACGGTGACCCGCGTCCCCTCTATCCAACGGTCTATCATCCTCACTGGCAAGATAGCTCCTCGCAACGAGGTGATGATCGTGCCACAGCTCAACGGCATCATTGCCGAGATCATGAAGAAGCCTGGCGACCTCGTCAAGGCGGGTGACATCATTGCGCGTATCAAGGTGGTACCCGAGATGGGTTCGGTCAATCAGGCAGAGTCGCAGGTCGAGATAGCAAAGATAGCTCTCGACGAGGCGCAGCAGAAGTACAAGATAGCGACCGAGCTGCACCAGCAAGGGATCGTAGCCGAGGAGGAGTATGCCACAACCAAGGCTAACTACCTACAGGCTAAGGAGCGCCTCGAGAGTGCTAAGGATGCTTACAACATCGTCCTCACTGGTATGAGCCAGCGCAACGCTCAGGGCTCTACGACACTCGTGCGCAGTACGGTAGACGGGACAATACTCGACATACCGGTCAAGGAGGGTAACTCGGTCATTCAGGCTAACTCCTTCAACGCTGGTACCACCATCGCCACCATCGCCGACATGACGGAGATGATTTTCATCGGTAAGGTGGACGAGGTCGACATCGCTCGTGTCGCTACGGGACTACCTGTCACGGTGCGCATCGGAGCGATCGAAGGTTCCGCCTTCTCGGGCGTCGTCGAGTACATCTCGCCCAAGACAATCCAGCAGCAACAAGGCACGCAGTACGAGCTCAAGGCTGCCATCACCATCGACGACTACAGCCGCATACGCTCCGATATGAGTGCCAATGCGGAGCTTATCACTGACCAAGTTTCCAACGTCCTAGCCATTCCCGAGGGCGCACTTCAGTTTGAGGGCGACAAGGTCTATGTCGAGGTGGTCACCTCCGACGCTGATCCGAAGCATCTGCAGACGGAGCGCCGTGAGATCAAGACTGGTATCAGCAACGGTAGCCTCATCGAGGTCAAGAGTGGTCTCAAGGAGGGCGAAAAGGTCAAGGGCACTCCGATAGCTGCCTAACTAATCATTTAGACAAGACAATCCTATGCTTACACTTCGTCATATCTTTCCCTTAGCCCTACTGGTCGCGGGGAGCTTTACCCTAGCAGCGCAGCAGAGCTGGACGTTGCAGCAGTGCATCGACCACGCCGTCGCTCACAGCATCACGGTCGAGGAGGCGCGCCTACGCTTAGCGGGGAGTGAGCAGCAGCTCTCCACCACGCAGCACAGTTACCTGCCCTCGCTCTCGGCTAGCGCTAGCCAGAGCGTCAGCCTCGGACGTAGTGCCGACAAGACGGGCGTCATCGGCGATCAATCCTCGAGCAGCACCTCCTTTGGGGCAAACCTCTCGTGGGACGTTTTCTCTGGTATGGCTCGTCCTAAGGCAACGGAGATAGCGCGTCTCAATCTAGACGCTGCGACCGCTGGACTCTCCTATGCCAAGGAGCAGATCGGACTACAGGTGGCTGAGGGGTACTACAACTTACTCTTCCGCCAAGAGCTAATCCATGTAGCCGATGAGCAACTCAAGCTAACCCGTGAGACGCTCACGAAGACTGCCGCACTGGTCCAGGCGGGCAAGTGGTCTCGTGACAAGCTCGCTGAGGTGGAGGCGCAACTCGCTAAGGACAGCGTCAACTACCTCCGTGCCTGCAGCGATACGGAGCTGGCACGTCATCAGCTGGCACTCATCATTGAGCTGCCCGACTACACAGAGCTACAGATCACCTTGCCCGATGTCAAGAGCCTCAGCGCTACGCCCGCTCCCGAGCTGGCACTGGCTGACGATGCGCTTCTCGAGCAAGCGCGCTCGATGCGTCCCGAGATGGAGCAGGCAAGACTACAGCTACAAATGGCGGAGCAGCAGATCGGACTGGAGCAGACGGGCTACATACCGAAGGTTTCCTTTAGCGCTGGCTACAACACCGGCTATTACTACATCCTGAATGAGAAGTTACGGCAGTTTAACCAGCCTTTTGGGGATCAGATGCGCAACAACGGACGCTACTTCGTTGGGCTTTCGCTCTCTGTACCCATCTTTGATGCGATGCGTACGGCAGACAATGTGGCGCAGGCTCGTCTTCGTTACTCCGACCAGCAGATCGCTCTGCGCAAGGTGGACAAAGAGCTCACGCAGCAGCTCTACACGGCTCAGATCAATGCCCGTGCCGCTTACAGTCAGATAGACGCTGCCCAGCGGGCGACCGAGTCGGCCGAGACGGCACTGCACTATGCGCAGATCAGCTACGAGGCGGGACGTGCCTCTTCGTACGAGCTGGCCGAGGCGCAAAACCGTCACTTCGTCGCTCAGAGCGAAGAGCTCCGCGCTCGCTATGACTACCTCTACCGTGTGCTCGTACTGCACAGCTACATCTCTCCCGCAGAGGAGACTAAGTAATGTCTTCACAACACTTACGAGTAACCCTTTGTAGGGACGCACGGATAGTGTCTAGCGAGAGGGCGTCCGTCCCCGTTAAAACCACCATGCTGTAACCTTTGACACAACGGACGCTCAGATCGAGCGTCCCTACAAAGGGTTATTCGTCTTGTAATCTAATAAGACCCCTAAACTTCGCAACAGTTATGTATTCAAACACAGATACCCACCTCACCGCAGAGCCTCTCGTGCAGGCTCAGGAGGTATGCTTCTCATATGGCCGGCACCCGCTCTTTAGGGGTGTCAGCTTTACCCTGCCCGCAGGCTCTATCACAGGGCTCCTAGGCAAAAACGGTGAGGGCAAGACGACCCTCCTCAAGCTTATCTCAGGACTGCTCCTAGCTAAGGGCGGTTCGCTCTCCGTGCTCGGGCACTCCAGCAGAAAGCGCTCGGTGCCACTCCTCCAAGAGCTCTACTACCTTCCCGAGGAGGTGCAGCTACCCGCCACCTCAGCCGCCCAGTACCTTGACGGCGCAGGTCAGTTTTACCCAAACTATGACGCCACACTGGCTCGTCAGCTCCTGAAGGACTTTGACGTGCCACCCACCAACAATCTGCGTCGCCTCTCAATGGGACAGAAGAAGAAGGTGGCGCTCGTGCTGGCGCTCTCTCTGCGGGTGCCGTTGCTCCTCCTCGACGAACCAACCAATGGGCTGGACATCCCGTCGAAGAGCAAGTTTCGCCAGCTCCTCGTGCAGCACATCTCTGACGAGCAGACCGTACTGATCAGCACCCACCAGGTGCGTGACCTAGAGCAAATGATAGATCGTCTGGTCGTGCTACACCAAAACCAGATCATCTGCAACGAGACGATCGCTCGCCTCGAGAGCACCTTCTACTGTGGCACCACCGCCGAGGCGCCTCACGTAGCACCGCTCTATAGCGAGCCCTCCGTATGGGGAGAGGTCGTAATGACACCCCGCACGCCAGAGGCTGCCGAGACGGGAGGCTTCTCGATGGAGCTCTTCTTCAACGCTCTGATGTACAACACCCAAGCGGTGCTACAGCACTTATCCCAACCAGCAAACGATACACTCACCCCACAAGCCCCTCTCTCACTATGAACCAATCTGCTAATCTTACGACCGCTGCGCCTAAGACGGGTGACAGCTCCTTTAGCTTCAAGCGTCTCGGCCAGCTCCTGCGACTGGACTTCGCCTTTCACCATAGACAGTGGATACAGATCCTGATCGGTGGTTTCCTCGCAGCCTCTATACCTGTGGTCGTGTCGGTACTAACTACCTTACTCTTTGGGATGGGTGGCAGTGACTTCTCCGCCCGTGGCGTATACTTTGCCTGCCTATATGGTAGCCTTCTAGCGGTCTCTCTCGGTGTGATGATCAGCTACAACCAGCGTGTCAATGCTCCGCTCTCGCCACTCTATCTACAGATACCCGCCTCAGCTACGGAGAAGTATATCTCGCTTCTCATCCTGACGCTGGTACTGCACATCATCACGCCACTCCTAGGAGCGATTGCTTGGACTGTCTACATGCTTATATGGGCCCTGATGGAGGGTAGTCAGGTGCTCGCCCTCTATCCAGAGATACTCACAGATCCGCTAGGCTATGAGAATGAATCGCTACAATATGCCTGGGCTGTCAGCCTGATGATAGGTATGCAGCTGGCAGGCTATGCCACTTACCTCTACTGTATCATCTCGGCGCGCAAACCCTTACGTGCAGTCCTGCGCTTTATGGGCATCGGCTTTCTGATCTTCGTTGTCTCAGTGCTTGGCGTTAGCATGCTGATGCATTTGCTAGACATTGGTACTATAGGTCCAGACGAGACAGAGCACTATCTCGTGCTCTACTTGAGTAATGGCGATGAGCTCAGTATCTCGCTCCTCGCCATGACGATACCAGCCTACCTCTACGCCTTTGCGATGGTCTGGCTCGGTCTGCGCTCGCTACGACGCAAGCAGGTCACGGCGTAACCTATCTAACCTAATGATCATGATCACACCACGTTTTAATCCGCAAGTAGTCATCTACGCTCAGATAGAGCAGCGCATCAAAGAGAAGATCCTCTCGGGCGAGTACCCCGCAGGGACACAGATCCCGAGCGTGCGCCAGCTAGCTGCCGAGCTGGAGACCAATGCCAATACGATCTTCAGAGCTTATGAGAACCTGCAGAACGAGGGCCTCATCTATCCTAAGAAAGGGCTCGGTCTCTATGTCTCCGAAACGGCCGAGATGCTCCTACGTGATGAGGCTTATCGCGTGCTAACCGAGGAGGAGCTCCCCGAGCTCTTTGCTCAGCTCAAGGTGCTTAACATGGACATCCTAGAGGTGGTCAGACGGCACGCCGACTGGGTCAAGCAGCAGGGAGACCCTGACGCTTAGCCCGCCTCCGCACTATTCCGCAATCATCACTTTTCCAAATAGCGTTAGTTGTAAGAGACTGTTGCCCTCGTGCAGCAGTCTCTTCTTCTACTTCACAGCCCCCGCCAAGCTCTCAACCAGGTCGATGTCGGAACGCACTAGTCGTGCTGCCCTATGAAGGAAATCGAACAATTCCTCCGTGGATATCTTTGCATCTCCAGTGAGGAACAGAAAAATTCTTCGGAACTTTGATTCCTTTCTTCCGAACTTTCATTTCATTCTTCCGAACGTTTATTTCGGCCCTCCGTGGGGAAATTTCGTTTTCCACCGAGCTATTGGGAAATTCCTCGGGAGAGATTGAAATCAGCGGAGATGTAGGAGTAGTTATAGCGTGAGTCTATAGCGCTATGTAGCGAGGCGCAATCCTTGTATTCCTTGTTTGTCGTCAGGCGTAGCGCCTAGAATAGAGGGTTGCAATGTGTCAACTCTGCTAGCTCTTGCATTTTCCTTACCTTTGTAACAGTTAACTATGACGACAGTAGAGAGATATCACGATATAAGCATGGGACATCGTGTCGTGGGACACGAGTCGAAGTGCCGCCACCTACACGGACACAACTACCGAATACACTTCACCTGCACCGCAACACAGCTCGATGAGCTGGGGCGGGTGATAGACTTTGGCGTGATCAAAGAGCTCCTCTGCATGTGGCTGGAGGAGCATTGGGATCACAAGATGATGATCTACGATGAGGATCCGCTACTCCCCTCGCTACGGGAGCTGGTGCCAGAGGACTTGGTCGTGGTGCCCTTTAATCCGACGGCCGAAGCGATGGCACATTACCTCGTTGAGACGATTGCTCCCGCACAACTTGCCGGCACGGGCGTGACGCTCGTCAGCTGCCGTGTCGAGGAGACGGCACGATGCAGCGCTACCTACTCACTACCTATATAGTATGCAGTCGCTACCAGTCAACGAAATCTTCTACAGTCTCCAAGGCGAGGGAGGACAGATGGGTCGCGCGATGCTCTTCGTGCGACTCTCGGGGTGCAATCTCTCCTGCGACTACTGCGACACGGACTTTGCGGGGCATCGGCTCATGACCGTCGCAGAGATTTTGGCAAAGCTGGAGAGCTACCCCTGCCGTGACATCCTCTGGACTGGTGGCGAACCGACCTTAGCGCTGCGGGAGGAGCATATAGCTTTCTTTCACGAGCAGGGCTATCGTCAGTCTATCGAGACAAATGGCACACGCCCTGTGCCTCGAGGACTGGACTATGTCACTTGCTCGCCTAAGGCAGAAGCAATAAGTGGCCTGCGGGAGCGTTTTGTAGATAACTACCCTGACGGCATTGATGAGGTGCGCTGGCCACTACAACTAGGCGCTCCACTACCGCCACCTATCGAGCAATTGGTGCAGGCTCGGCGTTACTACGTCAGCCCCGTAGAGGAGACGGGCGTAGAGATGTCGGCAGTGGTGGCACGCTGTATGGACTTCGTCCTAGCCCACCCCGAGTGGCGACTCAGCGTACAGCTACACAAGTTGCTAGGGTTTCGCTAAGTAAACAGTTTGCTATGAAGGTCTCGTCGTCACATATTCGCTGGTTGCTCGTGCTACTCCCGTGCGCTATGGCGCTCTGTAGCTTGATAGGCTGCAAGAGTGTGACGCTGAGCAAGGCGGAGCTGTACGACCATACAGGTCGCTACGCCCTCGCTGCCGATAGCTACTACACGCTCTACCGCCGCACCTCTCGCAAGAAGCCAGAGCATCGGGCTTACCTAGCCTTCAAAGCTGCGGAGAATTACCGACGACTGGGCAACACACCCCGTGCGCTCAACTGCTACAACCTAGCGCTCTCGGGCAACTATCCCGACTCGATCCTCCACCTACGCATTGCTCAGGAGCTACAACAGCTGGGGCGCTGGCGGGAGGCGGGCAAAGCTTACAAGCAGTTTCTAGAGTACTACCCACACGACTACTTCGGACGCATAGGACTGGCGAGTGTGCGTCAGGCTGATTCGATCCTCGCCCACCCCACGGGACACACGGTCGAGACGGATCGTCTCTTGATCTCGCCCTATGCGGAGTTTGCCCCTTGCTATGCGCCCGACGGCACGATACTCTACTTCACCAGTAGCCGTGTGCCTCTCCGTGATATGCTGCAGGAGAGCGAAGTGACAGGGCTGGGGACGAACAATCTCTTTATGATCAAGCAGGACGCTGCGGGCAAGTGGTCCCGCCCCGACAGCGTGCCAGGCAGTGTCAATACGCCCGAAGATGAGGGTACGCCCTCCATCTCGTCAGACGGCAACACGCTCTACTACTCCTACGCTGAGCAAAGCTCCACCTACGACCGTACCGTGCAGATCTACAAAGCCTCCAAGTCTAGCCAAGGAGGCTGGGGCAAAGGCGAGCGCGTACCCATCTGGGAGGATTCGCTACGTATGGCGGCGCACCCCGCCATTGACGCTTCGGGACGATACCTTTACTTCGTGAGCGAGGGGGCTGGCTTGGGTGGCAAAGACCTTTACCGCATAGCCCTCAGCGAGCATGGCTGGGGCAAGCCGGAGCACCTCGGCAACGAGATCAATACGCCTGGCGACGAACTCTTCCCCACGATGGTGGGCGACAGTACCCTGTACTTCTCCTCTGATGGACGTGTGGGGCTGGGCGGACTGGACCTATACAAGGCGCAGATGGACTCGCTCGGCGGGTGGCAGGTGACGCATCTGGGCGCTCCGATGAACTCCCCCGCCGATGACTACGCCATCACCTTCGCACCGAAACCGCAGTCGGGCTTAGCGGAGGAGGGTTACCTCTCCTCGACTCGTGGCGACCAGCGTGGACGACCACACCTCTACCGCTTCTCATTGCCCGCCACCATCATACGCATCGATGGCTTCGTGATGGACCGAGAGGGGTACGGCATCCCGCAGGCGACGGTACGCATTGCCGATGAGCAAGGTTTGCTTGCTACACCCATTGTTTCGACACGTGACGACGGTTCTTTTGTCCTTGAGATTGCCGGGTCCAACCGCTACGTGCTACATGCCTCGCACCCGGACTATCTCAACCAATACATGCCGCTCGTGACCGACAGCGCCACCGAGAGCACCGACTACTTGGTTGACTTTTACCTAGCTTCGCGCCTGCACTCGGAGCAGATTCACGACATCTACTACGACTTTGACCGAGCTTCGCTACGCCCCGAGGGGAAGAAGAGTCTCGACTACCTCGTCACGCTCCTAGAGCAAAACCCCGACGTGCGCCTCGAACTGAGCAGTAACACCGACCGCAAGGGTTCGCAGAGGTACAATAAGAGGCTCTCACAGCGTCGTGCGCAGAGCGTCGTCGACTACCTCATCGCCAAGGGCATTGCGGCCGACCGCCTAGAGGCTCGTGGCTACGGCAAGGAGCGTCCTTACGTAGTGACCAAAGGAATGGCGACACGCTTCGATTGGTTGCCCGAGGGGCAGGAGCTAACGGCCGAATGGGTCGGCACGCTGACCAAAGAGCAGCAAGTCATCTGCGACCAGCTCAACCGTCGCACCGAGTTTACCGTCATACAATAATATATAGAGTGACCTAAGCAATGATACATTACCAAGCGGACCCAGACTTAGCGGGCGTCTACCTTATTGAGCCAGACTGCTACGGCGATGCGCGTGGCTACTTTGCCGAGACTTATCGCACGGCAGACTTTGCAGCGACCGTCGCGCCTAGACCTTGGGTGCAGGAAAACGAATCGTCCTCCGTCCGTGGTGTCTTGCGTGGTCTGCATCTCCAGCGAGGCGAGGCGAGCCAAGCGAAACTGGTGCGTTGCGTCGTGGGCGAGATCATAGATCTGATCGTGGACCTACGGCGAGACAGCGACACTTATGGGCAGTGGCGCAGCTATCATCTCTCGGAGCAGAACCATCGGCAGCTCTACATACCGAGAGAGTTTGCGCACGGCTTCCTCGTGCTCTCGGAGCAAGCGAAGTTTCTCTACAAAGTGGACAACGGCTACGCCCCCGAGAGCGAGCTCTGCATACGCTATGACGACCCGCAGCTGGCGATCCCCTGGGAGTCGTGGGGCATCTCGCCCGAGGAGCTGATCCTTTCGGACAAAGACCTGCGCGGTATCTCCCTAGCCGACTACACCGCATCACGCTTTTGACACCTTACGCTATGACCTCATACCGACATACCTACGCCGTGACTGGAGCTGCTGGCTTCATCGGCACTAACCTCGCTTACTACCTGAGCGAAGCCCTTGCTTCCGACGAGCGGATCGTCCTGATCGACAAACTAACCTATGCGGGCAACTACCGCTCCATCGAACCGCTCATTGACAACGAACGGATCGTCTTCGTCCAGGCAGACATCTGCGATGCCGAGGCGATGGACGACCTCTTCACCCGCTACGCTCCGCACTACCTGATCAACCTTGCGGCCGAGAGCCACGTCGATCGAAGCATCGAGGACCCCGCCATCTTCGTTCGTACCAACATCCTCGGCGTGCAGACCTTGCTAGACACTATTCGCAACCATTGGTCTACCACCAGCGGGCGAGGCTCTTATCCCGTATGGCAGGAGGGACGTATGATGCTTCAGGTCTCTACGGACGAGGTGTACGGTTCGCTCGGCCGGGAAGGCTTCTTCGTGGAGAGCACACCGCTCGATCCGCGCAGTCCCTACAGTGCTGCGAAAGCTTCGGCCGATCTCCTCTGCCAAGCAGCCGTGCACACGCACCATGCGCCAGTCGTTTGGACCAGATGCTCGAACAACTACGGCCCCTACCAGTTTCCCGAGAAGCTCATCCCGCTCGTCATCCGTCAGTGTCTCCTCGGCAAGGAGATACCGATCTACGGAACGGGCGAGAACGTCCGTGACTGGCTCTACGTCACCGACCATTGTCGTGCACTCCACCTCGTGGTGACCCAAGGGAAAGCTGGCACAGCGTACAACATCGGCGGGCATAACGAACATACCAATCTAGAGATAGTCCGTATCATCATCAACCAGCTGCACGATCGTCTGAGCAAAGAACCGGCACGTGCCGAGCGTATCTCTGAGATCTTAGGAGTTCAGGTTCAGCCCGAGCTAATCAACGAAGAGTTGATTACCTTCGTCCGTGATCGCCTCGGCCACGACGCCCGCTACGGCATCGACCCCACCTTCATTCATCAGGAACTAGGGTGGCTACCCTCGATCCCCTTTGCCGAGGGCATCGGCTACACGATTGACTGGTACCTTGACCACTTCGACTGGGTCAAGGGTATCACCGACGAAGACTACCAGCACTACTACCAGCAGATGTACAGCGGACGATGAAGGTCTACGGCATAGACGACGAGTCTCGGCTCTTTTACAAAGGCGAAGCACTCCTTCGCCCGGGCTACCCCTTCTTCGTTCCACACCTCGAAGCGGAGTGGTGCGCCATTCCTTCGCTCGCCATCAAGATAGGACGTACAGGCAAGTGCGTGGCGCCACCCTTTGCCGAGCGATACATCGAGTCGTGCGCTGCTGGCTGGGACATCACCTGTCGCTCGCTACTCGCTGAGCTACGTGAGGCGGGCGCTCCCTGGGAGCGTGCTAAGGTATACGACGGCAGTGCCGTAGCCCTCGACTGGCAACCCCTTGACACTGCGCTCGCAGAGCACTACACACTGACCCTCTCCGAGCAGAGCTGGACGCTCTCCCGTGAGGCGGTCTGCCAAGCGCTCTCGCTCCTCTCCGAGTGCCTCACCATTCACACCGGCGACGTACTCCTACTCAACGCTATCCCCATAACAGCGGCTCCCGCCATTGCCCCCGAGCAACAGCTCTCCCTGACACTACAGGCTGGCGAAAGGCTCCGCTCCACTACCCTACTACGCATCAAGTAAAGCATCTATATCGAATCGTCTTAAAACCCCTTCACTATGGCTATTGTATCTCCCTCCCTCCTCAGTGCCGACTTCCTGCATCTCGCCGATGAGATCACGATGATCAACGAGAGTCAGTGCGACTGGCTCCACATTGACGTGATGGATGGTGTCTTCGTTCCGAACCTCTCCTTTGGCTTTCCCATCATTGAGGCGATACGCCCCATCTGTCAGAAGCCTCTCGACGTGCATCTGATGATCGTTGAGCCGTGGAAGTTCATCGACCAGTTTGCCAAGCTCGGCATCCACATTATGAATGTACACTACGAGGTGTGCCCCCACCTACACCGCACGCTGCGGGCTATCCGTGAGGCGGGCATGCGTCCAGCCGTCACACTCAATCCGCACACCCCCGTGGAGCTCCTCACCGACATCCTCTGCGAAGCCGACATGGTGCTCCTCATGAGTGTCAACCCTGGTTATGGCGGGCAAAAGTTTATTGAGCATTCTATCCGCAAGGTCGAGCGCCTGCGCAAAATGATCCAAGAGCAGGGACTCTCCACCCTCATACAGGTCGATGGCGGGGTCAACCTCGAGACCGGTCGCCAGCTTGTCGAGGCGGGTGCCGACTCGCTCGTGGCAGGCAGTGCCGTCTTTAAGGCGCCCAGTCCTCAAGAGATGATTGCACAGCTACACGCCTTGTAAGCCACCTTGCACTACCTCGTCCGAGGGCTACACGCCACAATCATGCGCCCAGCATTGGTGACACTTCTGTCACTAGTGCTGGGCATTTATCTAGGTAGTCTCGGGCTACTAGCAGCGCAGTGGTACCTCCTCGGCATCGCCGTGGCGACGCTCCTCCTCGTCCTCTCTAGGCTTTGGCATAAAGCGCTCCTCGCTGGCTCCGCTTGGTACTTAGTTCTCCTCTGCATGGGAGCTTGTCTGGCAACAATTCCACGGGAACGGGTCGCACAACTTCCACAGCCCAGCGAGGAAACAACCTACCTCGTCACCATCTCTCGCCCGCCCACAGCACGCGAACAGGGCTCTCGTGCCGAGGCTATCATCGAGCAAGCGACAGACCCGAGCGGAGCAACCCTCGTTCGCTGGAGTGGTCAGCGCATCATGCTATACCTATATAATGACTCGCTGCAACTCTCGCCCCGCACCAGTTACCTCGTCCGTGGACGGCTCACACCAGTAAACCAAGTCTCCTCGTCAAGCTATCAGCACTACCTCCTCTCACGAAAGGCTTCGGGCGTACTATCCGCCTCCACAGCAGAAGCTTGCGATGCTCCAACCACTACCCATTGGTCGCTCTGGGACCAATTACGCTACCACGCCTACACCCTCCAGCAGCGCATCGGTGGCACACTAGACGAGATTGACAGGTTCACTCCACTACAGCGAGAGACGCTCCGTGCCATCTGCCTAGGCGATCGCTCCGAAGGAACCGTCGCAGAGGCACAGTTTCGCTCCGTAGGCGTTGCGCACCTGCTGTCGGTCAGTGGCTTTCACGTCGGAGTCGTCCTGCTACTCATCTACTGGCTCATACGCTACCCGCTCCGACTCATCCACAACGTCCGTACTGCTTACCTCCTGCGCTGGAGCCTCACCCTCGTAGCCGTATGGCTCTACGCTTTCGTCTGCGGACTCTCCATCCCGACACTCCGAGCCTCGCTCATGTTCTCCATCTTTGTCGTGGCACGGCTCTTGGGGCGCTCCACCGATCGGCTCAACGTCTGGGCGCAGGCAGCCGTCCTTCTACTCATTGTCTCACCCTACGCACTCTTTGACGTAGGTATGCAGCTCAGCTTCGGAGCGGTGCTAGCCATTTTCGTCACCTGGGGCGCACTCAACCAACGCATCACACCGAGTAGCTCCCGCATCGTCAGCTACCTCTACTACCTCATCGTCACGACCCTAGCCGTACAACTCTTCGTCTGGCCTATCCTCGCACGGAGCTTCGGCAATACCGCCGTCTGGCTGCTCCTCGCCAACCTCCTCCTGTCGCTCCTCGCCACGCTACTCATCATCACAGGGCTAGTCACCATGGGACTCCTCGCCCTCGGGCTCCCCACGACGCTCCTACCGATGCTCCTCGTCGGCGTGAGCGACCTCACCTGTGGAGCGGTGGCACTTCTTGAGCAGCACTTCACCGCTCAGCTCAACATCACCATGCCGCTCTGGCTCTGCGTCGCTTACTACCTCCTCCTCTACGCCTGGGTTCAGAACCTCCTAGCCCGTCCCCGCAACGTAGCGCTATAGGCACACGCTATAGCGACTCCTTCATCTCCTCTAATTTCAATTTCTCCCGAGGAATTTTCCCAGTAGCTCACTGCAAAACAAAAATTCTCCACCGAGCTCCGAAATAAAACTTCGGAAGAATGAAATGAAAGTTCGGAAGAAAGAAATGAAAGTTCGGAAGAATTTTTCCATTTCTCGCTGGATAATCCAGAATATCTACGGATGAATTTCCTGACTTCCTCCACCACCCGATTTCTTTCATAGAGGCGTAGATGCACTCGTCCGCTAGAATACGTCACCCCTCCACTCTGTAGTGTAAGTCCTGACCACAAAGTCTTGAAGTGATGGTGGAATCAACTTTTTTGCGTACCTTTGCACAGTTCGTACGAGCCAAGGCTCTGGACGGACATCCAAATCATTCAAATCTCAATATCAACAATGGCAACTAAAATCAGACTACAAAGATTCGGTCGTCGTGGCTACCCCTTCTACCGTATCGTCATCGCTGATAGCAGGGCTCCACGGGATGGAAAGTTTATTGAGAGGATAGGTTCTTATAATCCGAACACTAATCCTGCTACAATAGATTTGAAGTTTGACCGTGCTCTCTATTGGCTCAAGGTCGGTGCACAGCCTAGTGACACCGCACGTCGCATCCTCTCTCGTGAGGGTGTCCTCCTTAAGAAGCATCTCGATGGTGGTGTCGCCAAGGGCGCATTCACACAGGAGGTCGCAGACCAGCGCTTTGAGGCATGGCACACGAACAAGCAGCAGCTCCTCAAGGGAGTCGCTGAGCGTGACCAGCAGAAGGCTCAGGATATAGCTCAGAAGCAGCATGAGGCTGAGGAAGAGCAAAACAAGGAGCGTAGCAAGGCTCTAGAGGAGAAGAAAGCAGCCATCGAGCGCGAGAAGGCTGAGGCAGAGGCCGCTGCAAAGGCTGAAGCTGAGGCTGCCGAGGAGGCTAATGCTACCGAAGAGGCACCAGCTACTGAGGAAGCTCCAGCTACCGAGGAGGCTCCAGCTGCTGAGTAAGCTGACAAGCTACATAACCTCTACGACAGATCAAGTCGTATAGACACTGATACGTATGTATCACAACATCAAGGGAGACCCAGATCGCATGACTTCGTGTGGTTTGGGTTCTTTCTTTGAGCCTGCTAGTCTATGAGACAGCCACTCTCCCCATTATGACATCTCCACAACTACAATACTACACCACTGCTCAGGGGCTGCGTATCGTCTACTACCCTATCCCCAGTCAGGTCACCTATATAGGCTATATGGTACAGACGGGGTCGGCTCAAGACCCGCAGCCTTACCATGGACTGGCTCACTGTACGGAGCATATGCTCTTTAAGGGAACGCATAGACGACACGCCCTGCACTTGGTGAACCGTGTTGAGGCGGTGGGTGCCGACCTCAATGCTTTTACTACCAAGGAGGATACGACTCTGCACATAACCATTCCCTCACGCTACGCACTCAGAGCCGTTCATCTGCTCACGGACATAGTCCTCAACAGCTACATACCAGCCGAGGAACTGAGCAAGGAGCAAGAGGTGATCATTGAGGAGATAGCCAGCTATCTAGACGCACCGAGCGAACGAATATACGATGAGTTTGAGGAGCTACTCTTTAGTGGCACCCCGCTAGCTCATAACATACTAGGCTCAGAGCAGTCAGTCAGACGCATCTCCTCGTCTGTGGTACGACGCTTTATGGATCAGTACTACCGCCCCGACAATATGGTGCTGGGTATCTGGGGCGAGGTAGACTTTGCCAAGGCAGTGGAGATGATCGAACATCTCTACAGCGAGCCACGAGTAGCTGCGGGAGATCCATTTAAGGTGCCAAAGGTCAAGCCCGCGACCACGCCCGAGCGACTCATTGCCAAGACCCACCACTACAGCACTAACCAGTGCCACTGCATTATCGGGACACACGCTCCGAGACTGCACGACCGTGAGCGCTACGCTATGACGCTCTTCAACAACTTCGTCGGTGGTCCCGCCATCTCCTCACAGTTGAATCTCCATTTGCGTGAAGAGCTGGGACTGGTCTACAGTGTTGAGGCTAGTTACACCCCCTACCTGAGCGATGGCGTCTGGAGCGTTTACCTAGGCACGGGAAGTGACACGCTACAGCAAGCTGTGGAGGCGGTACATCGTATACTGGATCGCTATGTCGCCACACCTATGAGTGCAGAACAGCTAGCCATCAGCAAGCAGCAGATCGTGGGGCAGCTACTTCTCGCCAATGACCAGCACGACAGCGAGCTCATCACGATGCTCAAGAGCTACCTTTACTTCGGCAGAGTCAGTAGCGTCACCGAGGTCGCAGAGCGCATACAAGCGATTACGCCAAAGGAAGTCACCGAGACAGTCAGTCGCTACCTAACGAGAGCACAGCGGCATACACTCATCTATAAGTAGCTTGTACTCCGCCACTGCTCTTGAGGAGCAACCTTTCTCCCTATATAACTCTAACATCTAAGCTTGAGTCCCCATTTCCTCCATAGCTCTTCACGGCAGCTACTGATTTGTTAGGTCTAAGCTTTGGAGTTTGACTAGAGACCCAGACTAGCCGAGGAGGCGAATCAGACAGTAGCCTCCGATAGTGAGCCAGAGGTAGAGCGCACCTGCTAGGAGGAAGGGCTTACCGCCAGCACGCTTGAAGCGAGCAAACGAAGCATCGCTACCGAGTGCTGCCATAGCCATACATAGTCCAAAGTCATCCGCCCAGCGGATCCCGCCACAGACCTGATTGTAGAGGTCGTTGATGCCCTGTTGCTCAGCGAGGTAAGCAATCAGAGTATTGACGCAGATCATAATGAGGAACCAGATGGCAAACCAAGGTATAGACACCTTGCGCTGGCCTGTGACTCCGCCACGCCCGCCACGATGTAGGACGGAGGTGAGGATGAGTAGGAAAGGTGCCAAGAGGATCACACGGATCATCTTCGTAATGGTTGCCGTAGAGGCGATTGCTTCGCCCATAGCACCGCCAGCACCTGCCACGTGCGCCACCTCGTGGAGCGTACCTCCAGTGTAGATAGCCATCTGATGGTCGGTCAGTCCGAGCCATCCAGTCGCATGGACGAGTGGGTAGAGAAACATACTGAGCGTACCAAAGAGGACCACCGTAGCGACGGCTATGACCGTCTTCTCTGAGCTAGCTCCCAGTACAGGCTCGGTGCCTAGCACAGCAGCAGCACCGCAGATAGCGCTACCCGAAGCGGTGAGGATGGCGGTGTCACGATCCATCTTGAGCCAGCGACCGATGAGCACTCCGAGGAAGATGACCGAAGAGACGATGATGAGGTCGTAGATGAAGGCCGTAGCGCCAGCCTCGTAGATGTCAGCCAGCGTAAGACGAAATGCGTAGAAGACAATCGCCAGGCGCAGGATACGCTTCGATGAGAAGGCTAGCCCTGGCACCCACGTGGAGTTGAGCTTATGTCGCAGCGTATTGGCATAGATCATGCCTATCAAGACGCTAATGATGAGTGGAGATATGCGGAGCGTCTCCTTAAAGAGAGGTAGCTGTGCCAAAGCAACAGCTACGCCTGCGAAGGCTGCCATCAGGAGGAGCCCACACCAGAAGCCCCCTGAGGGGCGTGAAATTGCTTTTGTCATATATATAATAAGGTATAGGTCTAGTCTAAGCTTTTACAGAGCCACAAACGTGTAGAACAGCGAGATGATAGCTATCATAGCAAAGATGAGCGCAAAGATGCGGTTGAAGATCCGCAGATTGCGCAGACTCACCAAGTCTCTCAGGCGGGTGGCAACGTAAGTGATAAAGAGCCACCAACCCAAAGCGCCTAGCGCGATGGAGATGAGTCCGAGAACAAACATCCCGTAGGGAGGTGCACCGAGTGGATAGACGAAGTTGAACTGGCTGAAGAGGACTACATAGACGGGTACGATGAAGAGATTGGGGATGGTCAGCAGAAAGCCACTGCCTAGGTGGGAGAGGTTGCGCTGATTGATCTGCCCGACGACACGCTGTGAGACGCCTAGCCGTGGCGTGCTGAAGTATAGGTAGCAGGCAAAGGCTAGGAAGAGCATACTTGCCACGATGCGCAGGACTATCTTGTTGTGATCTATATAGTCCAGCATAATACCCGTAAAGAGGTAGGTGACAACTGCATAGAAGAGGTCACCCAGTGTGGCTCCTATACCAGTGACCACCCCTGCACGTCGTCCCTGCTCAAGGGCTCTCCGCAAGCAGAGGATCCCCGCAGGTCCCATTGGGGCAGAGATGCAGATGCCTATGATGATTCCTCCGAATAACTGTAGTATGTACTCTGTAATAAACATCGTATATAAGAGATAGAAGAGGAGACTTGAACCGTCTACCTCTAGTGACTCCGATGCAAAGATACAAAAAGGAGAGATTAGGAGGTAGAGGGGGGGGGGCTAGTGACACTAGTGCTTCTAGTGGGGCTAGTGCTTCTAAGACCTAACTTCCAATCTCTAGCTTCCAATCTCTAACCTCTATTTTCGTATCTTTGTCCCCGTATATGATACCTTAACTATAGATATGCAACAGAACTGGCGACTGTACAATCTGCTGAACAATGTGGTGGGCTGGGTGACTTTTGTCATCGCAGCGGTGGTCTACCTGATGACCATCGGTCCCTCGGCGAGCCTGTGGGACTGCCCCGAGTTTATCTTATCGGCCTTTAAGCTGGAGGTGGGACACCCACCTGGGGCTCCCATCTATATGCTTGTGTACAATGTCGCTGCACACTTAGCCCCGACACCTGCACTGGCGGGTCTATACACCAATGCGCTGAGCGGACTGCTCAGTGCGGGGACGATCCTCCTGCTCTTTTGGAGTATTACCCATCTAGTGCGTCGTGTGGTACTGCCAGGCGCTTCGCCTTGTGCCAAGCAATTGATCCCCGAGGGGGTGACTCCTGTGCCTACCTTAGCGCAGACGATACTGATCATGGGCTCTGGACTGGTGGGAGCGTTGCTCTACACCTTTACAGATACCTTCTGGTATAGTGCTGTGGAGAGCGAGGTCTATGCCTTTAGCTCCTTCCTGACGGCGCTGGTCTTCTGGTTGATGCTCAAGTGGAGCGACCGCGCAGACAATACTCGCTCCGACCGTTGGATAGTCCTCATCGCCTATGTGATGGGTCTCAGTATCGGTGTACACCTGCTCAACTTGCTCTGCATCCCTGCGATGGCGCTTATATACTACTTCCGCAAGCATGATACGCTCTCCTTCAAGGGGATTGCTACGACTCTGATCGTATCCTTCGTCTTGATTGCAGTTATCATGTTTGGTATCATGCAGGGTGTCGTGGCCTTCGGAGGTACGATAGACCGCTGGGTGATCAATGGACTGCAGATGCCGTACAACAGTGGCTTCTACATCTATCTCGTTGTCCTTATGGTGGTGCTGGTCGGTTCGCTCACGTTCTATCAGCGAGGCGAGCGTGGTCGTAATCTGATCATCAGCTCGTTTATCCTCTCCTGGTGCTTGATCGGTATCCCATACTTCGGAGGAGCGATCTGGCTAGGCGTGATCGTGACGATGGTATTGGCGATATACCTTTTCCAAAATAGAAAGGTCTCTCTACAGCTCCTACACACGGCTCAGATGTGTATGCTGGTTATCATGATCGGCTTTAGCTCCTACGGGGTGATCCTCGTGCGCTCGCTCGCTGGCACACCGATGAATCAGAATGAACCGAACACGGCGCTTGCCATCAAGAGCTACATCAACCGTGAGCAGTATGGCGCTATACCTCATCTATACAGCGCTACCTACGTGGCACGTCCTATAGCTATGGAGGAGGGAAGCCCTGTCTATGCGCCCAAGGTAAAGAGCAATCCGAAGGAACCTGACGAGTATGTCAAGATCTACAGCCAGCCAGAGGTGAAGTATGCCGAGGGGAGCAAGATGCTCTTCCCCCGTATGTTCTCGCCACAGCCAGAGCATATCAGTGCGTACAACAGTTGGATAGACCGCAACCCTGATGATATGTCTAAGCCCTCGATGGCGGACAACTTGAAGTACCTCCTGCGCTATCAGATTAACTATATGTACTGGCGCTACTTTGGCTGGAACTTCATCGGTCGTCAGAACGACCTGCTGGGCGATGGCGGTATGCTCAAGGGGGGCGTCCTGACGGGTTACTCGTTTATTGATCAGATCGCACTGGGTAAGACCAAAGATCTACCAGATCAATTCCTTAGTAACAAGGGACGCAACGCTTACTACCTCTTGCCGCTCCTCCTCGGCTTCCTCGGTATAGCCTTTCAAGTGACGAGGCGCAAGAAGGGAATGCAAGCTTTTTGGATTACGCTGGCGCTCTTCTTTATGACGGGCTTGGCTATTATCCTGTACATCAACCAGACGCCAGGGCAGCCACGTGAGCGAGACTACGCCTATGCGGGCTCTTTCTATGCCTTTGCGATATGGATAGGCTTCGGTGTGGCAGGACTTTACGAACTGCTGAGCCGTGCTAAGCTCAAGCCTGTACTGAATGCCTCGATCGTCTCGGTACTCGGCTTGATCGTGCCGATACAGATGGCTTCGGAAAACTGGGACGACCACGATCGCTCAGGACGTGTCCTGGCAAGCGACTTCGGCTACAACTACTTGATCAGTTGCGATCCCAATGCGGTGCTACTCTGCTTCGGTGACAACGATACCTTCCCCTTGTGGTACTCCCAAGAGGTGGAGGGCGTGCGCACCGATGTCAAGGTGAGCAACCTGAGCTACCTGCAGTCGGAGTGGTACGGCAAGCACATGCTACGTCACAGCTACGAGGCTCAGCCGATACCTAATAAATATATGAGTCCAGCCTTCTTCGTCACGAACTCCTATGCACTGATACGTCCGACGAGTGCGGTGCCGATGCCTTTTGACCAAGCTATGAAGGAGGCGACCAAGATCGTGCCTCAGGGACAGGCGCTGATGCCTACGGACAAGGTGTTGCTACCTGTGGACACGATGGCTGTCGCTAAGTACTTTCCACAGCTTCAGGGCTTGCCTATGCCCGAGAGTGTGGTGCTTTCGCTGGAGGGCAAGACGGCTGTGACGAGAGATCAGCTCTTTGTCCTAGATATGCTGGGCGCAGCGAAGTGGCAGCGACCGATCATGTGGGTCTCTTCGGCTCCTCAGAATGTCTTTGCTAATCAGAGACAGTATATGTCGCAGGTGGGTATGGCGCAACGCTTTAACCCGACGACCGTGGCTGGGACGCCTTACGAGGTTGATGTGGAGCGGATGTATGACTTGGTGATGAATAAGTATCGCTACTTCAATGCCAATGACCCGAACATCTACTTTGACGAGAATATCCGACGCAATATCTCTTACTACTACCGAGCACGTGTCTTTGCGATACTAGCCCAGGCGCTCCTACGTCAAGGCGACACCGAGCGAGCTAAGAAGGTGCTGACGAAGTGTGCCGAGGTGATCTCGCCTAAGGCGGTTCCCTACGACATGACTGACATAAGTCTAGCGGATGCTTACTACCGTGCCGATATGACGAAGCAGGGCGACGAGATCGTTCGTGCACTCTACCGAGACACGGCACAGCTCCTCTACTGGGTCAGCCAGCAGAGTCCACGTCATCAGATGGCGCTCATCAATGACTCAATGACACGCTACTCGCTCGTCACGCTTATTGACTTGGTTCGCATAGATATGCTTTGGGGACGCCACCTCTTGGCAGAGTATGAGACGATGCTACAGCAAGCGTTGCCCATCTTTGGCGGATCCCTGGAGGCTGTCAAGGAGATGACCGCTCAGCAGCTCGCTCAGCAGCTCCCTGACTCAACAAATCAGTAATCATTTAGAAACTCCTTTATCACACCCTTATGAAAAGACTTGTATTAGTACGCCACGGACAGAGTGCGTGGAATAAGAGTAACCAATTCACAGGCTGGACAGACGTCGACCTCACCGAGCAAGGTGTTGAGGAGGCGCACGAGGCTGGCCGACAGCTACGCAAGGCGGGCTTTCGCTTTGGCAAGGCTTATACATCATATCTCAAGCGCGCCATCAAGACGCTAAACATTATCCTCGACGAGATGGATCTTGACTGGATTCCTGTGGAGAAGTCGTGGCGTCTCAACGAAAAGCACTACGGTATGCTCCAAGGGCTGGACAAGTCCGAGACAGCAGCCAAGTATGGCGAGGAGCAAGTGCACATCTGGCGACGCAGCTACGATGTACCGCCCGCACCGCTAGACCCAACCGATGAGCGTGCGCCTCAGCACGATCCACGCTATGCTTCGGTCAATCCTGACGAACTCCCACTCACGGAGTCGCTCAAGGAGACGGTCGAGCGCATCCTTCCTTACTGGGAGAGCAACATTCGTCCCGACCTAGAGAAGTATGGTGAGATCATCGTCACAGCTCACGGCAATAGCTTGAGAGGTATCGTCAAGCACCTCAAAGGTATCTCAGACGAAGAGATACCTTCGCTCAACCTGCCGACGGGTATCCCGTACGTCTTCGAGTTTGACGACAAGATGCAGTTGCAGCGTGACTACTTCCTCGGCGACCCCGAGCAGATAGCCAAGCTTCAGGCCGCCGTTGCCAATCAAGGCAAGAGCAAGTAGCCACGATCCCGTTCGTTTCACTAGACACTTCCAACTATTATGACATACGATCTCATCATCATCGGTGGAGGACCTGCGGGTTACACAGCTGCTGAGCGTGCTGCTCGTGGTGGACTGGATACGCTACTCATTGAGGAGCGGGCGCTCGGTGGCGTCTGCCTCAACGAAGGGTGCATCCCTACGAAGACGCTCCTTTACTCTGCTAAGGTTTGGCAGACAGTGCAGAGCGCTGCTAAGTATGGCGTCACCTGTACGCCAGAGCAGATAGACCCAGCCAAGGTTATCTCTAGAAAGAATAAAGTCGTTCGTAAGCTCGTTGCTGGCATCCGCTCACGTATGAAGGAAGCTGGCGTGACTGTGGTCACAGAGCACGCAACCGTTACGGCGCACAACAGCGATGACACCTATACCGTCACGGCAGCCACTGAGACTTATACGGCTAAGCATCTACTCCTCTGTACAGGTTCAGAGACAGTCATCCCGCCTATACCAGGAGTCGAGGAGGGGCACTACATTACCCACAGAGAGGCTTTGGACAGTAAGGAGCTTCCCGCCTCAATCGTCATCATTGGCGGTGGCGTCATCGGCATGGAGTTCGCCGCTTACTACAACGAGATGGGCGTGACCGTCTCCGTAGTTGAGATGCTTCCCGAGATTATCAATGGTATGGACAGCGAGCTAGCAGCGCTCCTTCGTGAAGAGTATGCGAAGCGTGGCATCAAGTTCTACCTCCAGCACAAGGTAACGCATCTCTATGCCGACGGTGTAGAGGTTGAGTACGAGGGTAAGACCTTTAAGGTGGAGGGCGAGCAAGTGATGCTCTCCGTGGGTCGTCGACCCGTGACCAGCTCCTTTGAAGCTTTGCTCAGCCAAGGGCTCGAGCTCGAGCGTCGAGGCGTCAAGACCGACGAATACCTCCGCACCTCGCTCCCCAATCTCTATGCAGCGGGCGATGTCAACGGACACTCGCTCCTAGCCCATACAGCTGTGCGTGAGGCTGAGGTAGCGGTCGATCACATCCTCGGTCGTAAGATCAATCCGATGAGCTACCGAGCTATCCCTGGGGTCGTTTACACGCATCCCGAGATAGCGGGCGTAGGCTTCACCGAAGATGCGCTACGAAGTGGAGACAAAGTCTATACGAAGCTAATGCTCCCGATGAGCTACTCAGGGCGCTTTGTTGCGGAAAACGAGATGGCTTCAGGCTTTTGCAAAGTACTTGTCAACCCCGAAGGCAAGATCCTCGGAGTGCATATGCTAGGCAATCCTTGTAGCGAACTGATTGTCACCGCAGGGCTAGCCATCGAGCGTGGGATGACAGCGCACGAGCTGAGCGAAATAATCTTCCCGCACCCCTCTGTGGCTGAGATTCTCAAGGAAACGTTGGAAACCTTCCCCCGTACGAACTAGTTAGCCATGAGACCTCCTCATATCGTTATCCTAGGCTTAGGAGGCGTCGGCGGATACTTCGGCGGGCTTTGGACACGCTACGCCATGGCGCATCCCGACCAGCTACGCGTCTCCTACCTGATGCGTCCAGGAGCACACTACGATCGTGTACGCAGTGAGGGCTTGCGCATCTCCTCGCCTCGTCTGGCCGAGACCGTTGTGCGACCCAGTTGCGTCACTTGTGATCCGCAGGAGCTGGAGCCGATAGACTATCTGGTCGTTGTGACCAAGAGCTATGACCTAGCCGATAGTATTCGTTCACTGCAGCCCTTCCTGACCAAAGAGAGTGCCGTCTTGCCTCTGCTCAATGGACTAGATATCCATGAGCAGCTCCGCACGATGCTTCCCGCAGAGGTCGAGCGCTGGGCGGGTGTTGCTTATGTCACTGCACGGCGCACAGAGCCTGGTGTCGTGGAGAGCCACTCCGACAACGAGCGACTCTACATAGGCTCTCTGGCACGACCCATCGGGAGTGAGCGAACGGCTAGTGAAGAGCGACTTCTCAGGATCTCCCAAGCTGCGGGCATCGATCTCGTCATCCCAGACGATCCGATGGAAGAAGTGCGCAAGAAGTTCCTCATGCTCTCCAATTCAGCTGCTGCGACAGGCTACTACGACTGCGGTGTCGAGGGCTTGCTCGGTGCGCATCGTGCCTTTGTCATCGGACTCACCGAAGAGCTCTGCCAGCTGTACCGTGCTAAGGGGTGGGGCATCAGTGATGCCGATCCCGTCACCTCAGCGCTCCGTCGCATAGAGCGTATGCCACCCGCCACGACCACCTCGATGAATAGCGACTTGCGTAATCATCATCAGAGCGAAGTCGAGAGTCTCGTCGGCTACGTGGTCCGTGAGAGCCAGCGCTTAGGCCTCTCAGCCCCACACTATGCAGAGGCTTACGCCGGCATCTTGCAGCGCATCGCTCAGCAGTAATCTACGTATCAGCGTCTCGGAGCTGTCGGTCCCCGTCCGATCACTCCGAGACGCTTCCTCTAACCTCTAATCTCTAATCCTCTCATGAAGCGTCTACTCGTCATCTTGCTTTGCCTCCTCACTTTGCCAGTCTTTATGGTTCAAGGGCAAAAGCTAGACTCGCTCGCGCAAGCCTTTCGTGCGAAGCCCTCTGTAGCTACCGCCACGCAGCTCGTAGAGCAGGCTACAAAGCGAGGACGCAGTGACCTAGCCGTCTCAGCTTATGAGTACCTTGCTCATCAAAATGGTAAGTACCTGCCCGCTCTCTGGGAGTGCTACCTCCGAGAGTTGCAACTAGACGCACTGTCCGCTTCACTAGAGAAGCAGAGCAAAGCGCACAAGGCTCAGCATGCCACCGATCTCTACGCTGAGCGACTGTATACGTTGCGACGTCTTATGGGAAACGTCCTTTGGCTAGAAGTGGCTGACACCGTCACCGTCGCACGAGAGCAATTGGTCAGTTACCTCAATGGACAGGGCGTCAAAGTCTTCTCCTGTGACAGCCTAGGTCTCGGCTTCCTCACCGAGCGAAGCGATCGCTATATCAGACCGCTCCGAGAGCGTCCCGGTGCCCCCGTGCGTCTCGTCTATGGCAATCTTCTAGCCAATCATCCGATACCAACGACGCTTCAGTCAGACGCTAGCATCATCACCGCTATCCCAGACAGTCTCGAGGCTCCCTCTTATCCTACGCTAGCTCCCGACGGTATCACGCTCTACTTCTCAGCTATTAGCAAGCAGGGGCTTGGCGGGCGAGATCTTTATATGACCCGCCAGACCGCTTCGGGGGCTTACCTACAGCCTGTCCCGCTAGGTTTGCCGTACAATAGCTCGGGCAACGACCTGCTCCTCGCCTTCAACGCTGAGCGCCATCTCGGCTACCTCGTCTCCGACCGCTATGCCCCTCGTGGCATGGTCACCGTCTACCGCTTTGTTTACAATGATGGCGAGGTGACCGAGGTACCGTCCAACGATCCCGCCCTCCTGCGTCAGTATGCTATGCTGCGCCCCTACCATATCACGCAGCGCTCAGACGTAGACTACGCTGCTTTGCTGGGTAAGCATACCTCTGCACAGCCTGCCCACAGCAGCGCTTCTCAGGGTAACTTTGTCGTGGCACCAAATGTGATCTACACTAGCCGAGAGCAGTTTCACTCCACCGAGGCTGCGACGCTCTACGATCAGTATCTGAGTCAGCAGAAGCAGCTCACCGAGCAGGAGCAGACACTGGCTCACCTCCGCACCGCCTACCACCAGCATAGTGGTAGCGATGCCGACCTGACCGAGATGATCCTACAGCTCGAGCGTGAGCTCCCCGCAGCCCGCAAAGCATTGCGTGCACTAGCCCAGGAGATACGTCAGCTCGAGCGCCCGCATCTCTAAGAGCGCCCTATATTTTGGGAAAGCACTATCTTAGCAAGCGTTAAACCAATAAACGCCCTAATAACAATGAGAAAAGAACAATTGATCCGCATCTGCCTAGCCATACTGCTAGCCAGTACCACTCTGATGCTCAGCTCCTGCAAAAAGGATAAGGAAGAGAATAAGCTTACGAAAAAAGACCCCAAGGAGGCACTCGTCAATACCCGATGGAAGACCGATATGAATATCCCAGGGCTTGATATTGATGAGAAAGATCGTAAAACTTCGGGCGAGCTTTACTTCACTAGTCCGACGTATGGCGAGTTCACGATGGCTGCTGAAGGCGTGCAGTACTCCCTCCCTATGTATTACAGCTATGATGCTACGCAAAAGGCTTATCCAGCTACGATAACGCTAGGAGGGCGTGTCAAGCAGTTTATTATGAAGGTCAACTGGGATACTAATATCCTACTCCTCTACGATCAGAAAGATGGAGCCGTCTCTCCGAAGCCTGTGATGGGCTTTAGGCTTGTCAAGTAGTCAAGCTATCAGGCACGATATATTTGTAGAGACATAGTCCTACGACAAAGTACAGGGGGTAGAGACCTAAACAGTTTCTGCCCCTTCTTTTATCGCTCTGTGAGTCGGAGTGCGGTAGCGATTAGGGCGAAACGTGTAGCGCAATGTAGGGACGCACGGTAGTGTTTAGTGGGATGGCGTCCGTTGTGTCAAAGCAAGACGAGTAACGGCTGTAGGGACGCACGATCTGTGCGTCCGTCCTCGTTAAAGCCACGATGCTGTAACCTTTGATACAACGGACGCACAGATCGTGCGTCCCTACACAGGGTTATACGTCTCGCTTTGACACAACGGACGCCATCCCACTAAACACTTCCGTGCGTCCCTACACAGGGTTACTCGTCTCGCTTTGACACAATGGACGCCATCCCACTAAACACTTCCGTGCGTCCCTACACAGGGTTATACGTCTCGCTTTGACACAACGGATGCGCTCTCGCTAGATGCTGTCCATGCATCCCCCCAGCCGTTACACGTCTCCCGAGGAAATCGGAAATCTTCAGGGTGTAAACGAACTTTCCCCACGGAGACGGGAAATGAAAGTTCGGAAGAATGAAATGAAACTTCGGAAGAAGCAAATCAAAGTTCCGAAGATTTTTTTCGTTCCTCACTGGATAATCCAGGATCTCCACGGAGGAATTGATCGATTTCCTCCGACATCCGATTTTCTCCATAGAGACATTGATGGACTTATCCTGTATCAACCCTGTTCCAGTGGAGGAGGCGTTCATCGGTTAGTGATATTTTTCTAACTTTGTCAGTGCAACAAACATTGTTTTAACCGATTCATATCAAGACAACCTATGCAGTATCATTTACACGCTTCGCTACGAGGGAGCCTGCTGGCAGGCTTACTCCTCCTACTCTCTGCGAGCTGGTTAGAGGCTACTCCGCTGGAGTCTCTTGCCCCCGACACAATCATTGAGCGGGATGACTATAAGCTTATTATAGAGCCTAGTAAAGGTCAGACCGATGTAATCCTAGTCGACTATAACGAGCAGCACCGTGTGCGTCGCATGGAGACGTCCGCTCACTCGATAGATCGTGGGCTTCGTAAGGCTCTATCGGGCGTAGGTGGTGTACTCGGTATCTACGATGATAATAGCTTTCGTTGGGGCACGATACGCCTCTTTCCGAAGCTATACTTCGGCTCAACGATGATGCTGGGCGATGCTTTTGCCCATGCAGCTACCCCCTGCTTCAACCACTATATGGTGGCTCCGATAGGGTATAGGTACTACATCAAGGGGCGCTACTTCGTCGGCTTTGACTTTGCCTTTGAGGGACGTACTTACAGTCTGCGTGATGGTTATTACTTTACGACCAATAAAGAGTTTAGTGCACTGTCGCAAGACCACTACAAAGAGGGGATGGGCCTACGCCAGAGCAAGCTGGTGACACGCTACATATCGCTCCCGATCACACTGGGGATGCGCCCAATGATGAATAGTCGTATGCGTCTCGGTGTCGAGGTAATCCCACAGATCAAGTACAAGGAGTATGTGATGCACAAGCAGTATGGCGATCGGCACAAGGAGCGCACCACGACGGAGGCGACACCGCCACTGTCGATGACCTATGGCGCTTTTATAGACTTTAGGCCTATCGGTATCTATGTACACTATACACCTCAGCCACTACTCCTCGTCAGAGACGCTATGAGCGGATACAATAATGAGGGACTCCTCACGGCTGGACTAAGTATCACCTTCTAATCGCATCGCCACTATGTACTCAAGAGTTTATACATTACCCTTATTTGCATTAGTCACCTTACTCCTTACTACACTAAGCGCCACGGGGCAGACGGTGACCTCGTGTGATACGATCCAGCTTGCTGACCGCACGGTCTATGTGATGCGAGGTGAGAAAGATAGTCAGATAGAGGTGGAGCATCGGCTCCCCAAAGGTCAGAAGCAAGAGGTGCCACTCTATATAGATAGGGTATGGACGAGAGGTGGTCGTCAGACGGCTTGGAATCGCTCCCGCATTAGCACCGTTCACAAGCAGGATGGCCAGCCTATCATCTATAAGACCCTGATGGGAGATGTCTCCTATCACTTTGTCTGCTCCTTCGGTTGGAACCTCTTTACAGCTCCAGCATGGAGTGGCAAGCAGCGCTTCTGGGGCTCTACTCGTGGAGAACTTGGAGTCTATGGAATCCTCCAGATCGGGCGTAGTCCGTGGGCTTTCAACGTGGGGACTTCGCTCGTGGGTAGTAGCTTTGCCTTTGACAAGAAGTACGCTATGCAGCGTGACGATGAGGGGCAGACGATCCTAAAGCAGGAGCCTAAGGATGTAGGCTATGCGCAGACGCAGCTAGACCTCCTCTCCATAGAAATGCCGATAGGGCTGTCGCTCTCATGGGGCGAGACGAATGCATGGAGCTCGCTATCGATCGTTCCGAAGTTCGTATGCCTGCAAAAGTCCCGCACACGCTCGCTCGATGAGCGGGTCAATACGCTTGTGGACGATGATCTCAATGTACGTCCCTTCGGACTGGATCTGCGTGGCGAGATAGGGTATGGCTTCTTCGGACTCTTCGGACGGTTTAGTCTGCTCAGTACCATGCCGTCAGCGCAGGCTGAGGTGAGCACGAGAGACTACTCGGTGGGCGTGGTGGCGCGCTTCTAGAGGAGAGCTCGCTAATCCACTATCAGATACGATATTCCCTTTGAATTGTGGGTAGTGCTCAGACGAGTGCTACCCGCTTTTTTGTACCTTTGTGGTGGCTCTGCGCCTTGATACTTCACTAGATGCTCACCTCTCGACCCATACAGTGGTTCACACCGATTCAGATAGCTCCTCTGCCCACCTCTATAGCGGGGCACTATGGGGATCGTATCCTGACGCTTGGATCTTGCTTTAGTGAGCATATAGGCAAGCATATGCGGGACCTCGGATATGACGTACTGGTCAATCCTTACGGTACGCTCTACAATCCGATCAGCATCTGCGATACGCTGGAGGATCTGCTCCTCGATGAGCAAAACCAGCCCGACTACACTCCTTATATTATAGAGCGCGACGGACTCTACTATAGTCTGCGCCACCACAGCGCTATCTATGGCGAGAGCCAAGAGGAGCTACGTGAGGCGACTGCTCAGCTATGGCATACGGCTCGTAGCCGACTAGCGGAGGCGGACTGGCTCTGGATCACACTCGGCACGACGCAGGTCTACTACCTTGCGGAGGGAGGGCATGCCGTGGCAAACTGCCAGCAACTTCCCGCGCATCTCTTCGACAGACGGGACCTTCCCCTGGATCTTCTGCAAGAGCGTATGCTAGCGACGCTTTCTCAGCTCCTTAAGCATCATTCGCTGCAGATAGTCCTGACGGTTAGTCCAGTGCGCTATCTGCAGGACGGCTTGGCGGAGAGCAACTTGTCAAAGAGCAAGCTGCGTATCCTCTGCGACACACTCTGTCGTGAGCTACCCGCTTGTCACTACTTTCCTGCGTATGAGATCCTGCATGATGAGTTGCGGGACTACCGCTTTTACGCCAGTGACTTGACCCACCCGTCTGATGAAGCGATCGCCTACATAGCCGATCACTTCGTTGCATACTGGGCAAGCCAAGAGGAGCGTGAGGTGGAGATGCGCCAGGCGGCCCAGCGTCTGCGCAAGCTGGCACTGCATCGGCCTAAGACACCGCACGGAGCCGAGCGACTACAGACTCAGATCGCTGAGCGCATAGCACACTGCCGTGAGCGCTATGGAGAGAAGCTCTGCATAGCCTCCGTAGTAGAACCATGATGACCCCTATTTACAACACGATAATGTCTACACTGCAAAACATTCTTGAGTATCTTCGTCCTATCCAAACGCATCTCGTCGACGAGCGTCCGATACGACATATCTTGACCGATAGTCGTAAGCTCACTTCGCCGAGCGACAGCCTCTTCTTCGCAATGCGTACCGCCTCTGGCGATGGGCATAAATATATTCCCCAGCTTTACGAGCATGGGGTGCGGGCTTTCTTCATTTGCGAGCCGATCGAGCCCTACGTGGAGCGCTATCCTGATGCCAATATTGTACAGGTGCAGGAGACGCTCCGTGCACTCCAGCAGATAGCTAGCCACTGGCGTATGCGCTACAACTACCCAGTCATCGGCATCACGGGAAGTAACGGTAAGACGGTCGTCAAGGAGTTTCTCTACCACCTCCTCTCTGGTTGCTATCGCATCGTGCGCTCGCCAAAGAGCTACAACTCGCAGCTCGGAGTACCGCTCTCGATACTGAATATGGAGGAGGAGCATACGCTCGCTATCTTTGAGGCGGGGATCTCAATGCCGATGGAGATGCTACGTCTCCAGCGCATCATACGGCCGACGCTCGGTATCTTGACCAACATTGGGGCGGCGCATCAAGAGAACTTCGTTTCGCTCAATCAGAAGATCGAGGAGAAGCTGCAACTCTTTGTTGATGCCGACCACTTTGTCTATGATGCCGACAGCGATGAGATACA
>NZ_CAMYEZ010000006.1 GCF_947254915.1 uncultured Porphyromonas sp. | reverse complement strand
GACTGAGGCTGAGGAGCGCTTTGCTTAGTCGGCTTTTGAGAAGCCTTTTGGTTAGCCTGCTGAGATGCCCTTTGTGGTGTCTCAGCAGGCTTTTTTTGTTTGATCGCACGCTGTGGCAAAGCTCCCGAGCGACTGGGCGCTGGCCGTGGCTCCTCTGCGGGAGCTTGCTGAGAGCCATCGTACGCCTCCAAGACAGGAATGACCAGTGCATCCTCATCAAAGAAAGGGTTCTCACGAAATGCGTGACGCTTCGCCAGCTTGACCACATCCATCCGCACCTGACGCTCTACGGGGGGCATGGAGCGATAGGTACGCTCAGGCTTGTAGGCGATAAACTGGAAGTGTGAGACGGTGTGATCGTTGATCTCCGACGCGTCAAACTCCTCGACCAGCACCCGCATATCCGGCTCTAAGACACCCGCCGAGCGAAGCTTGTAGCCACCCGCTGAGGTTGTCGTACTGTAGGTGAAGAGGAGGTGATAGTTGCTCTCGTTGATTAGATAGGTCTCGTAGGGCGACTGTCCGAAGTGCTCGTATGATACAGGCAAATAAGCGATATGCACCTGTAGTTGCTCGCCTCCTGAGCGGTCAAACCAGGGCCCCTTGGAGAGAGGTGCCACGAAGCTCAAGTCCTGCTCGGCATCCTCGACTACCTCAGGGGTAGCGGGCGCCGCAGCAGGCGCATTGCTCTTAGTCTGTTGCGCCACTGGCTCTTGTCGCTTCACTACGGGAGGTTTGTATGCTGGGACGAAAGTGTCTCGGCTGTCCACCACCACGCACTCATGTATCGGTGTGGGTAGCTCAAAGCCGTCGGGGCCCTCAACCCACGCCACGCCACGCTCTATGCGCTTGACGACACCACCGCCTGATGCGTTGAGGTAGCGGATGGTGTCTCCTACTTTTATATTCTGTGCCATTGCTGATTTCTATTTCTATGCGAAGATACCAAAAATAGCGCAATCGCCTAGAGATTAGAAGATATAGATGAGAGACTAGAAGGACTCCACTAGTGGCACTAGAGACACTAGCCAACCGCCAATACCCCCCCCGAGGAAATCCGAGATCTCTCGGTGGGGATTTCAGAATATCCAGCGAGGAGCGGAGAAATTTTTCCGAACTTCCATTTCATTCTTCCGAACTTCCATTTCATTCTTCCGAAGTTTCATTTCATTCTTCCGAACTTTTATCTCGCCCCTCCGTGAAGAGTCACAATCCTCCATGTGAGAAATCTTAATTTACTCTGTGGAGACGCTAAATGATCTAATTCAAAAGTCTGCTTTAACTCAAGAGGCTTAGTCGCATAATGTGACTAAGCCTCTTGCATTTAGTAGTATCAGACGCAACTATCGGCCTACATATACTTTGTAACCGCCATGCGATGTCTGTATCAGGTAGTAACCCTCAGCGAGTGGAACGAAGCTAGGCACCTCCCTAGCGAGTTGCAGTCGGAGGAGCAAGCTCCCTGAGAGACTGTACAAAGAAATAGTATCATCGGAAGTGGATGTTAGGACTACTCCACCCTCTTGTACGTAAACACTTAAGGAGGCCTGGTCCTTTTGTGCCAGGTTTTCAACGGCATTGTCTAGAGGATTCTTGACTACCATAAAGTCAGAGATCTCGGAAGTGTAGTTCTTATAAAGTCTCGTACGGAATGCCTGCACATTGTAGACAAAGCTTTGTCCCTCAAGGTTATGAGCGATGCTCATTGTATGCTCCTTGGGGAATGTAGTCTGATAAGGAGCATAGCCAGTATCGCCCTTTCTGATGTTTTGTTGGATAGTGACTTCATCTATATAGAAAGGCTTACCACGAGCACTCATAAATCCGATGCGAATCCCTTCTCTAGTCTTAAGATTTTGAGGGGAGTCAAAAGTGACAGATGAAGAGATGCTACCAGCCTGCATAGGGAAGGGGATACGCCTATACTCATTTACGCTCTGATCGGTGTAGTTCTGCATAATCATTACAAAGAGCGTGTCCTGCGCTACGCTACTCTGAGCTTTGACAGAGACTTCAAAAGCTCCTCCATCTGCCTGTAAGAACAAGGCTGGAGAGACGACTAAGCCTGCCGTAGTGCTGTAAGGAGCTGTCTCCTTGACACCTGCTTTGCCTTTGGCGTAGGCGGGAAGCTGTAGGATCCAGTCGGTGGATGTCAGCTCTTCTTGAGCTAATCGTACGACAGTCTCATCGGGTGTTACAGGCTTCTCTACACTTCCTACAGTAATCTTGTCAAAGGTCTCATGTAGGATCGTTTGAGCTGCCTGAGAGCTCTTGTACTTAAGTTGCTTGTAGCAATTGAACTGGTAGTACCCAGCATTCCATAGTTTCTCCCAATTAGCTGTGAAGCTACGCTCTGTCACATCAGAGGGCATATCAACTCGTGGCGTAACCCCTACGAGACCATCCACCCATGTAGGATAAGTGGCTGCTGAGAGTGTCTCGCCATCCTTAGACTGAACATAGTAGTAGTGCTCCTTAGATGGATCGTATGACGTAATCTCATACTCTGTATCGGTTAGCTCTTTGTCCTTTATAATATAATAGGGTACAGGTTTGCTACCATACGTGTAGGTTATATCATCAACGTAAAAGGAGACACTGTTGCGCTGTATCAGGGTAAATCGAACCTGCTCAATGTTGTACTCCTTTAGCATATCAGAGTCAAATCTGTAGAAGCCACCCTCCTTTTTCATCCAAGTATTAGGGATATTGGCAATCGCCTGCCAGCGACCATCTGAGAACACTGCAACCTCTAGTAGGGTGAAGTTGAAGTTTGTCTCTTGATCAACGGATGTCGGCTTAACCCAAAAGGAGAGCTCTGTAATTGGAGCCTTTGTCTTTGGAGATACTATTGAATCGTTGACAGCATCAAAGACGAGGGCTTGCGGAGCTGAGTGGTAGTCGCCCGAGCTTTTGATCACATCTTGAGTACCATGAGAGGAGAGGTCTATAGTCCATCCTTCAGGATAGTTAGCATCCGCAGTATTGATCCTTCCCTGGGCATCGCTCTTGATCCCGTCAAAGTTCTCAACCACGGTCGTTGGAGACACCACATCTTGGGGCATATCTAAGTAATAGATAGAGCATAGATAGCTCCGCGCATCGGGAGAAGCCTCCCAGCGTGCTTTAAAAGATGTTGATGAGGTGTTCAGCGGAGGCAAAACTTTAGGGGGTATTAAGGTAGTTTTCTGACGTTCAATGACCAAGTCATCTATGAGCACGTCACAGTCAAGGGGCTGCAACTGAAAGATGTTTTGCTCATTAAACGTAGCCTGTGTTGATACCATCTCATACTCTTGCCACTCAGTCGTCAAGTCTACATCCTTATTATCTATAGGTCCCTGCGTATTGTCACAGAGAGCGATCCATAGCTGTCCCTTAGCCTGCTTGCCCTTTAGGATTTTAGCTCGGAAGGTAAGCTTGACGACTCCGTAGAGTGCCATCTCTGGGGTCTGTATATGACCTGCGACACCATCGTCTGTAAGCTTCAAGTAAGCAACCCCACCAGCTTGATAGACATAGTTACCTCGCCAGCCACTTTGGTGCATCAAGGCAGGATTGATGAGATAGTTGTTGCTCTTTCCGCCCTCTGTCTCGCCATAAGGTGAAGACTCGCTCCCTTTGGTCCAAAGGGAGAAGTCCTCCTGTACGACAATCTTAAAAGGAGGCTCAGTAGCTTGTGCTAAGGTAACTCTCCCGACTAATAGCAGGAGAAGAGAAAATGTGGTAATCCACACGAAAGATTGAATTCTTTTCATTCTATGGTAGTAAAGTTGATTATGACCCTTTGTGTAGTGCTGATGTGGTAGACATATCAGCACGATGTCTGGTGTCTGCTAGATTATGCTACTTCACCTTAGTTATAAAAAGGCGTACACTACTCTGTAGATTGCGCCTATATCTTCCGACATCAGAAGAAGAGGCATCGAAAAACATACCCCAACCGTTGAGTGGCCCTTCATCTGTTACAGCCCAAAAGTAGCCATCAGATCCTTTGAGGGCAACATTCCCCGAAGAGGTCTTCATACCAGATGCAGGGAATGTTCGGACGACTTCACCATCTCCAGTCCAAAAGGTAGTCTTGCCAATCTCTTCAACCGTAACGGATGTAGTCTCCTTGTCTAAGGGACGTACCCTTATCTTTAGTACTCTCTGCCCTCCTTTGGTGATGACTTCGTAGCGCCATGCTGATACGAAGATAGTTCCCTTGTATCGCAGAGCATATACAACACCATCTCCAGGGGCGTAGTAATCATTTGTAGAGGTGACATCTTGTCCTCCTACAGAGACGCTCTCTGAGACATCTTGGTGCTTGTAGGTTTGTGTGAAGTTAATATAGTCAATAGGCGTTCTATCAAGCGGTATGATTGACAGCCACTCTTTCTGACTAGGTAGATGGTATTTTGTGCCGGCGACTGTGATATTGGCAAACTTAGACACAGCATCATCAAATGTAAAGTATCCACTTACATCACAGTCTTGTGTCTGGACGAAGTTACTCCCGTCAGCATTCATATTATACTCAGCAACATAATCTAGAGCTGTCCGAATGATGGGAGCGGGCTTAGCATCACGACGTATTCGGATTTCTTCGGCTACAGCCCCTGGAGTTAGCCCTTTTGCCAACAAAACGAAGTCTGTTTCTGCATTACCTGGCTTTACTGTGAAGCTCTTCATCGCTTCGTCTATAGTGAGTTCAGTCACATCTCCCTGCTTTAAAGTTAGCGTGAACTGGTCATTAGCAAGAGGCTCCTCTGCGATTACAGTCCCAGAGGCATCAAGCACCTTGCAGACACCTGAGACTTGTCCTACACCGCCATTATGCGTAAAGTGATCCGGCTTAGCCTCAAAGGCATAAGAAAGTGCACCCTCACGGCGAACTGTCAGAATCTGACGGTTTCCCTTTGCTTTGCCTTGGGTAACTATAACTTCTAGTTCAAAGGCTGATGACGCCCCCTTACGGACTGTGAACTCTTTGCTTTCTTGATCTAGCGAGAGTTGGCTAGCATCTCCACTCTTGAGAGACACTGTAAAGTCTTCCTTCGCTAGTGGTGTCTCTTTGATCACTTTTCCTTCAGATGACACCTCTTGCAGGGAGCCCTTTACTGTCCCAACACCACCTTCGGCTGAGAATATAGCGGGAGAAGCTTGAAACTCTGCCTTAAAGATACTCTCCTTCGCAGGATTAGGAGTAGGCTCCTCTGGGGAACAAGCAATAACGAGCATCGCAAGTGCAATGATTGAAATCAGATTTCTCATTTGTATTTAGGTTGTTTAAGTTAGACTCTCCGTAGATTATGAACCCTTTGGTCAAGATAATCAAAGGATCTCAACAGGCTGAAATCGTTAGAGAAGCACGAGAAAAGAAATAGAGGATAACCTCTCAATTGAGAGATTATCCTCATGTCATTGATTGATGCGCCACGTACACCCTCTATAGGAAGAGATGATAGCATTAGAGCGCACACTATAAGTTTCCCGACCTTCGTAATAAGGCCCTCCACCATTGATAAAATCAACAACTCTAGAGAGCTGTTGTTCTTATTCGTTAAATAATGGGGGGGGGGGTAAACCTATAGATCATTTGCACATTCTTAACGTTTGCACAGCAAAGATAGTTGTTTTTGTTTAATACGCCAATAGGATGTCTGTTAGACTTTAGAGATTAGAGAGGGGACTCCTCTAGTCGCACTAGTGGCACTAGAGACACTAGCCAACGGCTAACAGCTACTCCCCCCGAGGAAATCCGAAATCTCTCGGTGGGGATTTCAGAATATCCAGCGAGGAGCGGAGAAATTCTTCCGAACTTCCATTTCATTCTTCCGAAGTTTCATTTCATTCTTCCGAAGTTTTATTTCGCCCCTCCGTGGAGAATTTTCATTTCCTCGTTAGCTATTGGGAAATTATTCGGTAGAAAATTGGACTCCGCAAAAAACTAGGCTATAAAACTCCCGATGAAGTTTTTTCCCACATTTGTAGCTGTGTTGCACTTGACACTAGAATGCGCGCCCTAGCTAGAATTTGGCGGTGTGTTGTTTATTGAAGAAAATGTAGTACCTTTGCAGGCGCATTGATTGAGATGCGTGCTTACAGACTGAGGACGTTAATCCTTTTGTCATTAAGTAAGGAGAGGTGGCAGAGTGGTCGATTGCGGCGGTCTTGAAAACCGTTGACCTTCACGGGTCCGGGGGTTCGAATCCCTCTCTCTCCGCTTTAAGTACTCTGGCAGCACCGCTAGAGAGCAATCCCGAGGAGATGCTATGCGGAAATAGCTCAGTTGGTAGAGCATCAGCTTCCCAAGCTGAGGGTCGCGAGTTCGAGCCTCGTTTTCCGCTCTAATTAGATAGAATGATTAACAGAGTGGCGAGAGTCGCTCTGTTTTTTTTTAGAGAGTCTCTTTCGGCATTAAACATTTTACTAGTTTAGCGGAGTAGCAATCCCCAAGAATATGTGTAGAAGGAAAAGACAACAGTCTTCTTTTGGGAACTAAAATGTGCTAGAAAGAGAATGCGATACGGTTGCCTTCGGCAAAGCGCCTCCACATACCAGCTCCCCCTCAAGAACGACAACGGGCGGACTCACTATATGGTGAGCCCGCCCGTACTATTATGGTTGATGTTATATCGCTCGGTCTAGCACTATCGCTTTAGGCGTCGAGCCATAGGAACAGACGCACTCTTGAAGTCCTCAATAGGACTGAAGCTGACGCACATAACGCCCGACACATTTCCATCGTCTATTTGCACCATTACGCCAAGCTCCTTATTGACATAAGTGGGGAGTAGGATCGTCCTCTTCTTATCAAATACAAAGCCCATATCTGCCAGTTTCTTAAGAATGGACGGTGAGTAGAGTGCTCGGGTGTCTTTGCAGACAACCATAGCAGCGCCATAGAGGGGCTCAGTGTCTGACGGCACTAAGATGATGGTCGGGAAGTACTTACAGCGTGTCTGTACAGCTGGGAAGGGGAAGTCATCCGCAAGCTGAGGTAGCACCGCTGCCGTATACTCCTGCTTAGCATAAGCCTTCATAACGTCCTCCATCTTCTCCTTCTCAAAGCCAAAGATTGGCATTGGGAAGTCTACCTCATCATATGCCAAGTCATTGTCAAGGTTCTGAATGTAGTACTGGATACCTGGGCGGAAAGTCTTTTTAGCCTCAGCCTCCTTCGGTATATTCATATCTACGTGAGCAACTAGCTTGAGCGACTTGTCGTAGTAGATAGAGTTCCCAGCCTTGTCTTGTAGCCCAGTCTTTGTAAAGCCTTGTGCCGTCAGATAAGCGTCAACCTGCTCAGGCGTAGGACGGTGGAGTGTGTCGCAAGAGACCTTGCTCTCCTCGAGGAAGTGTTTGGTCTTGACGTCAAACCAATAAGTCGTTTGTGTATACACGTCATGGCCAGTCTTGAACTTATATACCCCTCGGTCAGGCTTGCTCGCCTCAGCATCATAAGTGTGTCCCGTGCGAGCCTCAAAGAGCTGAACCATCTCTAGTGTAGCTCCGTAAGGTAAGAGAGGAGTCCATATACCAGTAGCCTTGTCCTGAAGAGGATCGACGCGTAGCCAGTTGGTCTTCTTGTTGTCATTGCTAGCCCACCAGAAGATAGGCTCGGTCTGCTTGCCATCCACGAGGACGACAGAGGAGACACGGCTACCGCGTGGGGCGCTGACGTAGATCTCCTCCGAAGCCTTAGCTGTGCGGAGTCCACTCTTGACAAAGCCATTGTTGAGCAGATACTCTTGGATAAACTGCTTGGCGGTCTCCTGCGTAGCAAACTGTACGCGAGCCACCTGATAGTGACTGCTCTTGTCAAAGTAGTAGACGATCTCTCGTACCACTTTGGTGTCCTGAGGCGTAGCCGTGAGGGTCATCAGCTCTTCTGAGCGCTCGACCTTGTTGCCACGCCCCTCCTCGATCTGAGTCACCTCGTCGATGGTGATGCCGTAGCGCTCTATGGGGAGCATCCACTGTGAGATCTCAGGCCCCTGAGGTGTGTCATGCCCTGGGATTGAATTGCACTCACTACAACTCGTGAAGGTGCATAGTCCTGCTACGAGGAGCAGGAGGATTGATGTGATTCCTTTCATAGGGGAAACGTTTTATAGTTAAACTGTTTAATGTGTATGTTCGCTTACCACGCGTTATCAGCGTAGTGTGTTGATGGCAGCGATGAAGAGGATCTTGCCCGTCTCGGGGTGTACGATAGAAGCAAAGAATGGTCTGTCGAAGGCGATGCTACGAGTCTCAAGCGGGTCACCTAGACCAGGCGCCACGGCTCCTATAACCGTTGCAGCGGCTCCCTCGACGCCTTTCTCATCCCACTGGAGTGTCGCTTGGTGGTATAGGCGGTTTTGTCGACCTGACTGCTCGCTCATCTGCTGCGCTAGAAACTTCGGGTCAAACATACGGCTGAGCTCCGTGAGAGGTACTCCCAGCGTCTTGCATAGTCCTAGCCCCATCAGCTCAGGCGTCAAGTCTAGCGTGGGGATCCCAGCGCTCAGGCGGGGTAGTCGTATATCTAGTGCGTAGCGCTTGCCAGCGGTGGTAAATCTGCGTAGCTCTTCGGTTGTCGGTAAGCTCTGGGAGAGCGGTAGCGTACGGTCTTTCGGTAAGATGAGCAGCATACGAAATGGTGTCTTACCATGCTCTCGCATCTCCTCACTGGCTAGTAGACCAACGGAAAGCGCCTCAAAGCGGTCATCGGCAAAGTAGTCGATGGAAGTGTCATTGTGGATAGACATCATCATAGCCGGCTCCTCCTTGCCAGTGGCATTGGTGAACTTGCCCGCTTGGGTCTGCTCTTCGCTCGTCTTCCATTGCCACGCTGCTGCAAAGAATGCGGTATTAACTAGGAAAGCAAGCGGGTCTTGCTCCCCAGCACGACTAGGGTTGAGCATATGCGGTATCTTGCCGTAGGTCTTGCGGCTGATCCAAGCATTGACCGCCTCGTATGAGGCTGGATCGCTGAGGTCGAGTGTCGCTGTCGGAGCACCAAAGAAGTCAAAGAGTTGCCGTGGGTAGGACTTGATCAAGTGACTTTGATACTTTGAGGAGACCCAAAAGCTATTGGATGGGAAGAAGCAGGCGTATTCACCCGCACTACACATCACCGCGTTGAGCTGCTGATAATATCTTGCCACAGAGGCAATGCTCTGTGTAGCGGGTAGCTTCAGTGCCGATCTGTACTCATCAAAAGCTTCGTCCGACAGACCCACCGCATTCATTCCGAGAGCCGTCTCGATAGAGATTGGTGAGAGCACGAGGTTAGCACTGGCATCCCGATTGTCCAGAAGAGCCCCAAAGAGCTTAAGGCTAAAGGCATTTCCAGCCTCTACCAGTGGCATGCTCTCTGCGGGCAGGGAGACATGAGACACGTTGGGGATCTTAGGCATAGGCGTACCAGCGGCGGGAGCCTTGCCACCGACTAGGAAGGTGATAGCACCCTCCTTGGGGTCTCGCACCTCCTTGTCGCAAGCGCTCAGAGTGACAAGTGCCACAGCAAGCATAAGGGCTAAGCCAAAAGTTGAACGATACTTCATAGGTTATACTAGTTTACTTATTAGTTGTTGCAAACAAGCCCCCCAGCTCTGTCGGGGGGCTTGTCGCATTTATAGCGTTAGCAGTCTTACTTGGAGACTACGACCTTGAGCGTGAGGATGGCTCCGTCAGCGCTCTTGGCATATACGAGGTAACTACCCACTGGTAGCTCAGGTAGTGCGTAGTGTGTGCCACCATCGTTGGCGTACATAAGCATTTCACCCTGTAAGCTGTAGAGCGAGATCTGTGTCAGAGGAGTCTCTGAGACGATTGCTCTCTGGTCAGTGTCGTAGTAGATGCTAGTAGCTGTTGCAGTCGTAGGAGCGAAAATGGAGGTTACCTTGGTAACGATCCAACCGTTGCTCTGTGCAGGCGTGATGTCAGCCCCAGCAGTGCCTGGGTTCTCGCTAATGTTGAGCTGCTTTACCCACTCACGATTGTTGTCGTGCACCTCTACCTTAGAGACGTTGGGGAGTGCTTTGATCAAACTATTGAGCGCTGCGACAGGCATCATGTTGTTTTGCAAGAAGAGTCCCTGTAGCCCTGCATAGTTGGTGATCTTGAGCTCGCTGATCTGGTTGTGATCGCAGTAAAGCATCTGCACCGCCTTCTGAGCCGACAGATCTAGCTGTGCGAGCTTGTTGCGACTACACTTGAGCCAGACGATCGACGGATTGTGCGATAGGTCTAGCTTGGTGAGTTCATTGCCCGAACAGGTGAGCCAGAAGAGGTTCTTCTGATGCTGTACATCTAGCTCTGTGAGCTTGTTGTCGTCGATCAAGATGGTGTTCAGCAGAGGCGCCTGTGAGAGGTCGATCGAGTGAATCTGATTGCCTCCACAGCGCAGGTTCATAAGCCCTGTGAGTGGTGTAACATTGAGGCTAGAGAGCTTATTATTGCTCAGGTTGAGCCACTTAATGAGAGGTGTTACCGTCAGGTCAATGGACGTTAGCTCATTGTCCTGTAGATAAAGGCTGGTAAGCTTAGGCAGAGCTGAGAGATCTATCGTAGCGAACTTATTGCTAAAGAGCGTCAGATCTGTGATGATCGTCTTCGGATCGAAGGTAATCTTAGAGAGCTTGTTGCCTGGAGCGTAGACCTTAGAGAGGTTAGGCAGCTTTGTGAGCGTGAGCTCTGTGAGCTCGTTGTAGGCACAGTTTAGCTCAGCAAGGTCGTTGATACCCGTCAGGTCTAGTGTCGCGATACGATTGCTGTCGCAGTCGATCGTGTTGAGCGGAGCTGTCTTAGGCAGTAGTAGCTCGGAGATCGCATTGTTAAAGCATTTGAAGCTCGAGAGCCTGCTCATCTTCGATAGATCAAGCTTGCCTGGGATAGCGTTGCGACTGATGTCGAAAGCACGCATCTTGGTACACTCTGAGATGTTGAGTGGCTTGGAGATAAGGTTCTCCGAGCAGTAGAGAGCAGAGAGTGCTGTGTTCTTCGTCAAGTCTAGCTCAGAGAGCTTGTTGTTGTTACAGATGAGCTTAAGGAGCTTAGGAGCATTGGTCACATCAAGTACCGTGAGACCGATGTTGTTCGCTTGAAGAGCGAGGATATCATCTCCGTAGACCTTGATCGTGTTGCCAAGAGGAGTCTTGGTGATCTCTTTAAGCCCCTCGTACTCGACCTTGTTGCCATCGCCCCAGTCAATAGAGAATTTCGTCCCTTTGAGACCACCCGTGGCAATCTTGATCGGCTTGTCGGTCTTCTCTACTGTCATGACGATCGCAGCCTCCTCCTCAACAGGAGCCACAGCCTTAGCGATAGCACCTGGATTGACAGAGAGCTCTTGTATGCGGGTGTCTCCACAGATGTCGATCGTGTTGTTATACTCAGAGGAGGTACCTGTACCGATGAGTGATGATGTGGTTAGGAGGTGCCAGTCACTAGTGGCTAGCTCCTCAGCTTTCGCTGCATCCTTAGTATAGCCTGCGAAGGTCGTTGGCTTGACAAAGTGCTTGCTGGGGGCATTTACTCCAGAGATAGAGTTGAGCGCCTTAGTGCCAGCAGGTAGGAGCAGATCGGGAGTAGTCTCAGTAGAGTTATTAGCAACGCACTGAGCGATTGTATTGTGTGCAAAGATGCCATCGGCCGTCATTACGACACCGCCACCCTTGAAGCCTGTACAGTTATAGATCAGGTTGCCTATAAGCTTGCTCGTGCCGAGTGTCCATACGGCACCACCTCCACGATTTGCCAGAGTAGGATCCTCGTAGATGGGGTCATCGGCAAAGCAATTGTATAGGATATTATTTTCGATCGTAGATGCGCTGGCATAGATAGCACCACCACGCATAGACGTACAGTTATATATCTTATTTGCCTGCAGTGTTGCGTTTTCAGCGTAGATAGCACCACCAGAGCCACCATAGCTATTGGTGATCTCACACGCTTTGACCGTAGAGCCTATAGCTCTGATAGCTCCACCCTGATCTGGCGCGATACAACCATCAAATGTAGAGTGCTCTACCGTACCCTGCTCAATATAAAGTCCAGCACCAGAGGCTACTCCTGTTGGCATAGAGATCATATTCTTGGAGAAAGCGCAATTCTTGACCAGTGCCTTGCCAGCACCCTTTAGTATTGCAACGGCACCGCCTAGGAAAGGCCAAGTAGGCAATGTTGTTTCTGCGGCAGTGTAAGCGTAATGCTCAGTGATGTCGCAGTTGAGTAGAGCTACATTTCCCGAAGCGTAGAGAGCTCCACCACAAGCCTTGACGTTCTGGACATTAGCATTGGCACCCTTGAGCGTAAAGCCGTCGATCGTGGTGCGCTCGGTAAAGGGCGTAGCACTATAAAGGACATGGTTGTAGTTACCCTTATTGCCAGTGATCTGCCACTCCTCGCGTACCTTAGAGCCAGCACCCTCGACACGTGTCCAGACGTCAGGAACATCATCGTCGGCTGAGAGGATAGTCTCGTTAGCACGATAGCAGTTGCCTATCACCTTCGCAGCTGTACGAGCGTCACGAGTCGTCTCATTGCCCGCAAAGCCACCGTAGAGGGAGACTCCCTCCTTGAGTATAAAGGCGTAAGAACGCTTCTTAGAGGTCTTGATAAGCTTGGTAGGATGATAAGTGCCCTTAGCCACCCATATCTCGTCACCTGCGGAAGAGGCATCGATCATAGCTTGCAGATTGCTTGAAGCATTGCTCCAGGAGCTACCATCACCGCTACCAGTTGTAGAGACGTAGCGAATGGTTGCTTGCTGGGGAGCTGTGCCCGGCTCGGGATCGCCGTTTCTGACACAGTAGACCATCGCCTTCCAGCCTGGAGAGTTGGACCCGTTGTAGAGGGCTACCGATAGGCAGCCATCCGCAGCGGTGGAGGTGACGGCAAAGTGAGGATTGGATGGTGTCCCCTTGACAGTCTTGATCGGGTCTACACCCTTGGGCCAGTCGTAGTAGTACTCGCCATCTTCGTTGGGGCCATTCCATAGCTCGATAGCCCCATTGTAGAAGCGCAACTCGTCATACTCTCCTATCTCCATCTGCTCGAAGACGATGGTGATATGGGAGTTAGAGTTGAGTGGCTTGAGTTTGATGATGGTCTTAGAGTAGTTGCCCCTCATGCCCCTGCTGGGGCCGCCATCGTCATAGTAAGGGCGCGGTAGACCAGCCTCAACAGTGTAGTCAAAGACGGGTCCCTCACTGCCAGTGTGGAAGATTTGTTTCCCTTGCTTCTCCTGAGCCATCACCCCGAGGGTAGCTAGGAGGTAGAGGAAGAGAAGAGGTAATAGTCGTTTCATACGATTGGGATAATAAGTTAGTGTTGGTTCGAGAGTCCGCAGTAGAGCATTGCAACTAGGCCCCTCCTATATGGGCTCTATGACGTAGCCTGTCGGGAGGGGGTACTACAATCTTCTTCTGTGACTGTCGCTAGGCAAATATACTTATTATTTCCTTACAACAGTTCAATAACTGTAAATCTTTGCTCCCGCAAGCGGGAGAGCGCACTGAAACGTGTCACCTCCCATCCTAGACTCTTGAGGAAATTAGCCATTGTCTCGGTAGGAGTTTTTGAACTTCCAGGGAGGAATGACAAAATTCTTCCGAACTTTGATTTGCTTCTTCCGAAGTTTCATTTCATTCTTCCGAAGTTTTATTTCGCCCCTCGGTGGAGAATTTTTGCTGGCTCGTGAGCTATTGGGAAATTCCTTTGGGAAAATCGGACTCAGCGAAGATCTAGGAGCAGCTATGGCGTGCGTCTATAGCACTCTGTATCAATACCCAACCTGCAATATCCTCAGCTTGTCGTCAAGCGTGGTCGGTAGACTACAAGAATATAGTGCGCTAGTCTTGGAGGCGTAACCAGTGTCTAATCCCTCGTTTGAGGGCTGTGCTCTACTGATCCCTTGATGGTTATGCGTCTTGCGTTAACCGATTGTAAAAAAAAGGCACCCCCACGCAAGAAGACCTAAGTCGTCCTGCTGGAGGTGCCTTGTCTGTGTGATACGCTCAGCAGTGTGAGCGTATCTCTCCTTCAACTATTACTTCTTGAAGTATAGAGTCTCTGCCTCAGCCTTGCGTCCTAGCATATCAAGTGCGATAGCTGTGGGGAGCTTGGCACGAGCGTCGGACTGTATGCTGGAGAGGACAGTGTAAGCCTCGTTGGCATTCTTGTCGTACTCTAGGAGTGCATTGGCGTAGTTGAGCTTGGCGACTGGATCGCCTGCGTTTTGCTCATATCCTGCACGATAGATGGCTACGGGGCTCTCACCTCTTGCTATAACCTGCTGAGCTAGTGTGTAGAGCTCTTTGAGGCTTAGCAGCTTGGGATTGGTTGAGTAGATGTGAGCTAGCTCAGAGACCTCAAAGGGACGTACTCGATAGCTCATCGTAAAGGTGGTGCGACGGAGCTTAGGATAGTCATTCTCTAAGAGGTTGCGGTAGACCTTGCCTCCGTCAAGAGCCTTGATGTCAGCCTCGCGCTCGGTGTCGGTATTGTACTTGTCAATGATGTCCAGTATGGTCTGACGCTCGGGCATATCACTAGCGTCTACGAGCTTGCGTAGTCCATCCCAGTCCTCGCCCATACCCTCAGCGACGACCTCGACACGACTAACTAGGTTAGGATAGGTGCGCTTGACATAGTCATCAAGTGTCTTGGTACGTCTCTCGGAGAGTGCCTTGTTGTGCTCGAAGCCACCTTCGGGAGATGCGTATCCACGGATGTTGATCGCTTGAAGCTCTGCTCCTTCGATCTTGGTCGCTCTACGGACGAAGTCGCCTAGACGTGCTAGCTCCTGAGCATTGCCCTTGTAATCTCTGAGGAGGTCGTGCTTGTCAACAATGAACTGTACCTTGGCATCAAAGCTCTCGGCATACTCCTTGAAAGCTGTCGCAGCGGGTACGATATAGTCGTACTTGTAGTCTTTGGCTCCGAAGACGGGGATAGCTTGTGGATCGCCTTGTGCTAGGCGTGCCTCCTTAGGACAGTTGCCACAGCTGAAGGTCTCAATCTCTAGCTCTAGATGGGCTCCCACCATCCAGAACTCAAATGGACGCTCGTAGACCATATGAGGTAGCTCCTTCGTACCCCGTGCATAGACAGATTCCTCGGGACGTGAGTAGATCTCATGAACCAAGGCATCATCGTTGTAGAGATTGTGCTGACGATTGAGAACCTTGTAGCGAGAGCTACCGGCTACGTAGATTTTGTTGAAGCGGATCTCCTTGCTCCTATCGGCAGATACGTAGACGGGAGTAATGCGGAGGAGTTGTTGTGCACGTACATAGGCATAGGGTGCCACGTCTAGGTCGATGCGTAGGATATTACGACTGATGTCACGGGAGATGGTGTGATGCTCGGCTGATAGTGCAATCGTCTGTGTCTCCCCGGACTTGGAGAACTGCTGAGCACATAGTGTCCCTCCGACGAGGAGTAGCGTCGAGAGGAGTATGAGTAAGCGGGATATCTTGATATTCATAGTCTTTGTGTCTGAGTTATTAGATGTGCTACTGACGATTACTTAAAGAAGAAGACGTACGAAATCGTCGCCTTGGTCGGACCGATGTAGTTAGCCTTGCCCGCATCGACCTTCACGCCACAACGTGTGCAGGGGAACTTGTCGTATAGTATGCGGGCATATCCAGCGCCTAGCGAGAACTCAAGCGAAGAGCGTGTTGAGAGCACCCACTGGTAGCCTAAGCTGAGACCACCTCCGTAGAACCAGCCTTGGTAGCGGTGGTTCTTCATGACGGACTCTTTGTTCTCTAGGATGAGGGGGTAGGGGATGTTGACACCGCCTACGTTCATCTGACCTACATGTCCGTGTAGACCGAGGAACCACCCGTTGAAGACGTCGCAGAACCAGTAGCGAAGCTCTGGCTGAGCCATCCAGTGAGCCCACTTGGTCGTACTATAGTTAGGCTTGCTCGCATCTAGATTGAAAACGAATGAGTTCCAGCCGAACTGGGTGTCAAAGGTAAACTTATTGCCCATTGCAAACTCAAGCGAGAGGTTGGGCGTGAGGAGGGCATCGTAGGCGAAGTTGTGCTTGAGGGCGACTCGCTGTGCCGTTGCTGCTAGTCCGAAGGTTAGGACGAGTGCGAGTGTAATCGCTATCTTTCGTATCATAGTAAGTGGTTTGGCTACAATTCTATTATTTCTTTGGGAGCAAAGTTACGGGATTTGTGCCATATAGGGTGCGATGATGACTTGACAAAAGCGGTATTTCTTTTGACCTTTTCAATCTTTCTTGCTTGACGAAGCGTTTAATTAAAGAGAGAGGGAGTCCCCGTGGTGGGGCTCCCTCTCGTCGCTTCTGTTCAATTTACAACTAAAACTAATCACAAAACAGTCTTGCCACACGGAGCCTCTCGGGCTCTCGGTGTATGGAGCGTGTACGGTACTCACGTATGGTCGCGCTTCGCAAGTTGCTACAGTAACGTGTAGCCCATTTGTAGGTTCTTACTGAAAGGTTAAGTATAATGGGTCTGGCGAGTCGCTACTTGCGCCTGCGACTGTCTTGGGAGACAGCCTTTTCAAGCTGTCGACGGGAGAAGCTCCCCGAGAAGTTGATCACCGTGTACTCGTCATCGCCCGAGACAATCATATATAGCTCGGAGGCGTTGTCGCCCTGTATCTGTCCGATCAAGTTGATGACTCCGTCATCGTTCTTGACATACATCAGCTGCTCCAGATCCGAGCGGCGTAGTTCGATGATTGGAGCGAAGGTACGACGTATCTCTTGTATCGCCTTGCGGTCGGAGGAGGTGTAGATATGTATTGACGTGATGCCGTCCATAATGCCCGCCATAGACTCTGCGCCATCTATCCTGAGACTCGCCTTGGGGACGCTTTGGAGCATTGCGGGAGAGATGTATATGACATCTATATTTTTGGTCTCCATAAGCCTAGCGGTATTGATACGTGTACGGGCGGAGCCACGTTGCGCTGATGCGGATAGTCCTAGCAGGAGGAGCATCGTAAGGGTCAAGAGGCTCAGACGTGAGATATGAGTAATGTATGCTTTCATAGTCTATATGACTGTATCAAGGGGATTCTATATATAAGTCGTTTGAGAGGACGGATTGTTGCAGTCGTGGGTAAAATCAATTGTCCGTCAGGGTCCATCCATCCCCTGAGACGAAGGGGATCTTCTCCATCGAGTTTTGATAAGAGTCTTGTAGGCGACCAAAGAGCTCGCCGATCTCATCGTTTTGCTCAGAGCAGAGCTGCACACAGTCCCCCAGCTTGGTAAAAGCTGCGAGCGCATACTCATTGACCTGCTCTTGAGGTATCGGCTGACCGTTGCGAAGGGATAGCTCCGCCTGTCGGCTGTTGCGTCCCCACTGAAAGACGGAGACTCCTACACCGCCGATGAGTAGCACGGCAGCCGCAACGGCGTACTTACGCACCCATACCTGCCAGCGAGGGGTGGGCACTGGTGCTGCACTCCGCGTCTCTGTGGCAGCACGCTGTAGGGTAGCCTCTAGGAGCATGCGATCGGCATAGTATGGCGATCCTGGCTGCTCCTGTAGGAGTGCTAGGTAGAGTACGAACTCCTCGTCGGGCGTAGTCGTCCCGTCGTAGTAGCGCTCTAGTAGCTGGTCTATGTCGTGTGGTGAATGTATCATAGTGGCTTCTGTATTCTATATATAATAAGGTATGCGGATCACTCCTTCATATCGGCAAAAAGCTTTCGTGCCTCCTTGCGCAGACGTGAGATCATTGATCGGACGGTCACCTCTTGTAGTCCCATGCGCTGGGCTGTCTCATCGTTGGTCAGCATCATCTCCTGTCGCAGTCGCCACACCTCTTGTTGCTGCTCAGGCAGGGTAGCGACCCAGTCGTTGATGCGAGTGAGCTGCTCCTGGACTATAAGCTCCTCCTGCGGGGTCATCGTGACCAGTGGCATCTCTAGCTCTGTAGGCTCCTCCGCATTGCGTAGCCGCTGTGCCGGGGCTCGGAGTGTGTCGATGCATTTGTTGCGAGCGATGCGTATGGCGTAAGCCTTAGGCGATGCGACCTCATCTAGATGTGCGCGTTGCTCCCAGAGCTTCACCAGTACATCTTGGGTCACATCCTCCGCCTCCATCTCATTGGATAGGAGAGCCATACAGACCTGTAGAATCGTCGGCCGTAGGGGGACGTAGGTCTGTATGAAAGTGGCTCCATCCATTGTAATCACTGTAAACTAAAAACTACTCAATGTATAACTGTATGACGCTCGGACCAACGGTCCAAAAGAGTGCCTTACACCTATAAGACGAGTGAGCCGCCGAAATGTTGCAGCGCATCTGCTCGCTAATCATAAAGTGTTGCGAAAGCTGACACATTGAGCCTGAAAAATCCGACGCCTCGGGAGGAATTTGCGAATAGCTCGGTAGCAAATAAAAATTCTCCACGGAACCGGCAAATAAAAGTTCGGAAGAATGAAATGAAAGTTCGGAGGAATGAAATGAAACTTCCGAAGAATTTTTCTTTTCCTCCGTGGAGGATTTCAAATTCCTCGGGAGGAAATGCCGATAAACCTAGAATTTCACCGAGAGAGGCTAAGAGAATTCAACATTTCTCAGTATGCCTTAAAGGGAAATACCGACATGTGGGTATTGCTAGATATATCTGTCAAACGATACCTTTGCAAAGCCATTTTGACTAACAATAAAAGCAATCCAACTATTTATGAAGAAACTATCACTACTAACACTCTTGGTGATGCTCCTATGTGTCGCTTGTCACAAGCCTGCGCCCAAGCCTAGCCATACACCAGACGGTCCAGTCACTCCGCCTGCTGATCCCAAGAAAGAGTGGATGGTCAAGCGAATGACTATCGATGCGACTGACTATACCAAGTGGGTCTACCTAAACTTTACTACTGGTGAGCTGGTCCAGGTGACTGACCCAGACAACGACCTCTCATGGGATCTCGGTCTGCACCGCTACGACTTCAAGACCAATGGTGGAGTGTCGGGCAAAGGCAAGGGCGCTGCCGTGCGCATTACCAAGCAGAAGGTCCTAACCGCAGATATACCTACTCCTGAGGATAGCCAGTGGACGCTCGATCGTGAGGGGGTACTCCTGATGCAGTTTGAAGATGATGGTCTTGGCTCCCATAGGACTAAGTATGAGATGCAGCAGGCTAACTTCCTCCTCTCCTCTGAGTGTGACGGATATGGAGGCTATCTCAACAAGGGCGTTATCTGGCAGGAGGGTATGCCACCTCAGGTCTACTGGGACAACGCTATCTATCTCGTCCGCTCAGCCTCTGGTGAGATAGCTCGTCTACGCGTCTTAGACTTTCAGAACAACAAGAAGCTCCGTGGCTATATCACGATCCAGTATGCCATACAGGTAGACAAGAAGTAGCGAGCTGACGACACACATGCTATACAAACATCAAAACGCAATCAATCAATGAATCAACAATTACTACGGCTCCTAAAGCTCTTTGGCGTAGCCATATCTTTGTGGCTATTCACCCTCCCAGTGGGTGCGCAGGAGATGACTTTTATGGAGAGACCCTTTGACCCCGCTACAGACCAGGCGCAACTACTTCCGGCAGACCAGAAGGGCTCCGTATCCTGGACGGCTGCAACTAGGACGCTCACACTGCGAGATGTCCAGATCAACACTGTCTCTAGGATACTCACAGGCTGGATGCCTGACGAAATAACTATACAGGTCGAGGGCACCAACCAGCTCGTATGCACAGGCTCTGATGACGCCATCACGATGCGTTCGTCTGTCCGCATTACAGGTCCAGGCTCTCTCAGCATTACCTCTGAGCAGGCTTATGCCTATGCTTGTCGATCTGGGGCTAGCCTGACCATCGCCGATGGGGTATCCGTTACAGCCATCGGGCTCAATGGCGGACTCGTGGGAGACTTCGTCTCTTCTCACCTTTTGATAGACAAAGCTTATGTCACCGCCTCAACGATCAATGACCAGGGCGCGGTCTCCATCGGCTACTTCAAGGAGCTAACCCTCGAGGGATGTGCTATCACCTCTCCCAGCGGTGCTAAGGTGGCAGAGCTCAACGAGGTAATGTCCATCACCCTCGATGGCAAGGAGGAGTATGCGGGCAAAGTAATCATCGCTCCTCAGCAGAGCTATCACAAGGTAACCATAGCTCAGGCCGAGCATGGTCGCATCGTAGCTCCCGAGGGTGTAGACCTGACGCACCTCCTGGCGGGTAGTGCTGTGACCTTTACCGCAGAGCCTGAGGATGGGTATGCCCTGACCAAGCTTATGGCAGGTACAGAGGACATTACAAACACCCGCACACTCATCGTCAAGGCTGATGTCACCGTCACGCCAACCTTTAGCCCTGTCAAGAGCTATCGTGTATCGCTTCAGAAGCCTGAGCACGGTACCCTTGCAGTAAAGGAGCAAGAGTATGACCTCACAAAGGTCCCCGAGGGGGCTATCCTTCACTTCATCTGCACCCCCGAGAAGGGCTATGAGTTAGAGCATCTAATGGCTGGATACAAAGACATTACGGCTGAGAAGTATATCTCCGTAGCGAGTGATGTAGAGATCAGTGCCTCCTACAAGCTTATCCCAGTGGACACCTACAAGGTGACGATCGTTAAGTTGGGTAAGGGCAAGGTAGAGGCCGACTGCTCCGACCCCAATGCTGTGCCAGACGGCACCAAAGTACAGCTCACCTGCACTCCCGATGAGGGCTATGAGCTTAAGTACCTTAGAGCTAACGGTGAGGACATCCTAGAGGACCGATACTTCTTCATAGATGGTTACAACGTCCGTGTTGAGGCGACCTTCGCTAGCGTGGGTAATAGTAATGCAGTCAGTAGCCCAGTAGGAGAGACTTGCTACACCGTAGAGGTTTCTTCAGATCACCTGACCATCACTGGAACATCTGCTGGCACTCCTATTACACTGTGCACCCTGCTCGGCGAGACTATCTTCACTACCGTGGCTACGGGAGCTAGCACGGAGCAAATAGACCTTACGTATACTCCCTCTGGTCTCTACCTCCTTACAATCGGTGAGACGACACTCAAACTATCTCTTTAAATAAAGACTACAACATCACTTCTCAATATGAAAGCATTACACAGGACTCTCAGCCTCCTCTTTCTACTATTAGGCAGCACCATACTTTTATCCGCTCAGATGCTGGAAAACAATCTGAAGAATCTCAGCGACTTCTACCACGTGCCTGACCAAGCCACCTATCGTCTTTCTAAGATGATCGGCGTCTTTGGGAATCAGGATATTGAATTTGAATACAATGCCCACAACGACATCACTCGCTGTAGCTACTTCGAGACGGATACGATAACGGGACAACGTAACTCAGGGCTATACCTAGATTATCTCTACAACGACAAGCATCAGTGCATCCAGCAGGTGGAGTATGGAGAGCGTCAAGGCTTTGACGACCTAGTCATCGCCAGGCGCTACTGCTATACCTACAACGACCAGGGGCAGATGACCCGCTTCGTGCGCTGGAATAACCTCAACACCACCCCTGAGGATACTACTCTCGTGGAGGACTACAAGCTCAATATAGAATATAGTGCCGAGGGACTACCGAGCAAAGCTACAATCCACTTTCTGGACCCTAATGTCTTTGAGTGGGGCGAAGGCTTTACCACTACGCTTGAATACAACAAGAGGGGGCAGCTCTACAAGCGCACAGCCGTGAATGCTGACGGAAGCCCCTTTGAGTCTGAGGAGATAACCTTTGACGCAGATGGAAGGTACATGCTAGGGCTCTCCTATCTCAAGGCGGGGAATGAGCTCGTTGAGACGATTTTTGAATATGACGACAAGGGCAATCTAGCATCCTTGGGCGGTGGCGGGTTTATCTATCAGTTTACATTTACGACGGGACAACCGGCCGCTAAGACTTACTATCCTCTCCCCACGTTGGCACGTCTTTTCATCTATGGATTTAAGAACTACAACCTAGAGGCTCTCACCTATCCGCTACTGTACAATGGCTCCAAGGAAGCCGTGGCAACCGATGTGACCAATGGCGGAACATTCGTCTATGAGTCCAATAAGCCTCTCGGACTAGAGCCCCTAGCTACACCCTCTCAGAGTCATCTGCTCTGTGACGATATGAGCTGGACGATTACCAATGCGACGACCGCCGTAGCTCTCTATGACTTACAGGGACAATGCCTACAGGTCGTAGAGCCCGTAGCAAGCGTGGCTACCATCAGTACAGCTACACTCCCCGCTGGCTCCTACCTAATCAAGGCTGGTAGCCAGACCTTCAAGGTGGTACGCTAAGCAGTACTCGCTGAGCGGGTACTCCCTATACAGAAAGACTCCCGATGAGGCATCGCCTCGTCGGGAGTCTTTTCTGTGTGCGCTCTAGAGCTAGGTGAGCGCAGATAGCCTATGGATGTGCGGATCTAGTTCATCGCCCAGATCTCCTCGTCTGTCGGTACGTGGACGTGTGGCGACATACGAGCGATGCGGGAGATGTTGAGTAGATGCTTGTAGGTGAGGTTCTCTGAGATAGAGTTGTTACCCCAGCTACCGCAACCTAGGGTTGTGGTCACGGAGAGACCATTTTGGATAGATCCACCAGCGGTGATCGAGCAGGGTGCGTTGACGATGAGACGTGAGATGGTGATCTCGTCGCCAGCCTTGATGATGTTACCCTGATTGTTTGAGTGGATGCCAGCCGTGTGACCACTACCCTCCATCTTGAGGTTGGTATTAGCCAGTTCGATAGCCTCGTCAAAGTGCTTGTAAGGCAGACAGGTCATCACGGGGCACATCTTCTCCTTGCAGATAGGATCGGCAGTACCGACACCCTTGGCAGGCACGATGAGCATACGGGTACCCTCGGGTACGGAGATGCCAGCGAGCTGAGCGATGTGCTGTACGCTCTTACCGACGACGTCGCGACTGATGGTGCCGTTGACGAAGAGGGTATTGACCATCTTGTCATGCTCCTCAGCAGGTACGAAGTAAGCTCCGTGATCCTTGAAGGCCTGGAAGATCTCCTCCTTATGCTGCTCAGGATAGATGAAGCACTGCTCGCCAGAGCAGATGATGCCGTTGTCGAAGATACGTCCGCGGATGATGGTCTCGGCAGCCTCGTTGTAGTCGATATGCTCGTCGAGGATGACCTGTACGTTGCCAGCACCGACACCAAAAGAGGGCTTGCCTGAAGAGTAAGCTGAGTGTACCATGCCCATACCACCCGTAGCGACTACGACGTCGACGGCAGACATGAGGTCTTGCGTGGCTTGGATAGAGGGCTCGGTGACGCACTGGATGAGGTTCTCAGGTACGTTGAACTCCTTGAGGCGCTCCAGTATGAGCTGGATGGTATGTGCGGAGCAGTTCTTAGAGCGTGGGTGTGGAGATACGATGATCGCATTGCGAGTCTTGAGCGCGAAGGCGATATTTGCCATCGGTGTGACGATCGGATTGGTCGTCGGGGTGATAGCAGCGACGACACCTACGGGCTTAGCGATCTTGATGAGACCGGTCTTCTCGTCGATGTCTAGTACGCCCATACTCTTCTTGCCCTGGAGGTTGCTCCATACGCCTTTTGACTTGTTGCGGCACTTAGCCACTTTGTCTTCGTAGACGCCCATCTCGGTCTCGTCGATAGCTTCACGAGCGAGCATCTCAGCATTGTCATAGACGACACGACAGAGAGCCTTGACCACCTGGTCTACAGCGTCCTGGTCAAAGCGTGCTTGGTAATCCTTCTGTGCCTCTCGTGCTAGAGAGACCATTTCTTTAATATCCATAGATATGGTTGTTTATAAATTGAATTGTGTGATAGCGTTGTTTAGTAGAGAGCCTTGTAGATGTCTCTGATCTCGTCCCGTGTGAGGGGGGTGTAGTTGTTTGCTAGGAGGCGTTGCTGTGTAGCGATGACTGCGTCGGCAAAGCCTTCGATCTCCTCCTCCTTCATGCCGTAGGTGTGAAGTGGGTTCTTGGCAATCAAGGCTGAGAGTAGTGCATCGATCTCGTCAAAGAGCGTGGCGGGTGTGCAACCCATCAGCTTGGCGAGCTTCTCCTTGAGGAGCTGCATCTGACCAGCTGGAGCTTTGCGCTCGTAAGCCTTAAAGACCTCGGTGAAGAACTGATAGTTTGCCTCTCCGTGGGGTACGTGATAGGTACCTCCGAGCGGATAAGAGAGCGCGTGGACGGCACCAACGCCGGCATTGCCGAAGGCGATGCCCGCAAAGTTGCTCGCCATAATCATCTCGCCCATACAGTCGAATCGGTAGTCGGGACCTTTGTCTCGTATCTTCTGGAAGACTGGGATGATGATCTGCCAAGCAGCCTCGCTAAAGATAGCGGTGTAGGGGTTGCACTTGGGCGAGAGGAAGGACTCGACAGCATGTATGAGCGCATCGATGGCGCTGCATGCGTAAAACTTGAAGGGTAGCCCCTTGAGTAGCTCAGGTATGATGACAGCATTGTCAGCGACGATGGCATCATCGGCGAGTCCCATCTTCGTTTGGCGGCTCTTGATCTCAGCGATCGATATATTGGTCACCTCGCTACCTGTACCGCAGGTTGTGGGGATAATGATGAGTTGCTTCTCCTTGACGAGCGGGATCTTCTTGTCGAAGGCGTCCATCACGTCTGTCAAGCCACGTAGCACGAAGAGCTTGGAGATGTCGATGACCGTACCACCGCCTACGGCTATGACACGATCGAAGTCCGTCCCCTGTAGGTCGTGGAGGATCTGATTCATCATCTCCTCTGAGGGCTCTCCTGTGCCGTAGTGCTCCTGCATGACGAAGTGGCAGGGTAGCTGAGAAGCTTTCATAAAGGGCTCGTAGAGGAAGTCATTGGTGATGACTAGGTCCCGCTCCCCGAGTGCAAAGGCTTTGGCAAAGTCTGCAAAGGTCTCGAACTGGTCGATGACCGTCTTGAGCTTGAATAGTTGCATAGTAAGAATGTATTGTTATAGTTTGAATCTTCTCTTGCACTCCGCCTCTAGCTCGGGGCGGAAATTGGGATGAGCGATAGCAGTCAGTGCTAAGGCTCGCTCACGGAGCGACTTGCCCTTGAGGTGCGCTACGCCATACTCGGTGACGATATAGTCTACGTCATTGCGAGAGGTGGTGATGGCTGCGCCCTCTGTGAGTAGGGGTACGATGCGGGAGGCGGTACCTCGGCGAGCTGTGGAGGGGATAGCGATGATGCTGCGTCCGCCCTTAGACCAGGCGGCACCACGCACGAAGTCTACCTGTCCGCCAGGACCGCTGAACTGTCGCAAGCCCATCGCCTCCGAGACGACCTGTCCCATGAGGTCTACCTCGATACAGCTATTGATGCTCACGAGCTGATCGTTTTGAGCAATGATGCGCGGATCGTTGACATAGTTGACGGGGCGCATCTCGATGGTTGGGTTATTGTGCGCAAAGTCGTAGAGCTCTTGCGTACCCATGAGGAAGGTAGCGACCACTTTGTTGGGATGTAGCGTCTTGCGCCGGCCCGTTATGGTGTTAGCCTTGATAAGCTTGACGACACCGTCGGAGACCATCTCGGAGTGGATACCGAGGTCCTTCTTGTCCTTGAGGAAGAGCAGGACGGCATCAGGTATTGCTCCGATACCTAGCTGGAGCGTGTCGCCATCCTGTATGAGCTCTGCGCAGTTGCGTCCGATAGCCTCCTCGACCTCTCCGATGCGTGGCAGGTCAAGTGCGTAGAGTGGGTAGTCAGCCTCAACGATATGCGTGAGCTGCGAGATATGTATGAGGTTGTCTCCACCGACGAATGGCATCTGCTTATTGAGCTCTCCGATGACGACTCGCGCTTGCTCTGCAGCGGGCTTGGTGTAGTCGCAGGAGGTGCCGAAGCTACAGTAGCCCTCCTCGTTGGGATAGGATAGCTGCACGATGGCAACATCTGGATGAAAGGCTCCTCCTGGCTGCATCATCGAGGGAACCTCGTAGAAGTAGGAAGGGACGAAGTCAGCGCGCTGCTCATCGACGGCTGGGCGCGTGTTGGCTCCGACGAAGTTGGTCACGAGTCTGAAGTGTCCCTCCATCTCTGGTGCTGTGTAGGGGCTTTCGCCGAGAGTGACCATGTGGAAGATGCGTACGTTGTGGAAGCGCTCATAGTTTCGCGCTAAGGCAGCGACGCAGGCTTGCGGTACAGCAGCCGCATGAGATAGGACGACGAAGTCACCGTCCTGTATGTGAGAGACAGCTTCGTCGGAAGTAATACTGCTAAATGGGATAGACATATAGAGAGAATAGAGGTTAGAAATTGGCTGTTGGCTGTTGGCTTTTAGCTGTTGGCTAGTGGTTCTAGTGGCTCTAGTAGTTCTAGTGACTCTAGCCAAAAGCAAAGAGCTAAAAGCTAAGCGCCCTTATTTTCGTATGATCCGGAGCGCCTCAGCGATGAGCTCGTCGCTGACGCTGTCGTCTACAGTTACCGTTAGGGTGGGGAGAGCGAGTTCGCTGCGCAGAGTCTCCTGCACGACCTCTTGGATCGTACTACTCAGCGAGGGGCAGGCCTGACAACTCCCCGAGACCTTGACGAAGACTTGCTCGCCAGCCACCCTCAGCAGAGCTATGTCGCCCCCGTGAGCCTGGAGCTGGGGACGTACATAGCTACTGATGATGGTAGTGATCTCGTCTACCCTAGAGGATAGATCTGTCATAATCGGCTAGGACTACTTGCCTTGAGACTTCTTATCCAGAGAGGTGTCGATATGAGCTATCTGACGAGCCAGCTCCTTCTTTGCCTCCATATTACACTGACGCGAGATCATGATGCGCTGAGCCTGTGGCGAGCCAGCACCGTGTAGGCTCTCCGTGCGATAGCCTACGGCAGCAGTACCGAGTGTGAGGTTCTCGATCAGACGTAGGATGCGCATACGATTCACCGTGTCCGTGCCCTTAGCGCCAGCGAGGTACTTACGTACGAGCGGGCCGACCTCCTCGTGCTGCAGGTCAGCTTGGCTAGGCATCGTAACCATTAGACCGCCAGCTATGTCCTCAGCGAGACGAGTTATCTCGTAGGGATAGCGGGTTACATTCTGCTTACATACGTTTGCGAGGAGCATATCGATCAGATAGTTGCCCGACTTCGTCTTCTTGCCCTCAGCCGAGCAAGCGATACCACAAGCGTAGAGCGTCTCATTGAGGTGCACCATCTCGATCAGCTTGTCCTTGATGTGCGAAGCCTTAGGTACGCCATTGTAGTCAGCAGCGAGGGCAGCCGCACCGATGAGGACATCGCCCACACCTACCTTACAGCCACCATAAGACTGACGGTGATAGCCAGCGAAGCGCTCGACGAGCATGTTGGAGAACTGGTACTCACGGCACATGAAGACACGCTCCATAGGTACGAAGACGTGATCCATGATGAAGAGTGTCTCATGACCTCCGAAGGTTGAGTTACCGAGGTCAATGTCTGCGCCCTCCTCCATCTTGCGTGTATCGCAAGACTGGCGACCGTAGATGATGGTAACGCCCTCAGCGTCACTAGGGATTGCAAAAGAAACGGCGTAGTCTGCATCATCCTCACGCATCGAGCAGGTAGGCATGATCAGGTGCTCGTGCGAATTGACCGAACCGGTCTGGTGAGCCTTGGCACCCGTGACGACGATACCGTCAGGGCGTATCTCGTTGATGTGTACGTAGAGATCGGGATCCTCCTGCTGTGAGGGAGAGAGACTGCGGTCACCCTTAGGATCGGTCATAGCACCGTCCACGACGAGGTCATTGTCCTGGCAGTACTGGACATAGTCTCTGAAGCGCTGGTGGTAGTTGGTACCGCACGCCTCATCCATCTCATAGGTGGTAGACCAGATAGCGTTGAAGGCATCCATGCCTACGCAACGCTGGAAGCAGCTAGCGGTCTTCTGACCGAGGAGACGCTGCATCTTGACCTTCTTGACCAGGTCCTCAGCGCTCTGGTGAATGTGGCAGAAGCGATTGACCGTCTTGCCCGTGATGTTGGAGGTAGCGGTCATCAGGTCTTTGTACTCCTCCTGCTGAGCCAGCTCATAGGTCATCGCTAGCGAATTGAGAGAGGGGCGAATCATGGGGTGATCGACAGGGTTGTCGATCTTCTTGCCCATGAAGTAGACGTTGAGATGGAGGGCTCTAAGGCTCTCGATGTACTCTTCGCGTGTTTTCATAACTTCTTTTCTGTATAAAGTGAATAGAATCGTCGTGTGTCCGAGTAGGACCATCGAGATACAGAGCAGAAGTCACGGGCGAGATCACGCGCCTACAGATTGAAGCTGGCAGTAGGGTGTGGCTGATGACGGTAGATACAACGAGAGGGAGCCTCATAGCCAGTCTCGCTGCTATGGACTCTATCATACGCACTATGTGAAGTCGTATCTGTACCGCTGTCAATCTTTTCATTTTCTAGCTCTGAAAACAAAAGTCCTATGGCACAGGCAGGTCTTCTGACTTCTCCCTAGTTCGTATCAGCTCACATGGAGCTCTACAAAACGAACGATACCCTGGGTCTTCCCATAGCTACCTACGAGACCTTCGCTAGAAAGCTGGTAGGCGTGCGCTACAGTGACAATATCAAGCAGGGTCGCTCTTCAGGAGTTACAGCTGAGAGTACAGTCTTGGCTTCGCACCAAGTTCCCTATTCAGACGGGGTTACAAGATTGGTTGTCCCCTCGTACACCTATGCACCGCAAAGGTACATAATATATTCTAATTCCAACACATAGGCGTGGTGAATGGACTGGACTGACGCATTATACCCCTGTCGTCTAGGCACTACGCTTGACGACAAACGTGGAATAGATGGCTAGAGTATCGCCACGGAACACTATATACACACGCTATAGTTACTCAGACATCACCATTGGGACCAATCCCTCCCGAGAAAATCGGAAATCTCCACGGAGCAAATGAAAATTCTCCACCGAGGGACGAAATAAAAGTTCGGAAGAATGAAATGAAACTTCGGAAGAATGAAATGAAAGTTCGGAAGAATTTGTTCGTTGCTCGCTGGAGATTACGAAATCCCCACCGAGAGATTTCGGATTTCCTCGGAGGTGTGGTGTCAGGGGCTCTGAAGGGTATCAGAGTGCATCGGAACCATCGGAATGCATCGGAGCCATCGGAGTAATCTAACTTCTAATCTCTAAAGTCTAACTTCTAAAGTCTAACCCTCTCTCCCCACTAATTGCTATCTTTGTATGCATAACGACAGATGACTATGGATACAAGAAGACAACAAAAGATAGCACGACTGATACAGAAGGAGATGGGAGAGATCTTTCGTCCGCTCACGCAGCAGCTGCGTGGCGTGCTGGTGAGCGTCACCCTCGTACGGGTTACCTCCGACCTGAGCAGAGCTCATATTTACCTGAGTATCTTCCCCTCAGAGCGTGCCGACGAGCTACTCAAGTACATACAGGACAACGCTGGTAGCTACCGCTACGAGCTGGGTCAGCGCACGGGTCAGCAGCTACGAGTCATCCCTGAGATGGAGTACCATATAGATGATTCGCTAGACTATCTGGAGCGCATCGACAAGCTACTAGAGCAATAAATTGATTCGCTAGCTCCACACGATGCGTCTGCCCTTCTTTATCGCCTGGCGGTACCTCTTTGCCCACAAGAAGCTGGGTGCCATCAATATCGTCACCCGCGTGAGCGTGCTGGCGATTGCCGTGGTGTCGATGACTATGATCTGCGTGCTATCCATATACAATGGGTATGAGCAGATGATCCTGGACAAGGTGGTCGGACTGGATCCTCAGCTACTGATCACGAAGGGGGACGAAGCGCCCTTTGACCAGAGTGTGGTGATCCAAGAGATCCATGCGATAAAGGGGATAAAGGCCATCGCTCCGCTCGTATGGGGCGAGGGACTGGTGAGTCGTAGTGAGGGGGAGAGCTTCTCGGCGGCGCATCTCTACGGTGTAGACAGTGCTTACCTGCGCATCTCTCAGATGGACAAATATCTCTACAGTGGCGACATAGCGATACATCCTGGGCAATACAATCTGGGTGCCTCGATAGCGATCAACCTAAACACGATAGCGCACGACACGGACCCACTCATCATCACGCTCCCTAAGCGCAAGGGATACATCAATCCGATCATGCCGATGACTTCGCTAAGGCGGTCGCAGGGGGTGCCCGTTTCGGTGCTTTTTACGGACAATGTAGTCTACGACAACTCTATCTTCATGCCGCTCTCTGAGCTACGTTCGCTGCTGATGCTGGACGAAAACCAAGCGCACGGTCTAGCTCTGCAGCTAGCTGAAGGAGCCGACGAAGGGGCCGTACAGAAAGCCATAGCGAAGACGCTGGGCGATGAGTACATCGTTCGCAACAGACCTGAGCAACAACCGCACTTGATGCGCCTCGTATCTATCGAAAAGTGGATCACGTCGCTTATCTTTGCCTTTATCCTCCTACTTGCTGCCTACAATGTGATGGCAAGTATCTCGATGCTCCTCATCTCGAAGCAGGAGGATATAGCGATCCTACACGCTCTCGGCGAGACTCCACGAGAGATCAGACGTACCTTCCAGCTGGAGGGGCTGATGGTCACGCTCATTGGCGCCGTCACCGGCATAGCTATCGGCATCACCCTTTGCTTGCTACAGATACATTATGGGTGGCTTACGATGGATCTAGCTTTGGAGTCGCAACCTTATCCAGTAGCTATACGTCAGACGGATCTACTCGTCGTGCTTTTGCTGGTTTTTGCCGTTGGTTACCTAGCGGCTGTCTACCCCGTACGCAAGTTGATCGCTCACCGCAAAGCTTAATCCCGATATTATGACCAACGAAGCCAATACTCCTGGGCTACTGCCTGACGTACCTGAGTACACTGCTCAGATCATACATCTATGGATCGCCGAGGAGAGTGTACGTATCCTCACTCGCCAGCAACAACCACTCAAACTACTGCAACAGCATCTGATGCAGTCAGACCCTTGGCGACAAAACTTGATGAAAGAGCTCCTCAGCGAGGCATCGGTAGCGCAGATCCTTAGCGGTCAGCACGCTCCTATCACGAAGCAACTGATGGCTGAGTGCGAAGCAATACACAAGAAAGTGAGCCAGGACGAGCACAACATCGTCTACCAAGGGTGCTACATACTGGTCCTGCCGACGATCGTCGCCTTTAGAGCGAAGGATCCACACGCGAAGGAGATGGGCGAGATAGAGATCCTCTGCACCATACTATATAATGCGACGGTACGTGGACTAGCTCAAGGCAGTGGTGAGGGTGCTGCGCACTCCCCTACCGATACTCGTATTTACCAGCAGATTAGCGCACTCTTTGCACTACTTGATCAGGAGTATCATCGCAAGCATCACCAGGAGGAGTCACAAGAGAAGCCACGGTCATGAGCAGAGGGCGTATCATCTTACTCGGAGCTTCGGGACAGCTGGGAAGAAGTCTGACACGAGAGCTGGCAGAGCGGGGCAATCCTTACGAACTGGTCAACTACACGCACGAGCAGCTCGACTGCACTGACACGGAGTCTGTAACCCAAGCGATCAAGCTTTGGGAAGAGCAAGCTATAGCCCACGACTGGACTATGATAGTCAACTGCGCTGCCTTCACACAGGTGGATCTTGCCGAGGATAAAGCACAGTATCGTGACCTTCTAGCGCTCAATGCGCTACTGCCTGCACAGCTTGCCGAGAGTCATCTGCCGATCATACAGATTAGTACCGACTATGTCTTCGATGGGTGCCAGGGGACGCCCTATCATGAGGAGGATGCTACCAATCCTCGTAGCCTCTACGGTCGCACCAAGCGTCAGGGTGAGCTGGCTCTCCTGATGCACCCGACGCATCCCGCCGAGCAGCATCTAGTCATTCGTACGCAGTGGCTCTGGGCTCCCTGGGGACACAACTTTGTTCGCACCATACTACGACTTGCTCGTGAGGGAAAGACGCTACGTGTCGTCAACGATCAGATAGGTTCGCCGACCTCGGCACTTTCGCTGGCACGAGCCATTTGCGAGATCATTGCTTGCTACGATAAGGAGCGAAGCTTTCGCACTTCCCTACTCCACTATGCCAACGGCGGTGTCTGCTCGTGGTACGACTTTGCCCATGAGGCAATCGCTACGCACGTTCCTACGTACGACTTGTCACAACTGACTCCGATCCCAACGGCTGAATACCCCACCGCAGCCGAGCGCCCCGCCTACAGCGTGCTGGCGACCGACAGGATTACCGCTTGCTACGGCATCACGCCTCCTCGGTGGCAAGACGAACTCCATATAGCTATAGACTGAGATGCACGCTAAGGTAGAGGATCCACAGCTGAGCCGTCAGATCAATCGCCAGATCCTATGGCTCACGATCCCAAACATCATCTCCAATATCACCGTCCCGCTACTCTCGCTCATCGATGTAGGGCTGGCGGGACACATGGCTCACCCCGAAGCTATCGGCTCAGTCACCGTAGCCGCCACGATTACCAACACGATCTACTGGCTCTTTGGCTTCATACGCCTAGGCACAACGGGACTCGTGGCTCAGGCTTACGGACGGCAAGACAGCTCCGACATCAATCGTCAGCTGGCTCGTGGCATTACCATGGCGCTCCTCTGCACGATCGTCGTACTACTCGTCTCTCCCTTCGCCACGCTCCTGAGCGGTCTCGTCACAGGTGGTGCTACGGAGCGACTAGGCGTAGAGGCAGAGCAATACATCCAAATCATCTTCTACGCAGCCCCTGCCGTAATGCTCATCTACGCCCTCAACGGATGGTTCATCGGAATGCAAAACAGTCGTGTCCCAATGATTGCCTCTATGAGTGCACTGGTGGTCAACTTCCTCGTCTCCTATACGCTCGTCGTCCATTACCAGATGGGTGTCGAGGGACTTGCTATCGGTACCTGCGTGGCGCAGTATAGTCAGGCTCTGATACTCCTCACTACCCTACTCATTAAGTATCGCTATCTCGTGCGACATCTGCGGTTCGGTCACTTCACCGATACGAAAGGTTACGGACGCTACCTCATCCTCGGCAAGGATCTGATGCTCCGCTCCTTGCTGCTCAGCAGTATCACGCTCTTCTTCACCTATGCGGGCGTTCGTGAAGGCGCCATAGCCGTAGGAGCAAATGCTTTGCTCATGCAGTTCTTCAGCATCTTCAGCTACTTTATGGATGGCTTCGCCTATGCAGGTGAATCACTCTCAGGACGCTTCTACGGCGCCGGTCGTATGGACCTACTCAGGGCAGTTATCCTTCGACTCTTTGCCATCGGCATCGTCTTATCCCTCCTCGCCACCACCCTCTTCGCGCTCTATCCCGATGGCTTGCTCCGCTTCTTGAGTAGTCATGACGAGATCGTCGCCTACGCTAAGCAGTATCATCTCTGGGCAGCGCTCATCCCGCTGGTAGGCTTCGGCGCCTTCCTCTGGGATGGTATCTACGCCGGCACAACCCGATCGGCAGGTCTCAAGTGGTCCATGATAGGATCAAGTATTGTCTTCTTCTCCCTCTACTATCTGCTCTATAATTTGCTCGGTATGACCGCCTTGTGGATCGCTTTTGACAGCTATCTACTCGTACGTACGGGGATCCTCACAGGGATCTGGTGCGGGCGTCCCATGAGGGTGTCAACAAGCTGTTCATAACCCCCCTTTTCCTGTTGAAAAAGCTGTTCATAACTCATCAATAACTCAAGGCTAACTTATTTGCTTATCTCGGAAAGTTGTATAGCTACGAAAAGATTTCAATTATCCAAATAAGTTACCGCTGAGTTATCAACCAGTTTTGATCAAGTTATGAACAGGTACAGATAAAGAGCGAGACGACCGTAACTGCTCACGATCGTCTCGCTCTTTTATATCCTCTAAGTAGCCAGCAGAGCCAGCTAGAGAAGATCAGATGTTAGCGTCATTAACTCCTGCACAGCGGGAGTTATGAACAGATTTGACGTACCATCATCATCATCATGAGGAGATATAGATAATAAGCTATACAGATATCATATATAGATAATGATATATGGGCTGTCGAGAGCGTGACTAAAACTTGTACTGCGCTCCCACGGTCACCATGTGTAGTGGCTTAGCAGCGATCAATGCCTGCTGCTCGATCTGCTGACGTAGGAAGCAGTCGTATTGCAGCGACAGGCGCAGGTGATCCTCTTGGAGGAAATAGTTGACCCCAGTCGAAAGCTGATGTGAGCGTCCCTCAGTACGAGCTGACAGTTGACCCAGCTTGACATCCTGCACAGCCTTTGGGTCAAAGTTTCTATTGCGATCATAGTAAGCGTACCGACCGAAGAGCTCTAGGTCCACAGGCTTGATACGCTCCACGATCTGTGCCATGCCAGCGATGAAGGGGCGCTGTACGAAGAGATCATTGCCTGGTGTAGGATTAGCCTTCGCACCCACCGCTAAGTTCGCATGTTGCCATCCAGGCTGTAGACCCATGATCCCCTCAGTCGTGAGCATTAGTTGTCCGCTTTGATGCTTTATCGTACTCGTGAGGAAGGCTCCCCCGTAGGTACGTAGCATGCGATCTTTCTTAAGGGTAGCCGTCCCCTTGTCAAAGGCGTAGTATCCACCAGGTGTAGGCATAGTGCCCGCATATCCCGAGAGCCCGAAGCTGACAGCGTGGTTATTGCCCTGCTCTGTCAGAGCTAGGCGTAGAGCTAGGTTAGGGAGATTTTTGTTCATCCCCTTGTCCACATTGCCCGATAGGATAGATAGAGTTGACTCCAGTCGCCACCGCTTGCTCTGATCTAGAGTGCCGTTGTATCCCATCGCTAGTCCCATATCAATATCTCCAGGGAATAGATCGCCCATATAGTGAGACCGCTCGAAGGCAGCACGCTTACTAGAGCTGTAAGGTAGCTCATAGCCAAAGCTTGGCGTCATCAGTCCTCCCTTGACGAAAGCTCCCTCAGCCCAATGAGGCTTGTACTCGGCATAGACGTTGAAGATAGAGATCTTTTG
>NZ_CAMYEZ010000005.1 GCF_947254915.1 uncultured Porphyromonas sp. | reverse complement strand
TAGAGCATCTGACTGTTAATCAGGGGGTCCTTGGTTCAAGCCCAAGAGGGAGCGCAACTCTGTCTCATCGCTGAGGCTGTTAAGTCTCGTATTGCTTCCTTAGCTCAGTTGGTTAGAGCATCTGACTGTTAATCAGGGGGTCCTTGGTTCAAGCCCAAGAGGGAGCGCGACGTTGCTACACTGAGTTGTTTTGTTTTTGGGGCTCAAAAGGGCGTGGTTGTCTTTTGAGTCTTATATTTGTGGTTAACAGAAGAAATCTCCTTCCGAATATCCGCTATGCGGGTTTCGAAAGGAGATTCTTCTGTTTTATAAGCTATGGTATCTCTACGAGACGACGAGGACAGCGAGCGCAATGATGATCCCGATGGCGATGAGTAGGAGGAGAAGCATAGTGAGGCGCTTCTCTAGAGACCACTGAGCTGGGAGGGGCAGCTTGGTGACCCACTGCGTGAGGCGTGTGGTGGGCTCGTCGCTCTCATCGGGGAGGATGAGTTTGCCACTGTCTATCAGCTCTTGTATCTGCGGGCGGGCACTCTCAGGCACCTCAACGATGAAGCCTCCGATGTCTATAAAAGAGCTGAGCAATCGAGCGCTGTAACTATTGCGTATCGTGGCGGGTATGCCATAGTCAGAGAGCAGGTCAAGTAGATCGAGCGCCTCCTCCTCAACCTGATAGGAGGCTAGCTGTACCATTCGGTCATCATTCATAATGCGTGGTTACTTTAGAGAGTGTGTCGTATAGCTTAGGCTGAGGAAGCCAGTGGCGCAGGTCACGACCCTCGTGGAGTGCCTGACGTATCGCTGTCGAGGAGACCTCTATCTGAGGAGCTTCCGTCATCAGTCGTATCTGAGCTGTGGGGTACTGATTGGCTAACTGAGCTAGGTCGTACCCGCTCCGTGGATAGACCACGAGTGGTACCTGAGCTAGTAGCTCTTGATGGCGATGCCATTGAGAGAGCGATGCTAGGCTATCAGCACCGATGACTAGGCTGAAGTTGCAATGCGGATAGTGCGTCTCCAAAGCCGTGAGCGTGTCCACCGTATAGTGTGGCTCAGGTAGCATGGACTCGATTGTGCATAGCTCGTAGCGGGGATCGGACTGAATTGCCTGCTTGATCATGCGACAGCGCCATTCGTAAGAAAAGCTGGTCTCTTGCTCCTTGAGCGGGTTTTGGGGAGTGGGCAAGAACCATATTTGCGACAGCCCTGACCACTCGGGATAAGCTAAGAGATAGTCGCATAGAGCAAGGTGCCCGATGTGTAGCGGGTCAAAACTCCCTCCGAAGAGTCCTACGGTCTCACCAGCTCGTGTGGCAACAGATGGCGGGGGCGCTAGTCTTGAGGCAATCTCCATTGACACTTCCTTTATTAGGCGGAGGAGCTAGGCTATTCCTCTGCGATCTTTAGTTAATCCAAAGCGTGTGCCACTTAGAGAGGTCTAGCTGTTGACGTATCTCCATCTGCTTTACGACACGTTGTATAGCTCTGATGCGAGTACCCTCTCGATAAATAGCGCAGTAGGTCTGCTCAACACGCTCTGAGAGCGGGTAAGCAAGTGAATCCTTGACTAAGACTGGTGGAACGATGAGTAGTAGCTGGTACTGTGTCTGCAGTTGTTGCATTTGCTGCTGGAAAGCTGTCGAACCAATCAGACCAGGCGAGAGCTGCGTGTGATAGGTCGCCTTTCTAGACTTGTCTGTTGCTTTGTTGCCTGCTAAGTCGAGGTGCCATACCCCACAAGAGATGCCCCTCTGCTGTAGAGCTTGCTGTAGCTCGGTGATAAACTGGGTGTGAGCTTTGAGCTTATTGGGAGTCGTTAGGAGGATGGTTCGTTGCTCCCCTTGTGGTGCGAGGGTTGTGGCTAGTTCCTCAAGATTAGGATAGAGTGGTCTCTTGCCCCATTGAGAGCGCTTGAGGTCTAGCGTGAGACGCTTGCGTAGGAGGCTTGGAAGCTCAGAGAGGTAGTAGATTACCCCACGTATAGCCCAGTAGATGTACAGTAGGAGGAGTGGTAGGAGTAGTCCCAATACCCCCATACCTGCAATGATAAATAAATCGGGCTGAATCTCTGTCAGTACACGAGGCTTATCTATAAGTCTAAAAGGCGAAAACCCCGCAGGAGGTACGGTGCCGACAAACTGCCCTAGCGAGTCAACGTGTCCCTCATCGGTAAGTTGCTCTACCCAGCCTAGACTGTCGGTAACAATGTACATCTCATAGAGGAGACTGAGACAGCGACGCTCAGAGTGGCTAGAGGGTAGCTCAACACGCATCACCGAGGAGAGCGGTATGTCCCCTTCCTTCATAGTAACCTCCATATTCTTATCGTACTCAACACGAGTATCAACGAGCGAAGAGTAGGTGATAGGGATTTCTGTATACGCTTGATCAATGTGATAGGGGAAGTGCTGCTCAGGGTTATCAAGAGTCACCGTGATAGGACCCACGGGTGTCTCCTGAGTCGTGCCGACAGGGATGACCACTTCGTATGGTTCGTAGAGCGGTTGCCCCTGCACGACCCCTGTGAATGCGCTCATCGTGACCTTCTTAGGATGGACAGGATCGTCTAGCCGAGCGATACAGTATAGCTTGTCCGTCGGTAGGAGGTTGCCAAAGCGTACTATGATAGGAGTTTGATTGTAGTAATCACGCATTCCAAAAGGTGTCTTGACCCAGTAGTCCACCTGAAAGTCAATGCGCTTACCCGCCTCTTCAACTACTGTCGTCGTATTGAGCAGTGCTGCAATGTACTCAGGCGTCCATGGAGACGTTTTGAGCAGAGAGTCGCTCAGTTGCATCGTTGGCTCTGTCAGCTCGTGTGGTTGTCGTGAGGAGAGGTGCATATAGTAGGTCTTTCGTCCTAGGGGGCGGTGCTTCACGATGCTACTACCTAGCCATACAAAGATTGCGATGGATAGGACAAACCAGTACCAACGTTTCAAAACGATAGTCAATACTTGCGAGAAAGAGGGGCGTACGCCATACTCGTTAGGAGCTACAATATCAACGTCTGCTCTCTTGGAGTGCGATGATTGGGTCATAATATAGTTGCTAGATGATGCAAAGATAAGAAAGTCCGTCCGATATTGCTAGGCAAGCGCACTGGCATCAGTGCGATCGTGGAAAGGATGGACTAGCGATGGTGGTAAAAGCTAAGGAGTCGCCAGCCGATACGAAGAGTAGGAAGGAGATCTCAGGCGAAAGTCGCTTACGCATCGCCTCTGAGCCCTCGTACCCCGAAGCCATGAAGGCTGTCGCCAGAGCATCAGCCTCAGCGCAAGTCGGAGCGATCACCGAGGCGCTCAGGATGTCTGTCTCGGCTGGGTAACCGCTCAGCGCAGAGATCGTGTGCCCGTAGACTCGTCCGTCGGATGCGATCTTGTAGTTGCGATAGTTGCCCGAGGTGGCCAGTCCTCCTTGCTCGCCTGGCAGGTCTATGATCTCCTGTAGCTCTTGGCTTATACCCAGTGAGTCCAGGTCTGGCCTTGAGATGCCGACACGCCATGGAGCACCTTGCGGATTGTGCCCCGAGTAAGCTATCTCGCCGCCTATCTCCACTAGGTAGTTGGTCACGCCCGCTTTGCGCAGCTTCTCGCCTACGAGGTCAGAGGCGTAGCCCTTGGCAACGGAGGCGAAGTCTAGCTCCATTGCGGGGTTTGCCTTGGTTAGCTCTGTAGGAGTGCAGGAGACCTTGTCCATGCCGACCAACTCCATCAAACTATCCACCTGTTGCTGTGTGAGTGGGTAGCTCTTTTCGAAGCCAAAGCCCCACGCATTGACCAGCGGGGCAATGGTCACGTCGTAGACGCCGCCCGACTGCTCGTAGACCCTCCGCGCTACGCTGTAGATAGCGTAGAAAGTGCTGTCCACCGCCATCGACAAGTTGTTGTTGACCGCATAGATCATAGAGGTTGAGTCAAAGGGGTTTGCCACACGGTTGACCTCCTGTAGCGCCTCATTGATCTGATCGGACAAGTCCTGGTCAGCCTGGTAGGTGACCCGATAAAGCGTGCCAAAGATGAGCCCCTCGGCACTCCTGTAGGGTGCCTCCTGGTGGCAACTGCTCAAGAGAATGAGCGAAAGAAGTAGTAGGGTGACGGTGCGACGCATAGCGGTGCGACTAGCTTAGATGAATGTGACCAGCTCCTCCATCGTCTTGCGACGTGGGTTGCCCTCTTTGCCCGCAAAGGCTGGGTCTGGATGCCCCACTGCTAAGATGAGGATCGGCTCCTCATGCTCTGGGATCTGTAGTAGCTCACGGCATATATCCTGATCGAAGGCAGCCACCGTCGTAGCGCCTAGTCCCATATCCTCAGCCTTGAGGAGCATGTGCGTCAGTGCTATCGAGGTATCTACGTAGGTGAGGTCACAGTGCGGGCGCTGCCACGCTTTGTCGTGGTCACCGATGACGACGATGTAGCTCGGAGCATGGTAAAACCACGGTTGCTGACTGATGGCGTGGAGCTTCGTGCGCTCCTCCTCGGAGAGCACCACGACGAAGCGGAGTGGCTGGAAGTTCTTTGCCGAGGGAGCTAGTCGCCCAGCCTCCAGTATTGGCATGAGCTCTTCACGAGTCATCGGCTTGGTCGCGTCAAAGTGGCGTACCGTACGCCTTGTAGAGATGATTTGGTCGAAGGTCTTAGTCATAGTTCTGTCTCTATATTATAGATGTCACGATTGGGGTCGCGGCGTGTGATCATCTCTCCGATGAAGCCAGCGCAGAAGAGTTGCACCCCGATGATCATCGCTGCCAGGGAGATGTAGAAGTAGACGCGATCCGTCACGAGCGGAGCGGGTGTACCGCTGATGAGTGCGGAGAGCTTGAACGAGAGGACCACGATGAGCGCTATGAATCCTATGAGAAACATAAGCGAGCCCCAGAACCCGAAGAAGTGCATCGGCTTGCGCCCGAAACGATGGGTGAACCAAAGCGTAAGCAGGTCTAGGTAGCCGTTGAAGAAGCGGTCTAGTCCAAACTTCGAGTGCCCATACTTGCGAGGCGCATGGTGCACCACCTGCTCGCCAATCTTGGTGAAGCCCGCATTCTTCGCTAGATAAGGAATGTAGCGGTGCATATCGTTGTAGAGCTCGATGCTATGAACCACCTCCGCACGGTACGCCTTGAGTCCGCAGTTGAAGTCGTGTAGATTCTTAATCCCCGAGACCCGTCTAGCGGTTGCGTTAAAGAGCTTCGTGGGGATCGTCTTGGAGAGCGGGTCATAGCGTTTTTTCTTCCATCCGCTTACGAGATCGTACCCCTCATGGACGATCATATTGTACATCCCGCCTATCTCCTCGGGAGCGTCCTGCAGGTCAGCATCCATCGTGATGACCACTCGTCCGCAAGCCTTAGCAAAGCCACACTGCAGCGCAGGCGACTTGCCGTAGTTACGACGAAACTTGATCGCATGCACCGCTGCGTCCTGAGCAGCTAGCTGCTTGATCACTTGCCACGAGTCGTCGCTACTGCCATCGTCGACGAAGATGATCTCGTAGCTCAGTCCCAGCTCAGCGGTGTGAGCTACGATGCGCTCGTAGAGCTCGGGGAGGCTCTCAGCCTCGTTGAGCAAGGGAATGACCACCGAGATGTCGGGGCGCTCTGGGGCGGTCGTTTCGAGAGAGTTGTGATCAGTCATGAGGTCTATTTGTAGTACTGTCCCACAAAGATACTAATCTCCGCTGATTTCCATCTCTCCTGAGGAAATCGAAAAGCTCCACGGAGCAAATGAAAATTCCCCACGGAACCGGGAAATAAAACTTCGGAAGAATGAAATGAAACTTCGGAAGAAGCAAATCGCAAGTCCGAAGAATTTAGCTTTTCCTCCTGAGGAATAAAAAAACATCCACCGAGAAAGTCAAATTTCTTTCGGTGGATGCTTGTGGATCTTCAGACTATAGAGTTCCCTCCTTGAGGAGCTGGCTACGGGAGAGTCACTTTGTCGAGGATGCCGGTCAGGTAGGCTATCGCTAGCCCATAGTTGGTCATCGGTACCTGCTGATCCGTGGCGAGGTCTTGGCGGGAGATGAGCATGCGGCGGTTGAACATGCAGCCACCGCAGTGGATGACGAGGTCGTAGGGCGTGAGATCCTCGGGGAAGTCCCGACCAGACACATGCTCAATGGTGAGCGTCTCGCCGATGCGCTTGCGGAGGAGGCGGGGCAGCTTGACCGTGCCAATGTCCTCGCCCTCGGGAGCGTGGGTGCAAGCCTCCGCAATAAGTATACGGCTGGCGGGCGTGAGCCGACCAATGGCCCCTGCTCCCGCAACAAGTCGCTGAAGGTCACCACGCTGGGCGCTCATGAGAATGGAGAAAGAGGTGAGTCGACAACCCTCAGGGACCAGCGGCTCGACGGTGGCAAAGACTTGCGAGTCTGTGATGATGAGCTGAGGCGGGGCGGCTAGCTGGGACAGCGCTGCGGGGAGTTGCTCTGGGGTGACGCATAGGGCGTGACACCCTCTGTCTAGCAATGCTCTGATGGTCTGCACCTGTGGCAAGATGAGTCGACCTGCGGGAGCTGAGCTGTCTTGTGGCATGACGAGGAGCACGAGATCACCCGCTTGGCAGAGGTTGCCGAGGAGCGAGGGGGCTGGCTCCGACTCATTGCTTAGCGTTCGCCGGATCGCCTCAAGTAGGGTGTCCAAACTCTTTTCGTCGTCCTGACACAGCGTGAGGGGAGTGTGACCGAAGCATTGCATGATCTCCTCTTGTCGCGCTAGCCACAAGCTTTGCTCAGGTAGGTCGGCACGAGCAATGATCGGGAGTGTCGGCACGCTCGCCTTTCGCAAAGCGGTTATGATCGGAGTGTCGAGGGACTCTTCGCAACTGAGTAGGTAGAGGATCAGATCGGCAGAGCTTAGAGCTTGCTGTGTGACTCGCTGTCGCTCGGCTCCGAGGGGTGTGTCGTCGGCTAGCCCTGGCGTGTCGACCAGTAGGACGGGCCCTACGCTGGGCAGCTCGAAGAGCTTCTCCACGCTGTCGGTTGTGGTGCCAGCTTGGTCAGACACGAGCGACCGCTCTTGGCGTAGCAGGCAGTTGTAGAGCGTAGACTTGCCACTGTTGACCTGCCCTACGAGAACGATTCGTTTGCGCTCGGATGCGTCCTTTCTAGAAGCCATACCCGTTTTCGTCTATTAAAAGCGGAAGTCTCGCTCTCCCGCCTTGATCTGCTGGAGACGCTGCTGAGCGATAGCGCGAATCCGCTCATTGGGAACCGTGGGGAGCTGCTGCGAGATCATCTCTAGTCCCAGCTCTCGGGTGGTGGGTGAAGCGTAATCCTCGAGGTACTCCTGCAGTGTTAGAAGCGCATTGGGACCGCAGCAGTTGGAGATCTGGCCACTCTTGCAGAGCGACATGAAGCGGTCTCCGGTACGTCCCTCACGATAGCATGCGGTGCAGAAGCTCGGTATGTGTCCCTGCTGGAGGAGCCAGTAGACGACCTCGTCGAGGGTGCGTGGGTCGCTCACCTCAAACTGCTCCGAGTGGGCAGCCTCTGTCGTCTGTGCGTATCCTCCCACAGAGGTGCGGGAGCCACCGCTGATCTGCGATACGCCTACGTGGAGAGCTCGCTGTCGTACCGCCTCACGCTCGCGGGTTGAGACGATGATCCCTGTGTAAGGGACCGCCAGTCGAGCCACCGCAATGATATGAAGGAAGGTGTCGTCGGGGATTGCCTCGGGGAAGGATTCGAGCGATATGTCATCGGCTGGGCAAATGCGTGGCACGCTGATCGTGTGAGGTCCTACGCCAAAGGTTGCCTCCAAATGCTCTGCGTGCATCATCAGTCCGACGAAGTCGTAGCGGTAAGTGCTCAGACCAAAGAGTACGCCCAGACCGACATCGTCAATGCCTCCTTGCATAGCTCGATCCATGGACTCGGTATGGTAGGCGTAGTCACTCTTAGGACCTCTCGGGTGTAGCTCTTCGTAGTGCTCCTTGTGGTAAGTCTCCTGGAAGAGTATGTAAGTGCCGATGCCCGCCTCGTGAAGCATACGATACTCCTCAACGGTGGTTGCGGCGATGTTGACATTGACACGGCGGATAGCTCCGTTCTTATGATGTATGGAGTAGATCGTCTGGATCGACTCAAGGATATATTCGATCGGGTTGTTGCGTGGATCTTCGCCAGCCTCGAGGGCGAGACGCTTGTGCCCCATGTCTTGCAGGGCGATCACCTCTTGTCGTATCTGCTCCTGCGTCAGCTTGTGACGGGGAATGGTGCGGTTCTTAGCGTGGTAAGGGCAATAGACACAACCATTGATACAGTAGTTGGAGAGGTAAAGTGGCGCAAAGAGGACAATGCGCTTGCCGTAGAAGCGTAGCTTGATTTGCTCGGCCAGCTGTGCCACTCGTTGCCGTGTCGCAGGGTCCTCAGCGAGGAGGAGTACGGCCGCCTCGCGGTGGTCTAGCCCACGCATCTCCGCAGCCTTGCGTAGGATGTCGGAGATAACTTTCTCATCATCTTTATATTGCTCCGCATAGCGGAGGGTGTCGATGATTTCATCATGATTGATGAAGTCACAGGCATCGTGCGATTGCTTATTGTAACTCATACATTCATTCTCTTAGCTGGCTGGAGCGTCTCCACGCCCCCAGTCTATTTGGTAGCCTATGGTGTCTAGCTGTGCCTGCAGGAGAGCGACTCCCTCGGCAGCCTCAGACCCTGAGTAGGCTTTGTTGTTATACAGAGCGTAGTCGGCTCTGTGGTTTAATGGGGATAGGTTGGGCATCACCACATTGCACCCAGATCGTATGGCGGCTAGGCGACCCTCGGGGTGAAGCGTCGCGACGGCGGTCGTGGCGGGGATCAGCGCCCGTGGATTGAGGAGCCGGCAGAGTGCGAGGAAGCGCAGTGTCATCGACAGACTCCCCGCCGGGTAGGTGCCCAGGGGCGTGTCCTCATGTGGGATGAATGGTCCTACGCCTATCATCGCGGGCTGCAAGCGACGGATGAAGTCTAGGTCTTGCGCTAAGTGGGCGGTCGTCTGTCCTGGCGAACCAATCATCACGCCTGTCCCCACTTGGTAGCCGATCTGCTTGAGGTCTCGTAGCGCTTGTAGCCGATGCTCCTGGGCCATCGTGCTGGGGTGCAGGCTCTGGTAATGCTTCTTGTCGTAAGTCTCGTGGCGGAGCAGGTAGCGGTTGGCACCAGCGCAAAAGAGCGCCTCGTACTCCGCATACTCCATCTCTCCGAGCGAAAGCGTGATGGCGCATTCTGGATAGCTAGTCCGTATGTTGCGTACCAACGAGACCAAGCGTTCTCCTCGCCAATAGGGATCTTCGCCTCCCTGTAGCACGAAGGTGCGAAAGCCGATCTCGTATCCTCGCTCGCAGGCCGACATCACTTCGTCGGCTGTGAGCCGATAGCGGGTGACGCGCTCATTGCCTGAGCGGATGCCACAGTAGTAGCAGTCGTTGCGACAAACGTTTGATATCTCAATGAGACCGCGCAGATAGATCCTCCGACCGAACTGCAGCTCCGCAAGTGCCTTGGCACGCACCTGAAGCTCATGCTCGAGGTGCGTGTCGTTACTGTCTAATAGAGCCTTCAGCTCAGGGATGGAGGCTGTCGCTACGTGGTCTAGCGTATCACTCTTGCTCTTTGTAGTTAGCATAGGTGAGGTCGATCTTCTCCACCTCTTTGAGTAGCTGACGGCGACCTGCGAGTACATCGTTGAAGGCGCTCGGGCCAGTCACACATCCACCGAGACAAGCCATCACCTCGACGAACTGTGTGTCAGCCTTGCCACGCTTGCCGTAAGCCTTGAGCTTGGCAACCGCTTTCTTGTCCATACCTGCGATCTCCTCAGCGGTGAGGCGCTCTACGAAGTCCTTGTACTCCTCCGTATTGCTCAGATAGGAGATGACAGCATCCTTGACACCGCCATTGCGAGCGAAGGCGTGCGCCTCACGTACTGACTCAACGGCAGGCTTGTAGCCCTCGACTGTATTGATGTCTATGTCCAGTCCCTCTAGGATAGAGCCTAGCTCCTCAAAGGTGACCACCATATCAACATCTACGTTGGGACGCTTGATCTCCTTGCGCTTAGCCACACAAGGACCGAAGAAGACGATCTTGCTGTCGGGATAAAGCTTGCGCGCACGCTCTGCCGTGTAGACCATCGGTGAGTGTGAGCTAGAAACAAAAGGCTTGAGACCAGGGGCATGCTTATCCACCAACTCGTAGAAGGAAGGACAGCACGAAGTGGTCATAAAGGCTTGGCCAGCCTCTATCTTCTCCACCAGCTCCTTACCCTCGTGGCTCACCGTGTCCATAGCACCCTGAGCCACCTCAATGACATCATGGAAGCCAATCTTCTTGATTGCTCCGTAGACCTGCTCACGCGTTGCCTTAAACTGACCAAGGATCGCTGGAGCCACGATAGCCACCACCTGCTCGCCACGCTCTATAGCGCCTAGCACGTCAAAGACCTGCGAGATCTCAAAGATGGCACCAAAGGGACAAGCATTCAGACAAGAGCCACAGTAGATACACTTAGACTCGTCAATATGCTCAATGCCATCCTCGTCCTTACTGATGGCTCCCACTGGGCAAGACTCCTCGCAAGGCACGGGTATGTAGACGATCGCATGGTAGGGGCAGTTCTTGTGGCACTGACCGCAACTGATACATACATCGTGATCGATCTGAGCCTGACCATTCTTTTGAAATGAGATACAGCTCTTCGGGCAGTTGCTTGAGCAGGCACGGCTTACACAACCACGACAGAGGTTAGACACCTCATAGTTGATCTGTACGCACGAGGTGCACGCCTCATCAATGACGCAGAGGACATTCTCCTTAGTAGGCTGTGGACGATGTAGCGCTGTGTGAGCGTACTCCGATAGTGGTGTGAGCTCATCCTCCTCGTCCTGCATGTCAAAGCCTAGGAGAGGAAACATCTTGTACTTCCACACTGCGCGCTCCTTATGGGGGCAGCAACGTCCTAGCACATTGCGATTCTTACGTGGGCTTAGCTCTAGGGGAATGCGATCTATTGTTTTGACCAACTGGTCTTTGCGCCATCTCTCTACCATCGTTGAGAGGAGCTTGTGGCGCACGATCATTACATTGTTTATATAGGTCATAGGGTCACGTTATGTTTCAGCTTTTGACCCGCACTGCACAGGTCAGATCTCTAAATGCTCCACAAAGATACGACTAATATCTCAATCAATCACCACATATTGCTAGCTTCGCATAACAAAATACCTTATTATTGCTAGCTGAGACCAGCAAAGCGAGTAGGAGACTGTCAAGCAGAAGGGTGCCTAAGCAAGAGCGGTGACGTAAGAAAACAAACAAAAAAAAAGAGCCTCACTCTAATGAGTGAAACTCTCTCAACTTGAAGTAATAATAAATATATCGTAAGGAAATCGTGGGCCCAATAGGATTCGAACCTATGACCCTCTGTTTGTAAGACAGATGCTCTAAACCAGCTGAGCTATGGGCCCTTCAGATATCTTAGCTCTCCGAGATACTCCAGCGACAGTATAAGTCCGATCGGTAGTTGTCCTACAAGGATTCGAACCTTGACAAACAGGACCAGAATCTGTTGTGCTACCATTACACCATAGGACAATCTGTATCAACCTCCTGTCGATTAGCTCGTCACCATCGTGTGTGACACCCAATCATAGAGTCCCTCTAGAGAGAAGTAAATGCATTGTATCACGATATCGTAGTAAAGAACTGAATCGCTGTCCGCCCCCTGCGGGAGTTGTTGTCCCACAAGGATTCGAACCTTGACTGACAGAACCAAAACCTGTAGTGCTAGCCATTACACCATGGGACAAATCCTTTACTACCGACAGACACCTCTGTCATCGTTTGTGAGTGCAAAGGTAGAAAGAAAAAACCAAACCACCAAACATTTCGCCAAAAAACTTCCTATCTTCTACCCACTAGTGCAACTTTCCAACGAGGAGATCAGAAAATCATAACCGTGGGGCGCTCGGAAGGGTTAGGTTCCAAACGACCCACGGGGGGGGGGGCAAAACATTTCAGTTTACCGATCTATTGTAAAGCGGGGCTGAACAATCCATAGAGAGTAAAGCCTTAAAGCTGTGCAATAAGCTGATCATCGAGTAATAACGATGCGATGCGACTTTCCATTGATTTGTAAGAGATAGACTCCCTCTGCTAGGCTGGCAACAGGGATCGTAATCGTATCAGCGCCTTCTCCAACGGTCTGATAGACTACAACGCCATCCATCGTATAGATAGAGATAGACGACCCTGCCTCTACACCAGACAGATAGAGAAGATCATTTGCGGGTATAGGTCCAACATTGTATTGCTGATCCGCTGTAGAGGGTGTAGAGACAGCATTGTTCTTTTTGACAGGTTCAATAATCATAAAGAAGACCTTCTTCTCTATCCAAAACTTCAGCGATAGCTCCTTAGTTGCCGTAGCGAGTCCTTTGGAGCCATCGTTTAGTGAGATGACCTCTAGAGGATCAGGGAAGCCGTTTAGCTTGAGCCACTGAGCGAAGGCTTGAGATGTCTTAGCCTCTTCTAGAGACCCGATACAGTTTATTTGCCCCGTAATGTAAGGCGAGCCTCCATCTTTAGGTTTGTAGTAGTAGTTTACTCGATTGAAGTTGGTCTGAGAGACCTTTTCCTTTGTAGTTACATATAGATGAGCAGACTCATCCCAACGAGTAGACTCGTATATGCGCAATCCTAACTTAGTCTCATAAGTTCTAACCTTGTCCGTGTCGACTGATCCAGTGAGCATTGAGAGATCTGGGAAGTCTTGCACATCAGAAATAGGAGCATGCAGGATCTCTAGCTCACCCTCCTTGGGAACAACCGTAAATGCGACCTCTTGAGTCACCTTCGTATTGTTGATCTGGAAGGTTACAATAGCCTCCCCGACAGACACACCCTTTAGTTCTTTTGTCGTAGGGTCGTAGCTCACGACACTTGGATTACTTGATGTCACCGTATACATATTGATATACTCAGCTGGAGTTATATCTACATAGTAGTCCTTAGCAAGAGCTAGTTTCTGATCAACTTTGATACGGAAGGCATTTGGGGTCACAGAGATTGTAGGCTCTTGGGGCTTATCCCCTCCTGGCTTATCCTTAAAGAGTCGTACCGTACATAAATTGGTCTTCTTGTCTGGAAATTGGCTGGTTGAGATGCCACTAAAAAAGATTGTTGTGTACTTTCCCTTGTCCGTAGCCCAGTAAAAGCCCCCCGAGGCATAGTTGTAAAGCTTTCCGTCCACTTTGACGCCAACCGTAGGGATAATACACTCCTCGACCTGACCCGCACGTTCAGCCCACCACTCTTCTGATGCAATATCTGATATAGAGCCTGTGAACTCCTCGCCTAGATAGCATACAGATATTTTGATGTAAGCATCTACCGGTGGTTCTTGCTCTGTTTGTGTCATACCCACACGCTCATATCTGTAAGCACAGCGATACTTATTGTCAGGCGCTGCTGGGAACTTTTTATCCCATGACTCTGATGGTTTGCAGAGACGTAACGCATAGCTCACTCCATCACCTTTATTGTAGTAATCACTCGCAAAGCTGTACTTCACATCGCCAAAGCTAATAGTCTCAATCTCACCCTGAATCAAGCCTTCCTTGAGAAAGTTGACACCATACTCATAATAGGCGGAGAGGAGGCCGTTCCACTCAGCACTAGAGGGTAGGTGGTAAGCGACATTATCTATAGAGCAATGTGCAAAACGTTCATTTGCATCAGCATAGAAGAAGTATCCACTCTCTGAGGCGGTCTCATCTGCAACAAAGGAGGTCCCATCTGCGGCAAGATTATACTTCGCAACATAGTCTATCGGGAGCTCAGGGCGTGAGGCTGTAGTCGCTCTCACTGTTTGACCATCAGTACGATAGCCCTGTGCTGTAAGACCCGTTAGTGACACTAAAACGAGTAATAGGATTTGGATAGCTCTATTCATATTTCACTTAAGTTATTGTTTGGAACAAAGATACATATTTTTCATGATGTGAAATAAACTTAGTGCTGTATGGAGACTGACGCATTATTTATACAGGGTGAGTTCATCCACATCTCTATGAGGAAAATCAAATTCTCTAGGATGTTAAGCAACGCCTCCGTGGAAATCTTTGATTATCTAGCGAGGAGACGAAAAAATCTTCCGAACTTCCATTTCATTCTTCCGAAGTTTCATTTCATTCTTCCGAAGTTTTATTTCGCCCCTCCGTGGAGAATTTTCATTTTCTCGTGAGCTATTGGGAGAATCTCTCGGGAGATATCGGACTTAGCGAAGATGTAGCAGCAACTATGGCGCTACACAGTCAAACTCAATCCTCATATTCCAAAGTTGTTGTCAAGTGTAGTTAGTGAAGTACAAAGATATAATGCGACAGCCCTGTAAACAATACCTCGTGCGTGCTGTGCAAATTGTAAAAGAAAGCGTATCTTTGTGATTGTAGTGAGAATGTTTCAAAGCTTCCTCACTCCTACGACTAACTCTCTAAAAAACATTAAACAAATCTATGACACGATCCTTACTGCGGTCTCTCCTTGGTGGGCTTCTGCTCCTCCTGACCTTAAGCTACTCGCTCTCGGCTCAAAACGACTCCCCCGAGCAAATGGTCATCTACTCTCATGATCAGAATCAACAGGTCGTCAAGAAGACGTTTGACATCTCCCAGGTGGATAGCATCCGCTTTACAGTCGTCAAGGCGCCTACCACAACATTTGAGGTCAAGGATGTCTCTGCGACGGCTTCGTCTGTCACCCTATCTGTCGTCCCCTCAGACAGTAAGACGACTTACTATGTCGGGCTGGACAATAAGGCGCACTACGACAAGACTTTCTCCACTGATCAAGCTTATCTAGACAACAAACTACAGTTTCTACGCACTATGGCGAAAGTCAACAAAAAGGAGTTTGCCGACTATTTAAAGGAAATACTCAAGAAGGGACCTGTGACCCACACGGAAGAGGATCTATATAGCGAGACTGCGTACTATATCTGCGTCTTCGGACTAGATGAGACAGGTCGTGTAACAACTCCACTACACAAGCAGACGGTGAAGACAACAGCTACAAATATGACAGATGATACGACTTTCAAGTTACTCGCGACAGATCAAACACCCCAGTCTCTGACTATCCAGGTAACACCGTCTAACCTAAGCACTGCTTACTTTTGGGGATACTTTACCAAAGATCAGTACGCTGAGTATGAATCTGACGAAAATGCTGTTGCTGACATCATCTTCAATGCAGAGCTATTGAAAGATATAGACTGGAGCAAGCCTGAAAGTACCCTAAGAGGAGTCCAGACAATTACAATCTCCGACTTAAAGCCTAAGACAGAGTATGTCTTGCTCGTCTTCGGAATATCTGCCGAGGGTAAGCAGACGACCAAGGTGGCAACACTGCACCTATCAACGACAGGCGCAATCTCTACAATTCCTGAGAGTCCCGTACCCTTTGGCTCTAATAAGGGTCAGATAGCCGCCTACGAAGCATCTGAGGGGACAACCCTTGACAACGACCTGTCAGGCTCTCAAGGAGAAGAGTATATGTATGTGTACAGAGTCAATAAGTCTCCGATCATCATGCGTATCTACTTCGTCTCAGAGGATGGAGCTGGAGAGCTCAATGAGTACTGGGCTGTGCTGGATAACTATGACAAGGTCTTTCAAGAGGCAGACGGCAAGGTCTCGCTTACTGAGAGCTTTATAGCAAGCCTAAAAAAGAGTGGCTATACAGCCCCCATAGCTGGCGATGAGGGGGCATTCCTCTCTAGCAAGGGAGATCAGTATGATCTCTCAATTATGCCTAGCACGGGCGGAGATCTAGGGATCAAAGTGAACAAGATTGTAGTCCTAGACTTTGCCCCTCGTGGAGAGTTTATACCCAAAAAGTAATCATCAGAAGAGATAATCTATGAAGCGGACTATACTATTCCTACTGAGCCTCTTGCTCCTCACCACGGCTGGGGTACTGGCTCAGGAGACGCCTGCCATCACGATACACACAATCCTACCAAAGGGTAGCACATTCACACTAGGGATCCACTGTCGCCAACCGATTGCTATCGACTGGGGTGACGGAGAGCGTGTGGACTACGAGTCTAACAACTATGGGATTGATGGCATCCAAGGTCAAGTCAAAGGTGATGGCTGGATACGCATCTGGAGTGAAGCTCCCGAGGGTATCCTATCCCTTTATGTAGGCAATGAGCAGAGGAGCCAGCAGGTGGACAGCCTGGACCTCTCTCAGCTACGAGGGCTCAAGTTCCTCTACTGTCAGAACAATCTACTCAGCCGACTAGACATCACCCCTTGCTTCCGACTGATGGAGCTCAACGTAGCTGCCAATCGTCTCTCTGAACTAGATCTGAGGAATGCGCCTCTCCTAGATATGCTGGTCTGTCAAAACAACCAGCTCAAGGCATTGGATCTGTCTCCTGTCCAGAGTCTTATGGCACTGAGATGCGAATACAACAAGATTTCGTCACTGAATCTGCGACACTTCAAGAAGCTCACCGTAATCCATTGCGAGGGCAATCCTTTGACTCAGCTAGACATTTCACAAAACGATGCTCTCCAGCAAATCTTTGCCCAAGAGACGCAGATCACAACTTGGGATCTAACTCCACACAGCGACCTCAGAGTGCTCAATCTCTCCAATATCCCTGGAGTCAATGTCACCTGGGGCGCCAAGGACGAGTTGCGACAGATATTCCTCAACCACAATGGGCTAACCTCCCTCTCGCTGCCTCTTTTGCCTCAGCTAGACAGACTAGAGGTTCAGGACAACGACTTGACCTCCATCAGTCTCGTTGGGCTTCCCTTGCTCAAAGACTTCCGATGCAGTAACAATAAGTTACAGCAACTAGATCTTAGCCCTGTAGGACAGCTCAACTACCTTTTTGCCGAGGGGAACCAACTATCACAGCTAGACCTATCCCACGTCAAGGGTGTCAAGGAGCTACTACTCTCCTACAACAAACTCTCACGGATAGACCTATCTCACTGCCCCGAGCTCTACCTCTTGTGGCTCACGGACAATCCGATTCAAGAGCTAGACATCCGTCCCGTACCGAAGCTCTTCTCGCTATTTCTAGATGGGTGCCAGCTGTCTGACTCAGCTCTAGAGCCCATACTCAAGACGCTACCAGACATCCATAAGATACAGGCTAATGAGCGTACAGCTTGGTGGAAGAAGTGGCTACTCATCAAGAGGAATCCTCTTGCCCAGACGCCTAATGCCCAGCTAGCCGTCACTAAGGGATGGCAGGTGGACTTACTAGACACATGGCCAGGTAGATACAACGAGATCTCCAGCGTACCTGAGGCGACACAAACACGGATCGTTCGCACAGGAGAGCGCCTCAACTTGTCCCCGAGTGACTACACTCCGTCCGATTTCACCCTCTATCTATACGATATGTCGGGAGCTCTCATTGCCACAGCCACACAGTCCTCGCAGCTCTCTGAGATCGAGCTAGGAGATGCGACACAGCACTATCTGTGCATCACGGTCATTGATGGTGCCGTCCTGCGCACACTCCTGTAAGTGAATCTCCGCATCTGCAACACCAACAATGCGTTGTCCTCTTCACACACTCCAGCAAAGGGGACGATCAAATATGATCCAATAGCTTTGGCTGGAGATGCGGAAACGCTCAACTTGACTCACAAAACTAAATGTATAACAACTAAACTAACAGAATCTATGAAACCAAAATTGCTACTAGCGACTTCGCTACTGATGGCATGTATGAGCTTAACACTCTCAGCTCAAACGCTCAATGTACAGGCTGTAACACCCTCTATGGGACAACCTACTGAGGAGACTCAAGGGAGCCTTGCCGATGCCTCCAAAGCCAAGGAACTTCTCACGGGTCAAGAGGGTACAAGTCCGTACTCTACGGATCAGCCTTATATAAAACTTACGACGGCAAAGACTAAAGGCAAGTGGCAATTGACACTGGGGATAAAGAAAGCTGACAAGGGGACCGCTTGGGCTGACCTAAATGGCAATGGTGTCTACGACAAGGGCGAAGAGAATATACAAACATATAAGCTCTGGAAGCCAGCCATTAGCTCACAGACGATCACAATCTATGGAAAGGTTAATTGGGTCGCTTGTACACTGAACGAACTGACTGAGCTAGACGTGTCTCAAAACAACCTAATTACATACTTAGCTTGTGATGAAAACCAGCTAGAGCATCTAGACCTGTCTCATAACTCAACTCTAGAGAAGCTCTACTGCAATAAGAATAACCTACAGGAGCTAGATCTCTCGGCACAGCCGAACTTAAAAGAGCTTTACTGCTTTGACAATCCCAAGCTCCAGACACTAGATCTCACTCTTCAGACAAAACTGGAGGAGCTCTATACCAATCGTTGCGATCTATCTGAGCTAAAGCTCTCCTCACACCCTTTGTTGAAACTGCTTAAAGCCGATGAAAACAAACTAACTACTATCAACCTGTCGGATCTTCCTGAATTACAAAAGCTATGGCTAGGAAGCAATCAGCTCACTGAGATGGATCTGTCTAAACTGCATAAGCTAAACGAAGTACAAGTACAGGAGAATAAAATCTCAACGATTAGCCTGCCTAACCCCTCAGTCATCTCCACCCTAGTATGTGGCGGGAACCCGCTCAAGGCTCTAGATCTCTCGACTTTACCAGCTCTTATGACCTTAGACTGCTCTGAGACCCAAATCTCTGAGTTGGACATCTCTTCTTGTCCTAACATAACGTACATCTATTGCTACTCAAACAGACTAGCGGAAGGTGCTTTGGATAAGACTCTCAGTCAGTTGCCTACTCGAGAGGCTGTAGACCAAGCTTTCTGTATAGCTATAGACACTAGCGATCCCCATGAGCTAAATCAAGCGTCTCCAGCGAGCATCTCTCAAGCGAAGGAAAAAGGGTGGAACGTATACGACTACCAAGCAGGTGCTAACGATGGATATAACCCTTACCAAGGGACAGTAGCCGTAGACCAAGTCTTATCTCACGCTCCACAAGTTCAAGTACAAGGTCAACTAGTCTCAATAGAAGGTGACTATAGTGCTGCTAATGTCATTCGAGCTAATGGAGAGACGGTAGCAACTAAGCTTCCCGCTCTACTCCCCTCAGGAGTATACATAATCTCCTTAGTTTATCAAGGAGGCCTACTGTATCAAAAGGTCTTGGTAGAGTAGCGCTTTTCATCCTCTTCTAGTCGTCCTCTCTTACAGCTTTGTAACTGGGGGCGGCTAGTTGCATAGAGCTGACTGCACAGTCTCAAGCAAAGGTGAGGTGCACTTGACACTGGAATGTGCGAATGATGCGTCAGCTCTGAAGAGTTTGTTTATTAAAGGGGCAATTTATTACCTTTGTTGTAGAATGTGAGGAAGATAGGGTACGACCTTCGTATCGTCTTCGACTGTTAGAGAGACATAATCCTCCTGCTAAGCTGGGAGCCATAAAGTTGTAAAGCTATGAGACACGATTCTATTGGTAGAGTAATCCTTTTGACGCTGGGCGTGATGCTTACGGCGCTGTTGCCCTGTCGTGGGCAGGAAGATGCGGAGCTACCCTCCGATGCTACGGTGCGGCCTTCACAGACTATACCCATCATGTATATCACTACGGCCGATGGCAAGCCGATCATCACGAAGAAAGAGTATAAGCGGGCTACGTTTTACATCGCAGATCCCGCAGGGAAGGTGAGTCTAGGCACTGCCACAGAGCCTCTTAGTATGAACATTCGTGGCAGAGGGCACTCCTCGTGGAAGGGGGACAAGAAGCCCTATAAGATCAAGCTGGACGAGAAGCTCTCACTCATGGGTATGCCGAAGAATAAGCACTGGGCACTCCTGAAGTTTTGGCCTCCGACGATGGCTGGTATGAAGCTTGGCGAGCTGATGGGGATGGCTTGGACACCCTCCACGAAGCCGATTGAGGTGGTGCTCAATGGTGACTATGTCGGTCTGTACTTGCTGACGGAGACGATACGGATCGGGAAGAATCGGGTCAACATCTACGAGCAGCCGGACAATAACGAGGATGCAGCTACGATCCCTGGTGGCTGGCTGGTAGAGGTGGACAACTATAAGGAGCAGAACCAGATTAGCTTTAGAGAGAATGACCGCTGGATCATCAACATCACTTACCACTCACCAAAAGTACTCTCTACGGCACAGAAGAATTGGCTGACTGCAGAGTTTAAGGGGCTCAACGATGATATCTATGCTCCGAACAAAGCAACCAGTCGCTGGAAGGATCGTATCGATGTCGATGCGATGGCTCGCTTTTTCATCATTCAGGAGGTTATGGACAATCCAGATGGCTTCCACGGGAGCTTTTACCTGCACAAAGATCAGGGCGAGGGAAGCAAGTGGGTGGCAGGCCCTATCTGGGATCTCACCTGTATGAATCGGGAGAAGACGGACTACACCTTTAGGATGAAAACCTCTTATGTCTTTGCGCCTCACTGGATCGGGGAGCTACTTAAGGACGAAGACTTTAGCTCAGCCGTCTGCAGGGTGTGGAGAGAGGTGCACCCCGTGCTCTCCGGCGAGTGGATGCGTTACTTGGAGAGTTCCTTTGCCCCTTATGAGGAGGCTTATGAGCGGGACAAGCAGCGCTGGTCTGAGGGTCCCTTCAAGCCCCTGCACAGTGCAGCCGAGGAACTCATGACTGCCCTTCGGCGGAATGTAGACTGGTTTGACAAACACTTGCCAGCTACTCCTAATGCCATTGCGCCCATAGTGCCGACCGCTGGTCGTCACGTCGTCTACACCATGTCGGGCGAGGTCGTGCGCATTGCTGATGACTACAGTGAAGCCGTGCGTGATCTCCCGCAAGGTGTCTATATCGTGGACAATAGCAAGGTAATCGTCCTGTAAGAGCGAGCTCGATAGGAGAGTGAGCTCTTTGTAGGCTCTACTCTTTTGTCTCTGATGTTGTACTGATGACATATTCCCATAGCGGATCCGCCCCAAGCTGGAGCGTATCCTTAGTCTGAGGGATAGATCTATCGGGAACAAGTCTCTTCTCTCTACATCTTGTCTGATCGGGACGCACAAAAGACTTACTGCTAGTATAACCCTTAAAGCCACTGTTGGGTAGCGTGAATCCGATTACATCTCCATAATGGCAAGGGGCGAAGGCACAGGGTGAGCTAGCATCTTCAAGGATAAGAGCCACTCCTGAATCTTGTGCTATAGTTGCTAGTATCCCAGCGCTACTGAAGGTCTTCTCTCCAACGAATATGTAGACGTCTCCCTTAAAAGTTCGTTGAGGTGTGTGACTCTGATTGTATGACATTTGACTTTGACCATCTGTAAGGATTAGGTCACTAAAACTCTTTTCATCGATCATCTTCCCAGAGTACGCTTTCGGAATCCTCTCGGACACGGAGGGGGAGTTACTTCTCCACAACTCAGACACTCGTAGGTGATATGTATAGTGTGATGCGTCCTCTCTTTGCGAAGGTAAATACTGAAGTAGCATATCGCCAAGCATGCTATTTCCTCCTGAATTGTAGCGGAGATCTATGATCAGTGTGTGCGTATGAAGCGAGTCCATCTCTTGAAACATCTGATCAATAAAGTCCGAAAAATGAGGTAGAGAGGATAGGTATGCTTCCTCTTGAGGGGTTAGTGTATATCCACTTGGCTTGGACGTAGTAATGCGACTATACTCGGTCTGATAGTCTTTCATAGCGTTCATCTGGAGGTAAGCAACTCCTGGAGCTGCCATCACGTCATACCAGTACAGAGCTTTTCGTGGAGCAGTAAGCGTGTTGTAATGCGTCGCTTTCGGACTGCTATACAGCTCCACTCTATCACTCACAGATATGGGCGATATAAAGATGGAGTCCATATCAGCAAATGAGACTTTCAAAGTATCTAAGCCTAGAGATCTCCAATAGATACAGAATGACCCCAAAGCACTTACTTGAGAGAGCGAGTACTGCACATTGTCCGCACTAATATAGCGCCTGAGCGTATCAACAACATCTAGAATGGGAATGTCACAGATGGTCTTAATCTCCTTTCCTACATAGCTCTGAAGGGCCTTAGGTGCTGTTGTGAGACGCACCATAGGGTACTCTTCAATCCCTAGCCTAATTGGATAGTAAGTCTTAAACAGAGTGGTGTCAAGAGTCAGCGTAGTGTGACCATCACCCATCAAACTCGTAAATTGCTGAAGAAGGAGGTACGAATCGGAAGGAGTACCGACATGCTTGGCTAGCTGATAAAACTTAGATAGTTCACTATCTAGACTGATTGCAAAGCTCTCCTCAAGCATTTTGGGGTGGCTCTCTTTTAGAAGTTTACCAAGCACTTGTAGATCCCTTTGTGTGGCATTCTCCTCGGTTAGAGTAGATGGGCTGGGGTTGTGTGCAAATGTGATAACGTCTTGAGCGTAAGCGTTGAATGCTAACAGACACAGACATAACGATCTCAGTAAGTAGGGGACAAATCTACTCGTCATAATGGTAGGACTTTGTGTGATTGATGGGTGAATGCACTTGATAGAGTGAATGCTAGGGCGAAGGTACTAAGAACTTGTGAGGGAGCCTAACACTTAATTTCGCAAATCGAGTAACCCGCTGGGACGTGTAACCTGCTGTAGGGGTCCTCGGCGAGTATCGAGCGGGAGAGCGTCCCTACAAAGGGCTACTCGTTTCGCTTTTGAGACTGCGGATACCTTTCGGGTAGACACGCATCAGCACCCGCCTACGATTGTGGCTTGTCAACTTGCCACATATCCAGCCATACTTCTTAGTAGCGAGGATGTAGAATTGCCTTTGCTGGGTCTCTTTACACTTGGTCAAAATGACGATATGCTTCGACCAACTAAATTCTGCAACTAGTGGTTGCAGAATTTCATTTGACTGGTACTCAGCGTAAAAGCGTGCCATATCCCACATGTTGGATACTCCGAACCCCTTAATCCCTGGGAACTCCTTTTGGATATCTTTGGAGAGGGGGTGAGATAGCATAAGTTGGTTCAAGTCTCCATATTGAAGGAAATCGGGCATTTCTCGGTGGAGCTTTTTGATTATCCACGGAGGGATGAAAAAATTCTTCGGAACTTTGATTTGCTTCTTCCGAAGTTTCATTTCATTCTTCCGAACTTTCATTTCGGCCTTCCGTAGGGAAAGTTCGTTTCCTCATTGACGATTCCCGATTTCCTCGGGAGGCGTTAGAGTTGAGAGGTTAGAGTGGGTCTGAGGTGATCGGAGAGGTGTAGCAAAATGTGGGAACGCCTGGATAGTGTCTAGCGGGAGTGCGTCCGTTGTATCAAAGCGAGACGAGTAGCGACATGTAGAGACGCTCGGTCGAGCATCCCTACAACCGTTACTCGTCTCGTCCTCTTATATCTGGGTGGTGACGAAGAGGCACAACAAAAGGAAGGCTCGCATCATGAGGTCGTGTGACCTGTGGGGCGAGCCTTCCTTTTCGTTGCGTGTATCTATGAGGAGGCTATAGGGGGCGCTCCTGAGATAATCTTTACTTTAAGAGCTACTATACGAGCGGCTCTGTGAGGCGCTTGCTACTTAGCGGGTGCAGTCTCGGGGACTTGCTCCTCGTCGAGCTTCTTGGCACGGTAGCTAGCGTCAGATCCTGTCTGACGGCTCTGCGCTTCGATCTCTTCATGCTCTTTCTGCGACATTACGAGGAGCTTGTCATACTCGGGCAGACCTGTACCAGCGGGGATGAGGTGACCGCAGATGACATTCTCCTTGATGCCCTCGAGCTTGTCCGCCTTGCCCGAGATGGCCGCATCGTTGAGTACCTTGGAGGTCTCCTGGAAGGAAGCCGCCGAGATGAAGCCTCGCGTCTGTAGCGCAGCCTTTGTGATACCCTGTAGGATCTGATTGGTCGTAGCAGGCATCGCATCACGAGCCACGGCGGGCTTGAGGTCACGACGCTTGAGGGAGCTATTCTCATCACGAAGCTTACGGCTTGAGATGATCTGTCCAGGCTTCATGGTGGTGGAGTCACCAGCGTCGGTGATCACCTTCATACCCCAGAGCTTGTCGTTCTCCTCGGTAGCATCGTTCTTGTCTACAATCTGCTGAGGCATCAGGAGGGTATCTCCTGGGTCGATGACCTGTACCTTGCGCATCATCTGGCGGACGATCACCTCAAAGTGCTTATCATTGATCTTCACACCTTGTAGACGATAGACGTCCTGAACCTCGTTGACGATGTACTCCTGTACGGCTGTGGGGCCCTGGATGGCGAGAATGTCGGCTGGTGTGACAGCGCCCTCGGAGAGAGGCATACCGGCACGTACATAGTCGCCAGGCTGTACGAGGATCTGCTTCGTAAGTGGTACGAAGTACTTGCGGATCTCGCCTAGACGGGAGGTGATTGAGATCTCCTGATTACCACGCTTGACACCAGCGAAGTCGATGGTACCGTCGATCTCTGCTACGACAGCAGGGCTCGATGGATTGCGTGCCTCAAAGAGCTCCTGAACACGAGGCAGACCACCCGTAATATCACCTGCACCAGAGATGGCGCGAGGTGTCTTGGTGATGATGTCGCCCTGAGTGATCATATCGCCATCCTCCTTGACAAGGTGTGCGCCGACAGGAAGGTTGTACGAGCGAAGTACGTTGCCCTGCTCGTCCAGTATCTGAGCGGTCGGGATGAGATTGTTCTTGACACCCTGCTTGCGGATGATGACCATCTCCTTGTGGGAGGCACTCTCGTCGGTCTCGTACTCGAAGGTAACCTTCTCAACAAGATTCTCAAAGACTAGACGACCTGAGAACTCGGAGATGAGAGCCGTATTGTGTGGGTCAAAGTTGAGCAGCGTATCGTCCTTGCTGACGGTAGCCCCATTTGCAAAGAAGATGGTGCTGGCATAGGGTACCAGCTCGTGCTGCAGTATGACACCAGTCTTGGGGTCTAGGATGCGTAGCTCAGCGGTACGGTTGACCACGATGTGTGCGGAACGCATATTGCCATCTCGTCCAGCACGCTCTACGTCTACGTAGCGTATGTCTGAGTACTCGACAGTTCCAGAGAATCGTGCACGTACGGTAGCATCGGTCTCTTGGTTGCTCGCCGTACCACCAGCGTGGAAGGTTCGTAGCGTCAGCTGCGTACCCGGCTCACCAATAGCTTGGGCAGCAATGACTCCGACCACCTCGCCGCGCTGTACGAGCTTGTTGGTGGCAAGATTGCGACCGTAGCACTTGGCGCAGACACCGTTTTTCGTTTCGCAGGTGAGCACGGAGCGCACCTCGACAGTCTCAATGCCTGCAGCCGTGATGGCTGCCACGGCGGCCTCGTTGATTTCGTCACCAGCATGTACGATGTACTCGCCTGTCTCGGGGTGCTTGATATCATGGACGGATGTACGACCGAGGATGCGCTCGCCTAGGGTGGCGACGACGGTACTATTCTTCATCACGTCAGACATCTCGATGCCTCGCAGTGTGCCGCAGTCCTCCTCAGAGATGACGACATCGTGCGATACGTCTACGAGACGACGGGTCAGGTAACCCGCATCTGCCGTCTTAAGAGCGGTATCGGCTAGACCCTTACGAGCACCGTGTGAGGAGATAAAGTACTCTAGCACGGAGAGACCCTCCTTAAAGTTGGAGAGAATAGGGTTCTCAATGACCTGACCACCACCGGAACCACTCTTCTGAGGCTTAGCCATCAGACCACGGATACCAGCGAGCTGACGAATCTGCTCCTTCGAACCACGAGCTCCTGAGTCCATCATCATGAAGATGTTGTTGAAGCCGTCGTCGTCCTGAGCTAGCTGTCTCATCAGCGAAGCGGTGATCTTGTTTGACACATTACTCCAGGTGTCGATGATCTGGTTGTAGCGCTCTGTATTGGTGATAAAGCCCTCGTTGTACTGTGCGAAGATCTCCTCAACGCGCTCATTGCCCTCAGCGACGAGTTGCTCCTTGTCCTTAGGGATGACGACGTCTTGCAGACGGAAGGAGAGACCTCCCTTGAATGCCATGTGGTATCCGAGGTTCTTGATCTTGTCTAGGAACTGTGCGGTCTTTGCAAAGCCACACACCTTGATTACGTTGGAGATGATGGAGCGGAGTGCGCCCTTGCCGAGGGTTTCGTTGATGTAGCCCACTTCGGTGGGTACGTTTTCATTGACCATGATACGCCCCATCGAGGTCTCGATGATCTTGCTGACGAGCTGACCGTCCTCGAGGACGTTGTCGATGAGGACATTGATTGGTGCGTGGATGTCTAGCTTGCCCTCATTGTATGCGATGCGAGCCTCCTCAACACCGTAAAAAGTGTGTCCGCTGCCCTTGGATCCTTTGCGGATCTTGGTAATATAGTAGAGACCCAAGACCATATCCTGTGAAGGGACAGTGATAGGAGCACCGTTGGCAGGGTTGAGGATGTTGTGAGAGGCGAGCATGAGTAGCTGAGCCTCGAGGATAGCCTCGTTGCCTAGGGGAAGGTGCACAGCCATCTGGTCACCATCGAAGTCGGCGTTGAATGCGGTACAAGCCAAGGGGTGTAGCTGGATAGCCTTGCCCTCGATCATCTTGGGCTGGAAGGCTTGTATACCTAGACGGTGTAGTGTAGGAGCACGGTTGAGCAGTACGGGGTGTCCCTTCATAACGTTCTCTAGGATCTCCCAAATGACGTTGTCACGACGGTCTACGATACGCTTGGCGCTCTTGACGGTCTTTACGACACCACGCTCAATGAGCTTGCGAATGATAAAGGGCTTGTAGAGCTCTGCTGCCATATCCTTAGGTAGTCCGCACTCGTGCATCTGCAGCTCAGGACCGACGACGATGACGGAACGTGCGGAGTAGTCTACACGCTTACCGAGTAGGTTCTGACGGAAGCGACCAGGTTTACCCTTGAGGCTGTCTGAGAGAGACTTGAGAGGACGGTTGTTTTCGCCCTTGAAAGCACTTGACTTGCGAGAGTTGTCGAGTAGTGAGTCAACAGCCTCCTGGAGCATACGCTTCTCATTGCGAATGATCACCTCGGGGACGCTCTGCTCGAGGAGTCGTTTGAGACGGTTGTTACGCAGGATGACACGACGATAGAGCTCGTTGAGATCGCTTGTAGCAAAGCGACCACCATCAAGTGGTACGAGTGGACGTAGATCGGGGGGGATGACTGGTACCACCTTGAGGATCATCCACTCTGGACGGTTGATATCCTTGGAGGCACGGAAGGACTCGACAACGTTGAGACGCTTGAGTGCGTCTAGACGACGCTGCTGTGAGGTCTCTGTCTGTGCCCTGTCACGGAGCTCGTAGGAGAGTGTGTCTAGATCTAGGTTGGAGAGCATCTCATAGAGTGCCTCTGCACCAATCTTTGCGACAAATTTGTCTGGATCACTCTCGGGTAGGTCATAGTTGTCTGGGTGACTCTGGTCAATTTCGTCTAGCTTGGCTTGATACTCCTCCTCGGTGAGGATCGTATTGACCTCTAGGTCAGAGACCCCGCTCTGCAGTACGATATATTTCTCATAGTAGATGATCGCCTCAAGGTCTTTTGACTTGAGATTGAGCAGAGCTGCGAGCTTGTTAGGTAGACTACGGAAGTACCAAATATGCGCAACGGGTACAGCGAGCTTGATGTGTCCAGTCCGCTCACGACGTACTTTCTTCTCCGTAACCTCTACACCGCATCGGTCGCAGATGGTGCCACGGAAACGTATGCGCTTGAACTTACCACAGTTACACTCGTAATCTTTGACTGGGCCGAAGATTCTCTCGCAAAAGAGTCCGTCACGTACTGGCTTGTATGTTTTATAGTCAAGAGTATTCGGATTCGTAACCTCTCCATGTGAAGCCGCTAGGATCTCCTCTGGGGATGCCAGGGAGAGCCTAATGGATGAAAAGGTGGTCTTGCTCTTAGGGGCTGTCTTGTATGCCATAACTTAAGTCTGACTATATATAGTGTGTAAGGATAGGGAGGAATTACTCAATATGTACGCTGAGGGCGAGACCCTTGAGCTCATTGAGTAGCACGTTGAGAGACTCGGGGAGACCTGGCGTGGGCATATTGTCACCACGCACGATCGCCTCGTAAGCCTTAGAGCGACCTACGACGTCATCACTCTTGATGGTGAGGATCTCCTGAAGGACGTGGGCTGCACCGAAGGCCTCAAGTGCCCACACCTCCATCTCTCCGAAGCGCTGACCTCCGAAGTTGGACTTACCACCGAGAGGCTGCTGCGTGATCAGTGAGTACGGACCGATAGAGCGGGCGTGCATCTTGTCGTCGACCATATGACCGAGCTTGAGGAAGTAGGTGACACCGACGGTTGCCTCCTGGTCAAAAGGCTCACCAGTACCTCCGTCAAAGAGCTTCATCTGACCGCCACGTGGTAGACCAGCCTTGTCAGTCCACTCATTGAGGTCATCAAGTGTAGCTCCATCGAAGATAGGAGTGGCGAACTTGACTCCGAGCTTACGTCCAGCCCATGCTAGAACGGCCTCAAAAATCTGTCCCAAGTTCATACGTGAAGGCACACCCAGCGGGTTAAGACAGATGTCTACTGGCGTACCGTCTGGTAGGTAAGGCATGTCCTCACGACGTACGATCTTGGAGACGATACCCTTGTTACCATGTCGTCCAGCCATCTTATCACCGACCTGTATCTTGCGCTTCTTAGCAATCAGGATCTTTGCGGTCTGAATGATGCCTGAAGGCAACTCGTCACCGAGGGTCTCATCGAGCTTGCGCCTATTGACATCTGCAACGGTAACCTTGTTCTTCTTAATATAGTTAGCGATCGTCTGCTTGACAAGCTGATTGGTATGCTCGTCCTTGGTCCAGTCGGACATCCGCAAATCGTTGTAGTCTAGCTCAAGGAGCAGAGACTTGGTGATGCGTGTGCCCGCCTTGACCTTGACGACACCGATGTAGTCAACGAAGTCTGTCGCTGTTGTCTTGTGCTTCTTGAGGATAATCTGAAGCTTGGAGACGAGCTCCTCTTTGAGTGCCGTCTGTAGCTTGGAGAGCTCCTCTTCATAGCGCTGATTGATCTTGCGTGTGGCTGCTATGCCACCCTTGCGATTGGCGCGTGAGTAAAGCTTCGTATCGATGACGACACCTTTGAGCGAGGGTGAAGCCTTGAGCGAAGCGTCTTTGACATCTCCTGCCTTATCGCCAAAGATGGCTAGAAGTAACTTCTCCTCTGGGGTGGGGTCGGACTCTCCCTTTGGCGTGATCTTACCTACGAGAATGTCTCCAGGGACAATGCGAGCTCCGACACGGACGATACCGTTGGCATCAAGATCTTTCGTAGCCTCCTCGCTTACGTTGGGGATGTCTGCTGTGAACTCCTCCATACCTCGCTTCGTCTCACGAACGTCTAGTGAGTACTCATCAACATGTACAGAGGTGAAGAGGTCCTCAGCAACTACACGCTCGTTGAGCACGATAGCATCCTCGTAGTTGTAACCCTTCCAAGGCATGTAAGCAGCCAGGATGTTGCGCCCGAGAGCTAGCTCACCATCTTGTGTGGAAAAGCCCTCGGTGAGTATCTGACCCTTGGTGACGCGGTCACCCTTGCGACATACTGGGCTTAGGTCTATCGTGGTAGATTGGTTGGTCTTGCGATACTTGGGGAGCTTGTAAGTAATCTCTGAGGGCTCAAAGCTGACGAGTTCCTCCTCCTCCGTGCGATCGTAGTCAATCACAATCTTGGTAGCATCTACATAGACGACGACACCATCGCCCTCTGCCTCTACTTGGGTACGAGAGTCTGAGACTAGTCTGCGCTCGATGCCTGTGCCTACGATAGGAGCCTCGGGCGTTAGCAGAGGTACTGCCTGGCGCATCATGTTTGATCCCATAAGGGCACGGTTAGCATCGTCGTGCTCAAGGAATGGAATGAGTGACGCTGCAATCGAAGCAATCTGCGTCGGAGAGACGTCCATCAGATCAACTTCTGAGGGCTCTACTACGGGGAAGTCTGCTCCATAACGCGCCTTGACACGAGAGCGGACGAAGTGTCCGTCTTCGCTTAGAGGAGCATTTCCCTGAGCTACGGTCTTGTCCTCTTCTTCCTCAGCGGTATAGTAGGCTAGCTGGGAATCTTTGAAGCTGACGGTGCCTTTCTCGACATTGCGATAAGGGGTCGTGATGAAGCCTAGCTCATTGATCTTAGCATAGACGCAGAGAGAAGAGATGAGTCCAATGTTTGGACCCTCAGGAGTCTCAATAGGACAAAGGCGGCCATAATGGGTGTAGTGTACGTCTCGCACCTCAAAGCCTGCACGGTCTCGTGTCAGACCGCCTGGCCCTAGTGCCGATAGACGACGCTTGTGCGTAATCTCAGAGAGTGGATTCTGCTGATCCATAAACTGTGAGAGTGCGTTGGTCCCGAAGAAGCTATTGACAACCGATGCAATAGTCTTGGAGTTGACAAGGTCAACGGGCGTAAAGACCTCGCTGTCACGAACGTTCATGCGCTCCTTGACCGTACGAGCCATACGGCTCAGACCTATACTAAACTGATTGTATAGCTGCTCTCCGACGGTTCGGACACGACGGTTCGAGAGGTGATCGATATCATCAACAGGAGCCTTACCATTGACGAGCTTGATCAGGTGGCGTATGATAGCAACGATATCCTCAGCCGTGAGGATCCTGATGTCGGGATCAATGTCTAGGCCGAGCTTGCTATTGATTTTGTAGCGTCCTACATCGCCCAGGTCATAGCGCTTCTCTGAGAAGAAAATGTTGTTGAAGATCTCCTTAGCACTCTGATCATCGGGCGGAGTAGAGTTGCGTAGGAGGTTGTAGATGAAGTTGTAAGCGGCTTGCTCGGAGTTGGCCGAGTCACGCTTGAGCGTGTTGAAGATGATCGAGTAGTCCATGACCTCTTGGTCGGTAGACTCCTGATCGGATGTGGATAGGTCACGACGTAGTAGGATGGTCTCGATCCCATTCTCTAGGATGACCTGAGCATTTCCCTCGTCTAGTATTGCATTTTGCTCTACGAGCGTGTTGTATCGAGCGAATGTCTCAGTCTCTCCGGTCTCCTCTTCGCTCTCCTCATCGTAGTACTTTAAGATGACGGAGGCGGCTAGCTGTCGTCCATAGTTAGCCTGTAGCGTCTCTAGTGTGACGGGGACCTCCTCGGCGATACCAAAGAGATCAAGTATATCCTTGTCCGTCTCATAGCCTATGGCACGTAGGAGCGTCGTGATGGGGAGCTTCTTCTTACGATCAATGTAAGCGTATAGCTCGTTGTTCGTATCGGTAGCAAATTCAATCCAAGACCCCTTGAATGGGATGATACGAGCCGAGTACAATCTCGTCCCGTTGTTGTGTAGGCTGGATCCAAAGAAGACACCTGGAGAACGGTGTAGCTGGGATACGACTACTCTCTCTGCACCATTGATGACGAATGTCCCCGCAGGTGTCATATAGGGGATAGATCCTAGGAAAACGTCCTGTACGGTAGATTCAAAGTCTTCGTGCTCGGGATCTTCGCAGGTTAGCTTGAGCTTAGCCCTTAGGGGAACACTGTAGGTAAGACCACGACGCAGGCACTCCTCTATTGAGTATTTAGGAGGATCAACGAAATAGTCTTCAAACAAGAGCTTGAAGTTGTTACGAGTGTCTTCGATGGGGAAGTTCTCAGAGAAGACTTTAAATAATCCCTCTTTCTTTCTACTCTCGGTCGGAGTATCGAGTTGAAAGAAATCCTGAAAAGATTTGAGCTGCACCTCCAAGAAGTCAGGGTACTCCATTGGATGAGCAATAGATGCGAAGCTCTTTCTAGTATTAGTTGGTTTGGATGCCATCGTATGCTTCAGAGAGAAATGGTAAATGTAGGGGGAGTGGAGCTACTCTCAATGAGAGAGGCGGATAGAGTAGGAAGTCTCCCTTGGGGGGAAGCTATTACTCAAGTTGAGCTAGTGTGTCTAGCTCTAGAGGCTTGTATCTGACCCTATCTGACAGTCCAAGACACCTCCTCAGCGTACAAGCAAAGTGTCTCCCCGTATGGTGACTGCTTCGTCTGTGAGTGGTGCCTTTAGAGAGCAAAAGATGCGAAAAGGCTAAGAACTCCCCCCATATGTATCAAGGGGGGAATCCTTAACCAATATGACCTGTGTCAGACAGGTGTCAAGCGGGTTTACTTTAGTTCAACCTCAGCACCAGCCTCCTCAAGAGCAGCCTTGAGAGCCTCAGCTGTAGCCTTGTCAACACCCTCCTTGATGTTAGCGGGCGCTGCATCAACAAGCTCCTTAGCCTCCTTGAGGCCAAGACCTGCATGCTCCTTAACAGCCTTAACGACTGCAAGCTTAGCAGAGCCAAAGCTCTTGAGTACAACGTCAAAAGAGCTCTTCTCTTCTGCCTCTGCTGCAGCACCAGCTGCAGGACCTGCTACAGCAACTGCTGCAGCTGCAGGCTCGATACCATACTCCTCCTTGAGGAGCTCCTTGAGCTCGCTTACTTCCTTTACTGTGAGATTAACAAGAGTCTCTGCAATAGCCTTTATATCTGCCATGTCTGTATTGATGTTTTGTTTGTTTCTGAATGAAGTGAATGCTTAGATATTATTGCCTCTCGGCTAGGGTATCTAAGACCCCATGGATAGTGCCAGCTGCTGAGTCAAGCTGCCCGAGGACACCCTGGATTGGGCCCTCCAGCATAGCAACGATATCAGCAATGAGCTCCTCGCGACTCTTAATGTTGACGAGAGCCTCGAGTTGGTCAGCTCCGATGTAAAAGCCCTCCTGTACGTACGCAGACTTTAGGTCTGGACGTCCGAGTTCCTTATTATCAGAGCGGAAAGCCTTGATTGCTTTAGCTGGAGCATTAGCAACCTCTGAAAACATGACGGCTGTATTGCCCTTGAGAGACTCATAGAGCTCTGCAAAATTGACAGAGTCAATCTCGCTGAGGGCACGACGCATCAATGTGTTCTTGACTACGACCAACTTGACTCCACTCTTGTTACAGAGTCGGCGCAGTTCGCTCGTCTTCTCTGCATTGAGCGCTTCAATATTGGTCAAGTAGAAGTTTGGGTACCTCTCTATATATTCGTGCAACTGCTCAATGACAGTTGATTTCGTTTCCTTTTTCATAGAATTGTGTTCCTTAGTTGATGAGACGTTATTCTACTACGGATACGACTGACTTGGGATCAACCTTGATCCCTGCACTCATTGTTGTAGAGAGATAGATGCTCTTGATATAGGTTCCCTTAGCAGAGGAGGGCTTCAGGCGTAGCACCGTATCGATGAACTCCTTAGCGTTTTCTCTAATCTGCTTAGGATCAAAAGAGATCTTACCCACAGAGGTATGTATGATACCAGCCTTGTCAACCTTGAAGTCTATCTTACCAGCCTTTACTTCCTTGATAGCAGCTCCGATTTCATTTGTTACGGTACCACTCTTAGGATTAGGCATCAGACCACGAGGTCCTAGTACACGACCCAAAGCTCCAATCTTGCCCATAACGCTAGGCATAGTGATGATTACATCAATGTCCGTCCATCCAGACTTAATCTTGTTGATGTACTCATCAAGACCGACATAGTCAGCCCCTGCCTCTTGCGCCTCTGCCTCCTTGTCTGGAGTACAGAGAGCTAGGACACGTACCTCCTTACCGATACCGTGAGGCAGTGAGACAGTGCCACGCACCATCTGATTAGCCTTGCGAGGATCGACACCCAGACGAATGTCTATGTCTACTGAGGCATCAAACTTAGTGAAGGTAATCTCCTTCAAAAGCTTGGAAGCCTCATCTAGTGAATAGGACTTGCCTGCTTCGACCTTACTCGCTGCTATCTTCTGATTTTTTGTTAGTTTACTCATTTCAGTTGATTTGCGATTAGAGATTCTCAGGTTTCGTACCCGTTACACTAATCCCCATACTACGAGCTGTACCAGCGACCATCTTCATCGCAGACTCGACAGCAAAGCAGTTGAGGTCAGACATCTTATCTTCTGCTATAGTCCGTACTTGATCCCAAGTGACTTTAGCGACTTTGATTCGGTTGGGTTCTGCTGAGCCACCCTTTGCCTTGCTAGCCTCTAGTAGCTGGATTGCTACGGGAGGAGTCTTGACGATAAAGTCAAAGGACTTGTCAGCATAGTAGGTTATCACGACTGGCAATACCTTACCAGCGCGATCCTGAGTCCTGGCATTAAATTGCTTGCAAAACTCCATAATGTTGATGCCCTTAGCACCAAGTGCTGGGCCCACGGGAGGCGAGGGGTTAGCGGCCCCTCCTTTGATTTGCAGCTTAAGCTGCCCTGCAACTTCTTTTGCCATTTTTATTATTCAATTATATTATAAACAGCTACACACGGAGTCGTTACTGCATTTATGGTAGCACTCTTATGGAAAGGGTAAAGGGGGCAAGTCTTTAGATTGGAAGCTAGACTGCATCTCTACGCTGTCCGAAAGAGTTAGCACTAACATCTATGCGAGCAACTATGAGTCGGTATGCTCGATCCGTAACAATCTTCTATTCCTTCTCAACCTGTGTGTAATCAAGCTCCAGTGGAGTCTTTCTTCCGAAGATCTTCACCATCACCTTGAGCTTTCTCTTATCACTTTTGACCTCATCAATTGTTGCTGAGAAGTCTGAGAACGGTCCATCTATGACTCGTACAGACTCGCCGACACTATACTCAACGTCAAAGCGTCCAGCTCCCTCAGCATCTCGGTCTGCCTGACCCAAGAGATCTTGCACTTCTTGAGTGCGCAAAGGTTCGGGTGCTAGCTGACCATCGCTCATACGAGAGGTCAAAAAACCAATCACATTAGGGATCGTGCACAGCGTGTGCTCTGTGTCTCCCACGAGGGCTGCCTCTACCAGCACATAACCTGGCATATAGGGGCGTTCATTGACCACCTTCTTGCCATTGCGCTGAGAGACCACCTGCTCGGTGGGAACCAATACGCGTCGTACGTACGAGCCTAATGCTCCATTGGACTTTGCCGCTTCTATATACTCACAGACTTTCTTTTCCTGTCCACTGAGGACACGAAGGACGTAAAATCTCATGGGTTGTGAATCTTGACTCATCTCTTTACTTTAGATTAGATTCGATTATAGAATACGACTGATCCGTTTGTTTTTCTCAATACAATCCTGTCAAGACTGAATATAGACGATGTCGCAATAGGACAACTTCATAAGTTACGTCTAGAATGTTATCCTCTAGACTCTTCTATATCTCTCAGGACTTATACAAATGTGTGGATGCTCTTAGAGCGTGATGCCTAGACTAAGCTAGACCGTATATGAGCTGCATCAGTTGCTGGAAGACAAAGTCTACTCCTGCAACAAAGATGGCAATAATCACTGAAGCGACCATAACGACTACAGTGCTATTGATTAGTTCACTACGACTGGGCCAGCTAACCTTGTGTGCCAGCTCATTGTAGCAGTTCTTAATGTATGAGCCTATACGCTTGAAGAAATTCATAAGAGCATCTTATAGTTTGCACGGGTTGAGAGGCTCGAACTCCCGACACCAGGTTTTGGAGACCTGTGCTCTACCAACTGAGCTAAACCCGTATGTTTGTATCGTCTTGACTTTGTCTGACTCGTCTAGTGACTCAATCAGTTTGAGATGAAGACGGTGGTTATTAAAACTCCTCGGAACTCCCCCTCCCACTATGAGCGTTGCACCGATTGGGAGGTGCGTCTATATTTAGTGGGGGAGGGAGTTAGGAGAAGTCTAGTAGCTGTCTATCCCCTAGCGTACTCAGAGTGCGTGAGAGGACTAGGTCAGCGGAGAGAATTAGTCCTCTAGAGAGGTGATCTGACCAGCACCGACCGTACGACCACCCTCGCGGATAGCGAAGCGTAGACCTACGCTACAAGCTACTGGAGAGATGAGCTTGACATCAATGGTGACGTTATCACCAGGCATAACCATATCAATACCCTCTGGTAGTGTGATCTCACCAGTTACGTCTAGCGTACGGATGTAGAACTGAGGACGATACTTGTTGTGGAATGGAGTGTGACGACCACCCTCTTCCTTCTTCAGGATGTAGACCTCAGCCTTGAAGTGATCGTGAGGCTTAACCTGTCCTGGGTGTGCTAGAACCATACCGCGCTTGATCTCGTCCTTGTCGATACCACGGAGTAGGAGACCTACGTTATCACCAGCCTCACCCTCATCAAGAATCTTGCGGAACATCTCCACGCCAGTTACGACGCTCTTCTTGCCCTCAGCACCTAGACCGATGATCTGAACCTCGTCGTTGACCTTAACGACACCAGTCTCAATACGACCCGTAGCCACTGTACCACGACCTGTGATAGAGAATACGTCCTCTACAGGCATTAGGAAAGGCTTGTCAATGTCGCGCTCAGGTAGTGGAATCCACTCATCTACAGCCTGCATGAGCTCCATGATCTTCTCGCACCACTTGGGCTCGCCATTGAGAGCACCAAGAGCAGAGCCACGGATGACAGGCGTGTTGTCGCCGTCGAACTCATAGAAGCTTAGTAGCTCACGCATATCCATCTCTACGAGCTCAAGCATCTCCTCGTCATCAACAAGGTCGCACTTGTTCATAAAGACAACTAGACGAGGTACGTTGACCTGACGTGCTAGTAGGATGTGCTCACGAGTCTGAGGCATAGGACCGTCAGTTGCAGCAACTACGATGATAGCACCGTCCATCTGAGCAGCACCAGTTACCATGTTCTTGACATAGTCGGCGTGGCCTGGGCAGTCTACGTG
>NZ_CAMYEZ010000004.1 GCF_947254915.1 uncultured Porphyromonas sp. | reverse complement strand
TTCATTCTCCCCTCAAAACCAAAATCAGCTTTTCAGTTATAATGCGTCAGCCCTGAGTTTTACCCTGTTTGAGTAATTGCGCAATTGTGTATCTTTGTTGTGCGGTTAGTTGACTCATATCTTGGTATTCATTGGACCGACCGCTAAGATAACAATTATCCGCTTCAGTAGGAGCAAGAGGGAGAGCTTTTCTCTCTCTGCTTCTCTGAATAATATGTTGGATTGTGCTTAGGGTGCGATCCATTTTTTTTGCAGGTATGAGTTGCATTTACTAATTGAATATACGATTTTCTACCGAGGCTATTTCGATTTCCTCGGAGGTCTAGGCTGAGTGGCGGTGATCGGCAGTCAACGGCTAGCTGTTACCTAAAGGCTCTAGTCTCTCTAGTGCCACTTGTGCTCCTAGGGATGCTAGTTCCTCTAACTTCTAATCTCTAACCTCTAACTTCTTTTTCGTACCTTTGAAGTGGAGTAGCGAGAGTTGCTCCCATTTCCCAAGCTAGACACTATAAACTATAGTACAATTGATGCAACAGATAGAGGGTCCCATCGGGGTATTTGACTCAGGGTACGGAGGATTGACCATCCTGCGTAAGCTACGTGAGCAACTACCTCAGTACGACTTCGTTTATCTCGGTGACAATGCGCGCTCGCCTTACGGCTCGCGGTCTATGCGTGTCGTCTACCAGTTTACGAGAGAGGCCGTTGAGAGGCTCTTTGACCTAGGTTGTCCCCTAGTCATCCTCGCCTGCAATACCGCCTCAGCAAAAGCACTCCGTCAGATACAGCAAGAGGATCTGCCCAAGCTCGACGGTGGCTCCATGCGTCGTCGTGTGCTGGGGATCATTCGCCCGACGGTTGAGTGCATTGACACACTCACGGGCACCAAGCATGTGGGTATCCTCGCCACTGAGGGTACCGTCTCTAGCGAGAGCTATGTAGCTGAGATACACAAGCTCTACCCCGATATGACCGTCGTGCAGGAGGCTTGTCCGCTTTGGGTGCCAATCGTTGAGACGGGCGAGAGTGATAGTCCAGGGACCGACTTCTTCGTGCGCAAGCACTTGGAGCGACTCTTGGCACAAGACGAAAAGATTGACACGATCATCCTCGGTTGCACCCACTACCCTATTCTGATGCCGAAGATACGGCGCCTGCTCACCCCCTCGATCAAGGTCGTAGCTCAAGGCGAGCTGGTAGCTAAGTCTCTCGAAGAGTACCTCCTACGGCACCCCGAGATGGAGGCTCAGCTAACACGTGGTGGCACGACACGCTACTACACGACGGAGCAGACGGAGCGCTTCTCACGGACTGCTTCAATATTCTTTGACACTCCCATATCGGTAGAGCATCTGTCTCTATCACAATACTAATAAATAACCAATAGCAAACGAATTACTATGAAGAGATTCTATTTTGTAGCACTACTCCTGCTGACCTCTCTGCTCTGTGTCAGCTGCGGTACCTGCAAGAGCAGTAGCAAGATCAATCTAGCCACTCTCGATGGTAGCTCTTGGGAACTCACCCACATGGACGGTATCAAGATAAATGACGACGCTCTACAGACAGCTACTATCAGTATCAGCAAAGCCAGTATCTATGGAAAGGCTGCCTGCAATAGCTACGGTGGCGAGTGCTTCGTCTATTCTGATGGGCGTATCAAGATTAAAAACATTATGGCAACCCGTATGGCTTGTAGCAATATGATGTACGAGCGCATCTTCCTAGCAGCACTGCAGGAGGCGAAAGCCTTTCGTATGAGTGGTACCAACAAGCTCATGCTCTACTCTACGCACGATGCCTCTGGTCAGCCCAGCCTAACCTTCAAGCGCAAGTAACCCCAGCTGCACAACATATCACTATGGCGTAGACCCTCATCTGGGGTCTACGCTATGATCTTACCTTTAACTTCTAATCTCTAAGCTCTCCCCCCTATGCGTATCCGCACTCTCTTTACCACCCTCGTACTCCTCTGCTCGCTCACACTCGTTGCTCAGCAGCAGCGTGAGATCACTCTACCAGAGGTCACCTCAGGCGCTTTTGCAGCTCGTGGCGCCGGCAACGGCTTTCGCTCTCTACCTGACGGCAAGCACTACACGCTCATCAGCGACGACTACCAGCGCATCGTCAAGTACGAGTACGCTACGGGGCGGGCTGTCGATACGCTCTTTGACATTGCCAAGGCGCGTGAGTGCGACATCAAGGCGATCTGGGACTACGACATAGCCCCTTCAGGACATCATATCCTGATCTATACCGACATCAAGCCGATCTACCGACGCTCCTACACGCTACGTGCCACCCACTATGATGTGCGCCGTAATCTTTGCGAGCCACTCACCGAGGGCGACATTATGATCCCCACCTTTAGTCCTGATGGGCGGATGGTCGCTTTCGTCAGGGACAACAATATATTTATCAAGAAGTTTGACTTCAACTCTGAGGTACAGGTCACTACGGATGGTAAGCGCAATGAAGTGATCAACGGTTCCACCGACTGGGTATACGAAGAGGAGTTTAGCACGACACGCCTGATGGAGTGGAGCCCCCAGAGCGACTTCCTAGCCTTCGTACGCAGTGACGAGAGCCACGTCAAGGCTTACTCAATGCCGATCTACGGAGACGATCTCTACCCCACGGACTATGTCTACAAGTATCCCAAGGTGGGCGAGCAAAACTCGACCGTCTCGCTACACCTCTACAACCTTGATCTCAAGCGCACCGACCGTGTGGATCTACCACTAGACGCTGACGGCTACATACCCCGCATCGCCTTCACTGGCTGGGGAAGCGATCTAGCAGCCGTCACGCTCAACCGCCTGCAGAACGACCTCAAGGTCTATCGCATCAACCCAAAGAGCCGCACACCTCGTCTGACCCTCCGTGAGCAAGATCCACGATATATCAACAATGAGTTCATCAACTCAATGCAATTCGTCCCCGAAGGCATCGTTATGCTGAGCGAGCGCAATGGATCTACACAGCTCTACAAGTACGGCACGAATGGAGCGCTACAGAAGCGCCTGACGCAGGGCAACTGGGACATCATCAACTTCTACGGTTGCGACCGTGATGGCAACGTCTACTATCAGGCAGCGGACCAAACACCTACCCAGCGACGTGTCCTCAAGACGACCCCTCAAGGCAAGACAACCGTCTTAGCTGGAGAGGCTGGCATCAATCGCGCTAGCTTCACTCAGGACTACAGCTATTTCATCAATAGCTATAGCAATGCTAAGACACCAGCTATCACGACAATCCGCACGACCAAGGAGGGCAAGGTAATCCGTACGCTTGAAGACAACGCACAGCTAGTTGCTAAGCTCAAGGGGTATGACTACAATGACAAGGAGTTCTTTACCATTGAGGTGGCTCCTGGGCGTACGCTCCATGGCTGGATGATTCGCCCACCACACTTCGATGCGAGCAAGCGCTACCCCACGGTGATGCACCAGTACAGTGGTCCCGATTCACAGGAGGTACTGGATCAGTTTTACATCGGCTGGGAGTATGCCCTCGCTCAGGCTGGCTACGTCGTAGTCTGTGTGGACGGACGTGGCACTGGTGGGCGTGGCACCGAGTGGCGCAAGTGCACCTATCGTGAGCTAGGTCTGCGCGAGAGTAGCGACCAGATAGCAGCTGCTGAGGCGCTACCCAAGCAGTTTAACTATATCGATGGAAGTCGCATCGCAATCTTCGGCTGGAGTTTCGGCGGATACAATACGCTTATGTCGCTCTGCCGTGGCAAGGTCTTTCGTGCTGGTGTAGCTGTGGCTCCTGTGACCGACTGGCGCTTTTACGACACGGTTTATACAGAGCGCTTTATGGCGACACCGCAGGTTAATAATAAGGGCTATGAGGCTTCCTCAGTCCTCTCTATCGCTCACAACCTCCATGGCGACCTACTCGTCATCCACGGCACGGCTGATGATAATGTGCATCTGCAAAACACGATGCGTCTAGCCACCGAGCTGGTCAATGCGGACATACCCTTTGAGATGGCAACCTACACGGACAAGGATCACAGCATCTACGGAGGCAACAATAGACAGCACCTCTACAGTCGCATCATCGAGTTCCTCGATCGTAAACTGAAGTAGTAAGAGCTAATGAAGCAACCCCACATACGCAAGCCTGAGTGGCTCAAGATCAAGCTTGGTAGCGATGTAACCTATGACGAGACGCGTGCGGTGCTGCAGAAGCATTGCCTGCACACCATCTGCACGAGCGGGCGCTGCCCTAACCAAGGTGAGTGCTGGTCTCGAGGCACCGCTACCTTTATGATCGGAGGGGCGGTCTGTACACGCGCTTGTAAGTTTTGCAATACAGAGACGGGTCGCCCGCTGCCACTAGACCCAGCGGAGCCTCGTCACGTGGCCGAGAGTGTCAGTGCGCTAGGGCTCAAGCATGCGGTGGTCACCAGTGTGGATCGTGACGACCTGCCCGACAAGGGGAGTACCCACTGGGTCGAAACGATACGACAGATACGTGAGCTCTGCCCAAGTGTCACGATTGAAGTACTGATACCAGACTTTGATGGTCAGGCGAAGCTCATTGCTCCAATCCTACAGGAGCGTCCCGAGGTGGTGGCGCACAACATGGAGACCGTGCGACGGCTCACACCCATCGTGCGTAGCCGAGCTACTTATGACTGTAGTCTCTCCGTCTTAGCTCAAATTGCTGAGATGGGGCTTCCCGCTAAGACGGGACTGATGCTCGGTCTCGGCGAGACGCAGGAGGAGATCCTTGAGACGATGGACGATCTGCGTCGGGTAGAGTGTAGCATCCTCACGCTAGGTCAGTACCTCCAGCCTACCCGCCGCCACTATCCCGTGCAGGAGTATGTGCATCCAGACCGCTTTGCCGAGCTTCGGGAGATAGCCCTGGACAAAGGCTTTCGCCACGTCGAGAGCGGTCCCCTCGTACGCTCCTCCTACCACGCTGAGCGTCACTTGCTCTAGCGTACTCGCCCTATGGATCGTTAAGCCGTCTGCTTAGAGAGTGTACAGCTGTGCCTTCGGTATGGAGGGAGGCACTGACGGCAGTTGAGGTAACTGTCTTATGATTGTTGGTTTATCTTTGCAGGGTATTGACTGAGTCAAGATACTTTGGTCGTCTTGTCGGGTGCGCTCTTGGCTAGCGAGAAGAAGAACTCAAGTCCTCCCGTGGGTCTGTTCTTTGCCGAGATTTCTCCGCCGTGGAAGCGTATAGCATTTCGTACTATGGAGAGCCCTAGTCCCGATCCGCCCATCTCACGACTGCGTCCGCCATCGATGCGGTAGAAGCGGTCGAAGATCTTAGCTAGGCTCTCGCTCTCAGGGATGCCAGGACCGTTGTCAGCAAAGGTGAAGTAGTAGTACCGCTCGTCCTCCATCGTCTGCTCGATCTCTATGGTGGTGCCAGTGCCAGCGTAGCGGATACTATTCTCCGTCAGATTGGCAAAGACAGCGTAGAGTAGCGAGTGATTCGCCTGTACGGTGGTCTGCTCAGGGATCCGATTACAGATGGTCATCTGCGCCTCTTGGAGCTTGATCTCTAGAGCCGCTTTGACCTCCTCGACGACACTGTATGGAGTGAGCTCCTGCAGAGAGTAGAGGTCGCTCGCCTCCTCCAGCTTGGTGATCATAGAGACGTCACTGATGAGCTGCGAGAGACGTATCATCTGATTGTAAGTACGCTCGATGAAGTAGCGCTGCTTCTCCTCTGGAAGTGGCTGGTTGAGGATTGTCTCAAGGTAACCACGAGCACAAGTGACCGGGGTGCGCAATTCGTGGGCTATACTATTAGTCATGTCGTGCTTGAGGCGACGATCGTTTTCCTTCTTAGTCACATTGGTTAGGACGATCTCAAAGCTATTGTCCGGGAAGAGCTGAGCGCGTACCTCTAGGTGCGAGCCGTCCCTATCGATGATGTATCGTGTGGAGCGGGGAGCAGTGTCTGGATCGGACTCTATACCAGCTAGAAGGGTCTTGACCTGATAAAGCTCTGGGTAGTCGAGGATGCGCTCATCGATGATAAAGGTGGGAGTGTCGACGAGGGTGTTGAGATTCTGTATGAAGTGGCTATTGGCATAGATAAACTTGCGCTCCGCACTAAAGAAAGATATGCCAGCGTCGGAGCTAGCGAAGTGCTGTATGAGTTTCTCGCGCTCGATCTCGTAGCGGGTCTTGCTCTCTTCGAGCATCTTAAAGGTCTTCTTAAGCTGCTCTCCTAGCTCTCCGATTTCACCCTTGGGGAAGGTGACCGACTCGTACTCCCCTCCAGCCTGTGCCTTCGCCACAAAGTCATGAAGCTTACGCACTGAGCGGGAGAACTGGTCGGTAAAGAAGACCACTGCTAGCAGTGCTAGACTAAAGATGCCGACGATGAGGAGGAGGAAGAAGTGATTGGAGCGAAAGTAGTTGACATAGTCTATATGGTAAGGGATGGCAACACGAATGTAGTATCCCTGATCTTGGTACTCCTTCGCAAAGTAGTAGAAGTCCTCCCCGAGCGTTTCGCTATAGCGCTTGGAGGTGCCAGTGCCATGGAGATTGGCCTGCTGTAGCTCTGCACGTGAGAGGTGGTTCTCAGGGATGGGACCCTGGGTAAAGTTGTCAAAGTAGACATCGCCCCTCAGGTTGATGATCGTAAAGCGCAACTTGTTCGGGAGGTAAGCCAAGAAGCGTCCTAGAGCTTGTGGATCAGGTAAGTGGCTAAAGCTAGAGAGCGTGTCTGGCTGTCGCTTCTGAGGGTGTGTCGTGTAGTCTATGATGTAGCTATTGACACAATCGGTGGCCTGCTCGAGGTATTCCTCGAGGGCTTTGGTCTTGATCTCCTTTTCGGAGGCACGCTGTACGAAGTAGATGATGCCACCAAAGAGGATAAAGAGCAGCGTTGCGGAGATAAAGACTTTGGACTTATAGTTGTACTGGCTCATAGTAGGACGGTAGATGGTGTAAGCGTGGGACTACTGGGGCTCCTCCTCGACGAGGCAATAGCCGAAGCCTGAGCGGTTGATGATCTTGACTCCGCCACTGCGTAGCTTCTTGCGAATGCGGGTGATATGTACGTCGATGGTGCGCTCCAAGACGAAGACATCTTCGCGCCATACTCGGTCGAGTATCTCCTCACGGGAGAAGACTTTGCCTGGATCTCGTGCCAATAAGACGAGGATCTCAAGCTCTTTCTTGGTTAGCTCGATAAGCTCCCCATGGACGAAGACCTGCTTGGCATCTAGATCAATGAGGAGCGTGCCGATCTCTATCTGACTCTCTCCAAAATCTGGACCGCTCTGCAAGAAGCGCATGAGGATAGCCTGAATGCGTGCTTGTAGCTCCTTGATGGAGAAGGGCTTCGCCATATAGTCGTCGGCTCCGATGTTAAAGCCAGTGAGGAGATCGTTTTCGGTCCCCTTAGCAGTGAGGAAGATGATCGGCGTGGTGAGCTTCTTATCCCGTCGTATGAGCTCAGCGAGCTTGAAGCCGTTCATCCCAGGCATCATTACGTCAAGAATGAGCAGGTGGTACTCCTCAAGTGGCATCTTGAGCGCCTCCTCAGCATTGGCAGCTGTGGAGACTTGATATCCCTCGCTGGCGAGGTTGAAGGTAAGTATCTCGCGGAGGTCCTCCTCGTCATCGACGATGAGGAGCTTAAACTTCTTCTTGTCCATAATTCTCTAGCTCTTGTTCGGTGGGGATCTCTACTTTTTGGCTCTTAGCGTGGAGCAGGTTCTTTCCTTCTGAATGGAAGATGGCTGCCTCGGCAATGTTTGTCGCATTGTCACCGATACGCTCCAGATTGTAGGCTATGCTGCTGATCGCCAGTGACGCCTGTATGGAGTCTACGTCAGGACTTTGCTCAGTGTCTAGTAAGGCTTGGGGTAGCGAATCGTTGATCTGGTAGTGCAGATCGTCTATATGAGTGTCTCGAGCGATGACTCTGCGTGAAAGCTCGGAGTCACCAGCGAAGAACGACGTGACCGCATCGGTGACCATCTGATAAGTCTCCGTAAGCATCTCACGAAGCGTGTCAGCATACTGTAAGTACAGTCCGTTGCCCATGTCGATCGCACGGGTGAAGTTGGCCACATTGAGCAGTAGATCACCAATGCGCTCTAGGTAGCTGGTCATATCGTGCAGGGCAAACATACGCCTCGCCTCAGAGGCACGAGGAGCGTAGAGGATGATTCCGTTGATGACTTCGCTCCTTATCTTGACCTCTAGGCTATCTATGATGGTTTCGTTCATCTCAATGTGCTCGTAAGCCTCAGGCTCGACGATCCCGCTGAGGAGATGCTGTATCGCCTCGACTTGGCGAGCGATCACTTTGTTGAGTACATTGAAGTCTTCCTTGATCAGGACGACGTGGTGATCCATATTGGGTGACATAGGCTGTGACAGTTTCGTTTTTTACTTGATTATGTGTCTGTCTGTACGGCAGATCTAAGGTACAACGTTTTATCCGAAGTTGCCCTGTAGGTAGTCCTCGGTGCGCTGATCGCTGGGGTTGGTAAACATCTTGTCGGTGCGGTCATACTCGACCAGCTCGCCAAGGTACATAAACATAGAGCGGTCGGATATGCGTGCCGCCTGCCCCATATTGTGCGTGACGATGAGGATGGCTATCTCCTTCTTGAGCTCTAAGATCAGCTCCTCGATGCGATTGGTCGCTATCGGGTCTAGGGCGGAGGTCGGCTCGTCCATCAGAAGTAGCCGAGGACGTAGTGCCAAAGCACGAGCGATACAGAGCCGCTGTTGCTGTCCGCCCGAGAGGAAGGAGCCACGCTTGTCCAGTCTGTCCTTGACCTCCTCCCAGAGTCCGACAGACTGCAGAGAGCTGGTCAGGATCTCTTCGCGCTGCGCCTTGGAGACTTTGATACCGTTGAGCTTGTAGCCCGCCATCACATTGTCAGCGATGCTCATCGTCGGGAAGGGATTCGGCTGCTGGAAGACCATCCCCGCCATACGACGGACGACCATCGGGTCTTTCTCTAAGATGTTTTCCCCCTGCAGGAGGATGCGCCCGTCGGTACGTATACCAGGGTAAAGCTCGTGCATGCGGTTGATGGCTCGTAGCAAGGTACTCTTGCCACAACCACTGGGTCCCATGATGGCGGTGATCTCATGGTCGTAGATCTCCGCCGAGACATTGGTCACGGCACTCTTCTCAGGAGTGTACCAGATGCTTACGTTGTCTAGCTGGAGGACCACGTCGGGCGTTGTCATCTGTATAGCGTTTGGAGTCATGCTTTTGACAAAAAAGAGGTTACTAGTAGCGTGTCCGAGCGGAGATACGCTTGGCGATAAAGTTTAGAAGAAGGACCAGGAGCAGGAGGAAGAGCGACGAGCTCCATATCAGCTCCTGAAGGTTGGGATCACTGTAAAACTCCCAGATGAGTAGCGGCACAGCTGACGAAGGGGTGTCGAGCGTCCACGATATGCGGGTACTACCTAGCGCGGTCATGATGAGCGGTGCCGTCTCGCCGATGATACGACTCATCGCTAGCAGGATGCCTGTCAATAGACCTCCCATAGCAGAGGGGAGGAGAACCTTGAGTACCATCTTGCGATAGGAGCAACCGAGAGCGAGCGCCGACTCTTTGAAGGACTTAGGCAGTCGCGCCAGCGTCTCCTCCGTAGAGCGTATGATGAGCGGTAGCATCATGATCGCTAGAGCCACAGCACCCGCTAGAGCCGAGTAGCCCCGCATCGGTAGTACGATCCAAGCGTAGACGATGATACCGATGACGATCGAGGGAGTGCCTTGTAGTAGATCTGTGACAAAGCGTACTACATGGGCGAGGCGTGACGATCTATTCTCCGAAAGATAGATACCGCCCAGGAGACCTATGGGGATAGCGATGATAGAGGCTACGAGGGTCATGAGGAGCGTGCCGACGATACCATTAGCGATACCGCCTGGGAGTATCGTGCGAGAGCCTTCGATCGTGTTAGCGCGCTTAGCCATCATCGCCTCGACAGCTGTTGGTGCCGTCTTGGTGAAGAAGTCCCAGTTGATCTGCTCATACCCCTCCATGACGATCTTACCGATGATGAGAAAGAGCGGTATGACGGTAATGCAGGCGAGTACGATATTGACTAGATAGACCGTGCGGTCCCAGCCCTGTCTTACTTTGAGTGATGCCATGGTCGGTTAAGCTCGTTGCTTGTTTAGGATAATCTTCACAATGCCATTGATGATGGCTGTGATGAGGAAGAGGACGAGTGCAATCGCTATGAGCGAACTGAGCTTGAGCCCGTGTGCCTCGTTGAACTGATTAGCAATCAGCGAAGCCATACTCTGTCCCGTGTCAAAGAGCGATGTGGGCACCTTGTCCGTGTTGCCGATCAACATGGTCACCGCCATCGTCTCGCCGAGCGCTCGTCCCAGAGCGAGGATGTACGCTGCGATGATCCCGCTCCGTGCGTTGGGTAGGATGACCGATCCGATCACCTCCGTGCGGGTGGCACCGAGACTGTAAGCTGCCTCCTTAAGCGACTTAGGCGTAAGCATGACAAACTCCGCCGTGAGCGACGAGGCGTAGGGGATGATCATAATGGTCAGTATGAGCACCGAAGTGAGGATCCCGTAGCCATTGCCTTGCGGTCCATCGATCATGTCAATGAGCGGACGAAGGGTGTAGAAGCCCCACAGACCGTACACGATAGAGGGGATGCCCGCCAGCAGGTCCGTCAGCGAACGTATGACGCCTGCGATGCGCTTCCCCTTGAAGTACTCTCCGATGAAGAGTGCCACCGGTAGCGAAAAGGGGACGCAGAGGATCAAGGCTAGTATCGAGGTGACCACGGTCCCCACGATAAAGGGCAACGCCCCATACTGCTCCCGCCCAGCCGTGGGGTCCCACTCGGAGGAGCAGATGAAGCGAAAGAAGCCAAACTCACTAAAGGCCTCCATGCTGTTACTAATCAGACTGATCAGCATCGCTAGGCAGATCAGTAGCACGAGGAGCCCAGAGCTCATGAGTAGACCTCGGAAGATCTTGTCTCCGATGGGGCGTGACGCTTTACGGACGAGGGTGGACATACTGTTTGAATAGTAGGTGTGAAAGGTAAAGAGACATCTCTCCTCCGAATAGAGAGCGGTACAGGTCGGATGCGACTCACTAAGTCATCGGAGCTATCCAGACGGCACTACTGTTGAGAGGGGGAGGAGAGACGTTCTTCTTTTGGTGTGAGGAGATTGCTACAGAGACAGTAGCAGTCTCCTTTTTTGTTTTTCAGGTGTATATAGGGAGCTACTCCTTAGGAGAGCTAGTTAAGTCTATTGGATTACCGCCATAGGTTAGCTGAGCTAGCTGCGCCTTGGCTGCAGCGATCATCTCAGGCGATAGCGGTGCGAAGTGGATCTGCGAAGTGATCGCTTGCGCCTTATCACTTAGCATCCAGTTGAGTAGACGAGCCGTCTCGGTAGCCTCAGCCTCTGAGTGGTTGCTGTAGCTGAGATCCTTGTAGGTGATGAGCCAGGTGAGGCAACTGATAGGATAAGCCTCAGGGTGCGCCGAGTTGGTGATCATCTGTCGTGTATCGGGCGCCACCTCACCAGCAGCTGCCGCAGAGATCGACTCAAGCGAGGGGAGGACAAAGTTGCCCGCCTGATTCTGCACCTTTGCTGTCGGGATCTTTAGCGAAAAGCTGTACTCACTACCCACATAGCCGATCGCACCATCCGTCTGAGCGATCACGCCTGCGACACCTGGATTGCCCTTTGCAGCCATACCCGTAGGCCACTTGAGCGACTTGCCCGTACCGATCTGCGCAGCCCAGTCGGGGCTCACCTTCGTCAGATAGTCACTGAAGACATTCGTCGTGCCACTACCATCAGAGCGATAGACGGGCGAGATCTCCTTGTCGGGGAGCTTTTGGTCAGGGTTGATCGCAGCGATAGCGGGGTCATTCCAGCGGGTTATCTTGCCTAGATAAATGTTTGCTATGATCTCGCCCGTGAGCTGTAAGGAGGTGATCTCGGGACAGTTGTATGCGATGACGACGGCGCCCATGCAGGTCGGTATGTGGATCACCTCGCGAGGCATCTCCGCCAGCTCCTCATCCGAGAGGAAGGCGTCAGAAGCGGCAAAGTCGACCACCTCATCCTTGAGGCTACGGATACCACCGCCACTACCCACGGCACCGTAGTTAACATGTATCCCCGACAGCTCCTCATAAGCTTTGAAGGCCTCGGTATAATAAGGTAGTGGGAAGGTCGCTCCCGCAGCGTCAAGCTGGGTCACACGACCACCTTTGCCAGCGCAACTGGCAGTCATGAGAGCGATGGTGATGAGGACTAAAGCCTGGAGTGTACTCTTATTCATAGTTATATTGGTAAGTTTGTTTGTTGCTGAGAGAGGCCCCTACCGAGACGATCGGGAAGGTTAGATCTCCCTTTTCGCTTGCAATATTACGCCCAATGGATTATTCCACTGTGACGAAAATGTTACGACACGGTGAAGTTGTTAAGCCATCAAGACACTTCCCCATCGCCTTACCACTCTAATCCTAGCTCTTCGCTAGAGGTCTACGAGCAGTGACTATAAATAGAAAGAACAAGAATAGAGCAGGGGAAAAGACCTAGATCCTAGCAGACAGACTGGACGGAAAAGCAACAAAATAGCAAGAGAGACGTGCATCAGCCCTTTTGGCTGGCACGTCTCTCTACATTTTTAACCCTAGCGAACAGGGCGTACTTGCGAGTTACTCCTTAGAGTCGACTCTGCAAGACTATTTACTTCTTTTTGTCTGGATCAGGCCAGTTCTCCTCAAGATCAGGAAGTGTATTACGATCCTGGACAGGAAGCTCCCAGATGAACTCAGGGTTGTCAGGAGACACCTCTAGATCCATAAACTCCTTCTTGTCGTGAACGTAAATCTCTCTAGGACCATAAGGATCTGACAGAAGGAGCTTCTGGATACCCTTGCCCTTGCGAGACATAGGCATATTCCAGCGCTTGAGGTCTGTCATACGTGTACCCATACCGATCATCTCACGAGTACGCTCATCCATAACGATCTGCTTCATCGCCTCTTGAGTATCAGCGTTGATGAGTTGATCAGTCAGACCACGTGCCACGCGGAGCTTCTCAATGGTCTTCTTAGCCCCAGCTACATCACCCTTCCACGCTTGAGCCTCTGCCTTGATGAGGTAGGCCTCAGCAATATCAAAGAGGTGCGTAGTGTGTGCATAGGAGAACTGATTCTTAGCCTCGTTACGATTTAGAGCTGGATTACCTCTAAACTTGGAGACAAACGTCATCGTTAGGTACTTACCTGGACCAGGGCCAATAGGATTTTTCCTCTTCTTAGGATAGACAACTGGAACATCTTCTAGCTTATCAGAGTTGCTACTGAGGTTTCTTCCCTTGTTAGGACTGTAATGCCAAGGCTCCTCAAACCAACTACCCTCCGTCGTTTGGTGATCTTTGTCAATCTGCATACGAAGATCCTTCGCAGCACCCGCTGCAGCAACATAGTCCTTAGGACCATATAGATCAAGAAGATATTGATTAGGATACCATGTAGGTGAGACATACTCTTGGAGTACAGGTTCGATTTTTCCCGTCTTTTCATTATAATCTTCGCCTGCGAAGAAGAATAGCCCATGCAAGATACCTCTTACACCTCCGACTTGCTTATTGGCAAAGGTCTTTACCATAATCTCACTGGAGGACTCATCAACCCAAAGCTTTTTAAACGAGGCCATCGAACCATCAGATAGCTTGTATTCATCCTTATCAATAAACTCGTCCACTGCCTCTATAGCCTTGTCATACTCATGCATCTCCAGATAGATACGAGCCATGACAGCAAAAGCATAGTCTCGATGTATATAGTAAGGAATCTTATTAACGTCCTTTAGCTCTACCTCATCTCTATCGGGCAAGTCCTTAGCAGCAGCCTCGAGCTCGGAGATACAGTAGTCATAGACCTCTTTTTGAGTAGCTCTCTTCTTTGCAGTTTTCTGAAAGAGTGGGTCATACTCCTTAACAAGGATGATGCCAGGTAGATTTGCATTAGCATCATAGCGCTTGGAGAAGCGACACATCAGACGGTAATTAGCCAATGCACGTAGCGTACGTGCTTCAGCTACGTACTCCTTTATCTTGTTCTGCTCTTCGGGTTTCAGCTTATTGTACTTAGCCGTATCAGCCTTAAGCTCATCGATACGCATGATAAAGTAGTTCGCATCCTTGATGATCGTCGCAAAAGCGCCAAAGTACCCAGCTATTCGATCATTGTCAATCAGCTGACTACGATTCCACTCAAAGAAAGGAGAGTTAGCACCATTGTCCGAAGCTGTAAGATGGTATAGGTCAGCCTGTGCATCCCCTAGGAAGAGATTAGCAGGCGACTCTGCCACTCTTACAGATGTATACATAGCATCACGTAGCCATGCGACCTCTTGGAAGTTTTGAAGAGGCTTTTGCTCCTTGACTCCCTCAGGCACGAAGCCCACCTGACACGCAGATAGCGCTACGAGAGCGAGGATAGCCAGAGCGATATTCTTAATATGTAGATTCATAGTAGTGTCTTTGTTTATGAATTAGACTCGATGATACACTTAGAAGGTAACCTGTAGACCACCCACATACTGACGTGTATTGGGGTATTGATTCATCGTCAAGTTACCAGCAGACTCTGGATCAAAGCCTGAGAATGCTGTAAGTGTAAGCAGGTTACGACCAGTCACATAGACGCGTACACCAGAGATGAGTCCGATCTTCTTAATCCACTCTGTGGGGAGTGCATATGAGAGACGGACATCCTTGAGTCGGATGTAAGATGCGTTTTCAATCAGACGAGAGTCAAACTTGAGTGACTGACCAAACTTAGGAATATCCGTGTTGCGATTATCCTCTGTCCAGATATTCTTGAGCTTGCGACTCTTATTGGCACCGAGGAAGCCTTGAGTGGTGTTTTCCGTAAAGAAGCGGTCATTATTGACTAGATACTTACCTGCACTGTACGTGAAGTTGACATCTAGAGCAAGACCCTTCCAGCTAGCACCGAGTGCAAGACCACCATTGAAGGGGGCATTCATAGCATAGCCCGTAGGGGCAAGTAGGTGAGTGCTGTAGTGATTTGTAGTCTCACTGGTTTTGTTACCATGCTCATCAAGCTTGTACCACAGCTGCTCACCAGTCTCAGGATCTACACCAGCGTAGTGAGCCATCAGGTACTGGACAGGACCACCTACCTTATACATAATAGACTTGTCAGGCTGTCTGTACTCCTTAAGACCATGGAATAGCTTTGTAACACGCTCGAGGTTGTAATTCATAATTACAGAAGCGTATACATTCCAGTCACGGGTACGTACGATGTCGTAGCTGAGTGTGAGGTCGATACCAGTATTGGTCAGCGAACCGATGTTCTCATAGCGAGCTGAGAAGCCCGAAGCATAAGGCTGTGGTACACGCATCAACATATCATCCGTAATACGGTGGTAGAGATTCAAGACCGTATGGAATCTGTTGTCAAATGCATCAAGGTCAGCACCGATGTTGAGGTTAGACTGCTTCTCCCATCCTAGGTCAGGGTTACCGATAGATGCAGCACCGTAGGCGAATGCGCCACGATAGTTTTCCTGTCCCATAAGAGGCATAAAGGCAAGCGAGGGAATACCAGAGTTACCAGTAGTACCCCAGCTGGCACGTAGGCGTAGGGTGTTAAGCCACTTGACGTGCTCTAGGTGTGCACGATATAGATCGTACGTAGCACCGATAGAGTAGAAGGTACCAGCATGCTTCTTAGCACCAAATCGAGAAGAAGCATCCCTACGTAGAGAGAGGTCTACGTGTAGGAAGTTGTCAAAAGAGTAGTTGACACGACCAAAGAAAGAGAGGTAGTTGTAGCCGCCCTTGCTCTGGCTTGGTAGTCTCAAGTCAGACTCCTGCGTACTACCGTTACTTAGTAGATTGAAGTCATCATCCTCAATACCGAGAGCAATGGCTCGAATAGCATCTCCACGATACTGTACCCACTCCTGACCAAGTAGGAAAGTCAACTTATGGCGGTCAGCAAAAGAGGTGCGATACTCAGCCGTATTGGTCCATGTGAAGTTGGTAGCTAGAGACCTAGTCTCTCCACGACCACCACGCTTGTCAACAGCCCAGTAAGCATTCGTGCGATTGTACACAGAGTAAACGCTATGGCTCAGGTCAAGACCAGCTTGCGTCTTGAGCGTAAGCCCCTTGATGGGAGTTAGCTCTGCATAGGATGCGATGTTAGCTTGGTAAGTGTAGTCGTTAGCTGTATAGTACTTTTCTTGCTGATCTATGGGGACACCATAATCTCCTGTAAGGTCGGAGTAGAGGTAGCGACGCAGATTACCCTGGCTGTCGTATGGGGTTAGATAGCGAGGCTGTACGAGAGAGCCAAATGTACCTGCCGAAATGGCGGGAGCGCCCTCAAAGCCCGCAGCATCTTGCTTAGTGAATGCACCGAAAGCATTGACACCTACCTTGAGCCACTCCTTGACTCGACTATCGACCTTCACACGACCATTATAGCGAGTGAAAGAGTTGCGACCACGTGCGATACCCTCTTGAGAGAGTGTACCCAAAGAGATATAATACTGAGAGCGATTGCTACCGCCACTCATAGAGAGGTCTGCCTGATATGAGGGAGCCTTCTTACCCATAAAGTAGCTGAGCCAGTCAAAGTTGTAATTGTCTGGATTGTAGTAGTCGCTCAGATTGAAGTCCTTAGAGTTAGGTCTGTAGAATTTGTCTGTCTCATAGGGATTAAATGGCCATGCATAACGCTCATCATCACCATCCTTATTGCGAGACTTTTTTGCAAGCTCATCCAGCAGGTTGACCTTCGTATAGGGTCTATTACTAGGCCAGTCAAGAGGCTTGAGATACCCATTTTGTGCCTGGAAGTCTAGTAGCTCATCACCAGTCATCATCTGCTCGAAAGGTCTTCTATTGCCGAGCATAGAGACACCATACTGTGCGTTGAAGGTGATTGTACCGAAGCCCTCCTCAGTGTGCTTACCTCTCTTGGTCGTGATGACGACGACACCGTTAGCAGCACGAGCACCATAGATAGAGGTAGAGGAGGCATCCATAAGGACGTTCATACTCTCGATATCACTAGAGTTCATAGCCATAACGGTACCTAGATCAGTCTGCATACCATCTACTATGTAGAGAGGAGTAGCGCTAGCTGTTAGGGAGCCACGTCCGTGGATATTTACATCAGCGACGGCATTAGGGTCACCCGAAGATGTGGTTACGTTCATACCAGCGACTTTACCCTGGAGAGCGTCCATCACGTTAGCTACGGGTTTCTCTGCAATCTGCTCACCAGATACGCGAGCCATAGAGCCAGAGATCGTGCTGAGCTTCTGTCCTGAACCGTAACCTACGACAACCACCTGGTCTAGGACTTGTGAGTCGGCCGTCATAACGACATGCATCACCTTAGTAATAGGAAGGGTGACTGTCTTAAGACCTACGTAGGAGAAGGTCAGCTTCTTAGCAGAGGCAGGCACACTGAGGGTGAACTTACCATCTACGTCTGTCGTGGTACCGATAGAGGTATTGCCCTCGACGACCACGTTCGCAAACATCACTGGCTCCTTACCCTCTCCCGAGGTGACAGTACCTGTGATGGTCCTATTCTGCGCCACAGCCCAGCCTATACTGGCCGTTAGCATCAGAAAGAATAGAGCCAATCTTTTCATAAAACTCTTCTTTAGCGTTAGTTATACATTGATAGTTTGAATAGTCATAACAACACGCCAAGCCACACAAGCGACTGGGCGGTATGTATCCGACATAACCTAAGAACAAGTGATAGAGTCTCTTCTAATCACGACTACATAGGCACCACCCTATGCAAATCCTTTCAGTATGATGGAAGGGAACCCACCTTAATCTTTCGGAAACAAAGGTAGTACAAAAAAGTGTGGAAAGCAAATCTCCCCCCTCTCCACCTTGACTCGCACGAGACGTTATTTCATATGACTTCGATGTTTGATATTGGTCACAGGAGCTCTGTATGCTACTAGCAGAGGAGCCGATCAGATAGAGTTTTCGAGACAGCTCCAGAGTGGGACTCCCTGAGGAAATGGGACAATCGCCACGGAGGAAAGATGATTTTTCCAGGGAGGAATGGGGAAATTCTTCGGACTTGTGATTTCGTTCTTCCGAAGTTTCATTTGGTTCTTCCGAAGTTTTATTTCGACCCTCCGTGGGGATTTTTGTTTTGCTCGGTGGGGGATCTTGATTTTCTACGGAGCTTTTGGCGAGAGTCGCTAGTGCTTCTAGTGACTCTAGTGATACTAGGTGCTAGTCCTAGCGTCTTATCTCTAACTCCTAATCTCTAACTTCTAATCTCTAATTTGATTACCTTTGCAGTAACTCTGTGGGTATGGCGATCAGATCATCTTCGCCGAGAGCGCACAGAGCTCTCTGTCAAACGTTTATCACTTTATATCTCCTTTGTCCACTAAGCTCTATCATACAGCTGTCCTCTGTGAGGATTCTCTTAACCTGCTGGTCACGACGCCTTCGGGTCTCTATGTAGATGTCACGATGGGTGGCGGGGGACACTCGCGTGCGCTCCTCGAGCGACTCTCTCCCGAGGGTCGCTGCATCGGTCTAGACCAAGATCCCGATGCGATAGTCAATGCGCCTCAGGATAGTCGCTACCACTTTGTAGCGACGAACTTTCGCTACCTGGGGCAGTGGCTCGACTACTGGGGGCTCGCAGGAGAGGTAGACGGGATCTTGGCTGACCTGGGGGTTTCGTCTCACCACTTTGACAGTGAGGAGCGGGGCTTTAGCTTTCGCTATGAGGAGGCGATGCCTGATATGCGTATGAATAGCCGATCGGGTGTTACAGCTCGTGACCTACTGATGAGCTATAGCGAGGAGCAACTGGCCGATATACTATATTATTATGGTGAGCTACATGATGCTCGTCGTATCGCAGCGCTACTGGTGTCGCATCGTGCCATAGGCTACCCAACGATCGCCTCTCTTATGGAGGTGCTGGCACCAGTCCTACCCAAGGGAGGGCCTCAACTACGCAATAAGCTGAGCCGTATCTTCCAGGCTCTGCGCATTGAGGTGAATGATGAGCTGGGTGCTCTGCGTCAATTGCTGAGCGACTCGGTGCGTCTCCTAAAACCTGAGGGGCGCATAGCGATCATCTCTTATCACTCGCTGGAGGATCGTATGGTCAAGGAGTTCTTCCGTCTAGGGAGCTTTGAGCAGCCTAGTGAGGCTTTGGCTGGTATGCCCATGTCAAAGCCAGCTCCCCTGCGTGTGATCACAAAAAAAGCTATCACACCCTCTGCGGATGAGATAGCAGACAATAATCGTGCTCGTAGTGCAAAGCTACGTGTGGCGGAGCTTCGTGAGGATATTTAAGTGGGATGAGCTATGGTCAAGATCGACGAATCATACTTTGACAACAACCTAGAGGAGGAGCTACAGGAGCCAGCACCTGTGGCTACCGATGAATCTGAGACTATATCTCAGCCGAGGCCATTACTGGGAGATCTCCTAGATGAGGAGGACTCGCTAGAAGTTGTCGAGGCGGATGCTCCGAGCGACACGGCACCCGATGCAATGGATCCTGCAGACGATGAGGAGACAGATGAGCCCGCCACGTTTGAGCCCGCTCCCCTAGCGGAGCTAGAGGCTCCCGATGAGCAGGACGCTACAGAAGAGCTGGAGAACTCCGAAGAGCTAGATGAAGAAGACGAGTCTGATGAAGAGTCTGGCGAGTCCACTCGTAAGCGCTCTTCGCATGGTCTGTGGTACTGGCTGGGCGGTGATATGCTGGAGCAACCTGCCTTTAGAAAGTATATACCTGCCTTTATCGCCATCCTCCTGATGGGTCTGATCCATATCACGAGCAACTATCAGATCATCGCCAAGCGTCGCCAGATAGACAAACTAGAGACACGCGTCAAAGACTTGACCTACAAACATATGGAGAGTGTCAGCGAGCTAACCCGTCGTAGTATCGGGGGCAACTTCGAGCAGCAGCTCCAAGCGATGGGGTCAGATCTAGAGGCCTCCTCCCAGCAGTCGATCATCCTCTATCGTGATGCTAAGAAATAATCTCTTGCCCCTCTAACGAACCACTCCTCTATGTCAAAGCATAGTCCTATCATAGCTCGCTATCGTGCCTTAGGCTTTCTAGCCATCTTGATGACTCTATGGATCTTTATCAAGGTCTTCGGCATCATCTTCGTCGATGGTCCGACGTGGCGCAGGATCGCTCAGAGCTTTCATCAGCCTGACACAGTAACGATCTCGCCACTACGAGGCAATATCATTTCGTCAGATGGGCATATCGTAGCTATTAGCAAGCCTGCGTACAAGCTTTACATAGACTTTGGGGCAGAGGCTATCCAGCAGATGGAGCCAGACTCGCTCTACAAGCAACTGGATTCGCTGGCCTACCAGATGAGTCTCTGGGACAAGGGGGAACAAGCCACTTACCCAGCGCTACGTAAGCGACTACGTGAGGGCTATCGTAAGGCACAGCATAAGCAACCAGGCTATCGCTACGTATCTATATACCCGTATGAGGTGAGCCACGTAGAGTATCAGCGACTTAAGCAGTCCTATCCGCTGATGATGACGGTGGAGCGCAAGGGGCGCTTGGTACGTCGCAGTGGTCCGCTCAGAAATGGATTGACGCACGAGGAGCGTGCACTGCGAGACAGACCTTATGGCGAGCTAGCGAGACGTACGATAGGTAGCGTCTACAAGGAGGTCAAGGGCGACCTAACACAGGGCGAATATGGGCTGGAGCAAAGCTTTGACACTCTGCTACGGGGCGAGCCAGGGCTGGCGGTGAGACAGTACTTGGCGGGGTCTACACGACAGAATACGCTACAGCCGCCTCGTGACGGCTACAATGTGTACACGACACTAGATATGAATCTGCAGCAGATCGTACATCGTGCGCTCTATGAGCAGATGACTCAGTTTGAGGCGGACTATGGAGGCGCTATCCTGATGGAGGTGGAGACGGGGCGTATCCTAGCCCTAGCCAATCTAACGAAGGGTGGCGAGAGCTACTACGAGGGGGTCAACTATGCCGTCAGCGCACTCAACGAGCCAGGCTCTACGATGAAGACACCCTTTATGATGGCTGCCCTGGATGATGGGATCTGCACTCCTAGCGATACTATTGATACGGGCAACGGAGTCTTCAAATACGGTGGCTACAACATCCGTGATCACAATGCGAACCGAGGAGGCTATGGACGTATCTCTGTAGCGCAGGGACTATGGTACTCGAGCAATATTGTCATGGCAAAGATTGCGATCAAAGGGTATGTGGAGCACCCCGATGGGATCTATCAGCATCTGCGCAATTATGGCCTCTTAGAGCGTCTAGATGTAGGACTCGAGGGGGTCGCTACACCAACGATCATACGACCTGAGGACAAGAGCTATGGTAACTCGACGATCCCTGGCATCAGCCGTGGATATGGTATCTCGGTACCTGCGATCAATACGCTCAACTTCTACAACGGTGTCGCCAACGGCGGGCGTATCATGCGCCCCTATCTGGTGGATCGTGTAGAGGATGCTGAGGGCAATGTAATCCAAGAGTTCCGGTCACAAGTCCTGCATGAGAATATCTGCAAGCCTGCTACGCTCGACTCAATCCGCTCAATGCTAGACAACGTAGTGATCAGGGGTACGGCTGCCAAGACGGTACACTCTGACCTGATCTCCATCAGTGGCAAGACAGGTACGGCTCTAATGAGCAATCATGGAGGTGCGGGCTACCGTGCTAGTGGAGAGGTCTACATGACTTCGTTTTGCGGATACTTTCCCTCCGACCGTCCTAAGTATAGTTGCATCATCTTCGTAGTCAATCCTCACGGTCCTGGGCGTGCCTCTGGAGGTATCGTGGCAGGTGGCGGGGTGAAGCGTATAGCTGAGGAGATCTACACGCTCTCAAATCCAATCCTCCTAGACACGATCACACCATACCCAGCTAGCGAGCGGTTGAGACACTTAGACTTAGCTGGTGGGGAGAAGAAGCGTGTCGAGAGTTTTGTCAAGACTTACAAAATCCCTGAGATGCGACCCGAAGGGGGCAGTAAGGTAGCCTCTGACCAACTGGTCGTACCTCAGTACGGTCGTGGAGGGGTGCAGCTACACCCTCTAGCTCGCTACGCCAAAGGGGTGATGCCTCGTCTCGTGGGGCTGGCGCCCAGTGAAGCGATCTATCAGATTAGCTTGCAGGGGCTGGAGGTGCAGTTGGTCGGCTACGGCAGGGTCGTGGAGCAGAGCATACCCGTCGGCACGCCTATCCATCCAGGACAGAAGGTGATCCTCCACCTGGGCAACAATCATAGACAGTAAAAGTAAAGCGAAATCCTCTCTAAGATAGATATGAATCTCAAACCACTCAATAATTATATAGTAGCACTCACCGAGGAGCATCTACTAACCCAAGCACACACAGGAGCCGTCTCTACGGAGCTCTGTCAGGTGACCTCGATCGAGCAGGACTCACGTCGTGCCTCTGAGGGATGTATCTTTGTAGCGCTACGTGGTGTACATGTGGACGGGGCGGACTACATCCCGAAGGCGCTCGCAGCGGGCTGTCGTATCATCGTCACTGAGCACCCACGGCCTGAAAGCATCTCCGACGAGGTGGCATGGCTCACGGTGACCGATACGGCGAAGGCGATAGCGGTTCTAGCCTCTGTCTACTATGATCGTCCTGAGCGACAGCTCACGATCGTAGGGGTTACGGGGACTAATGGCAAGACGACCACTGCCACGCTTTGCTATCAGCTGTGGAACTGGCTCGGTATGCGAGCTGCGCTCTTTAGCACGGTCTGCATACGCATTGGTGACGAGGAGTATCCCGCTACTCACACGACACCTGACGCTCTTGAGCTACACCGTGTGATGAGGGATATGGTAGATGCGGGGTGTCGCTACCTTTTTATGGAGGTTTCTTCGCACGCTTTGGTACAGCAGCGGGTCTATGGCTTGCCCTTTGCGCTAGCGCTCTTTACCAACCTAACGCGTGACCACCTGGACTACCACGGCACGATGCAGGCTTACATTGCGGCAAAGAAGTTGCTCTTTGACAATCTCTCCCCAGATGCCTACGCCTTGGTCAATGCCGACGACCGTAACGGTAGCGTGATGGTGCAAAACTGCGTTGCTCACCTACACACCTATGCGATGCGTAGCCATGCGGACTATATGTCTCAGCTCTTAGGACAATATGTGGATGGCTCTACCCTACTGCTGGACAACGAGGAGGTGGAGATCAAGCTCGTCGGGAGCTACAACGCTTACAACGTGACGGCCGTCTACGGTGTGGCTCGTCTCCTCCTACCCGATCTAGACAAGAGCTTGATCCTGCGTGGCATCTCTAGTCTGGAGCATGTGAATGGTCGCTTTGACCTACTCGCCTCACCGAGAGGTTATCACGTGGTGGTGGACTATGCGCACACGCCTGACGCTCTGGAGAATCTACTGAAGACTGTCTCTGAGCTCAACGCTTCACAGGTCTACGTAGTGGTCGGCGCAGGCGGTGATCGTGATATGGGCAAGCGTCCTGAGATGGGGCGCATCGCCTACAATATGTGCGACCGCCTCTATCTCACCTCAGACAATCCACGCTCCGAGGATCCGCAGACAATCATTGATCAAATGCTCGAGGGCATCCCTCAGACGGAGCGTGACCAAGTCTACACCAATGTCTCTCGTCGCCAAGCGATCACAGACGCTTGCGCAGCTGCACAGCGTGGCGACCTAGTGGTCATCGCTGGCAAGGGTCATGAGACCTATCAAGAGATCAAAGGCATCAAGCACCACTTTGACGACAAAGAGGTGGCGCAAGAGATCTTTGCAAAAGAGAAGCTGGCATAGATAGCGTACCTTTGTCCTTCACTTAGCCCTTCCCCTATAATCTTTATCAACTTACCCATCACGCTATGCTTTATCACCTCTACGATTGGTTACAGGCAAACGACATCCCTGGCTGGCGATTGGCTCAGTACGTTACCTTCCGAGCAGGAGTCAGCTTTATCCTAGCTCTCATCATCAGCACGATCATCGGTCGACGCATCATCCACTGGCTGCATCGTATGCAGATAGGCGAGGTGGTTCGCACGCTAGGACTGGAGGGTGAGGCGATGAAGAAGGGCACCCCAACGATGGGTGGTATCATCATCATTATAGCGATCATCGTCCCGACGCTTCTCTTCGCTCGCCTCAACAATGTCTATGTACAGCTGATGGTCTTCACGACCCTGACGATGGGTGCCTTGGGCTTTATTGATGACTATATTAAGGTCTTTAAGAAAAACAAGGCGGGGCTCCACGGGCGCTACAAAATCATCGGACAGGTACTCCTAGGCGTTGTCGTGGCGCTCACTTTCTACTTGAGTCCAGACATTATCATTCGGGAGAATCAAGAGGTGACTCACAACGGTCGCATTGAGCAGGTTACCTTCTCCAGTCAAGAGTCTAAGAACACGCAGACGACGATCCCCTTTGTCAAGAACAACAACTTTGACTATCTCTCGCTAATCCCCGCCTCTACACCACACCGCGAACTGGTTGGCTGGATTGTCTTCTCAATCATCATCATCTTGATCGTCACCTTTATCTCTAACTGCGTCAACCTAACGGATGGTCTGGACGGACTAGCCGCAGGAACAGCCGCCCCTGCGGGCGTCGCCCTGGCGGTGCTCGCCTATGTCTCCTCACACATAGCTCTGGCACGCTACTTTAGTATCATGTTTATCCCAGGCGCTGAGGAGCTAGTGATCTTTGGCGCAGCCTTCGTGGGCGCGACCTTTGGCTTCCTCTGGTACAACGCTTATCCTGCGCAGGTCTTCATGGGAGACACGGGCAGCCTAGCCATCGGTAGTATCATCGCCGTGATGGCCGTCCTCATTCGCAAGGAGCTACTCCTGCCGATCCTCTGCTTCCTCTTTATCATTGAGGGGCTATCTTCGCTGATGCAGCAAGCATACTTCAAGATAACCAAGCGACGCACAGGGACTGGCCGACGGATCTTCAAGATGACGCCACTGCACCACCACTTTCAGAAAGCAGGCAATAGCGGTATCGATGCTTTGATCCAGCGCCCCCTCGCACCTATCCGAGAGGCTAAGATCACCGTTCGCTTTTGGCTCATAGCTATCCTACTGGCTGTCCTAACAGTCATCACGCTTAAAATGCGATAATTTATAGACTTACAACGATCTCACAGATATGCAACGCAACGAATATATCATCCTAGGAGCTGGAGAGAGTGGTGTCGGAGCTGCCATCCTAGCTCAAAAGCAAGGGCTCCCCGTCTTTGTCTCCGACTCGGGACAAATCAAGCCACAATACAAAGCGGAGCTGGAGCAGTACAGTATCCCCTACGAGGAAGGCGGACACACCTTCGCTCGTATCTTATCAGCCAAAGAGGTGATCAAGAGCCCTGGCATCCCCGACAGCGTGCCCCTCATACGACAGCTTGCGGAGCAGCAGACGCCTATCATCAGTGAGATCGAGTTCGCCTACCGCTACGCTGGCGACAGTATGATGATCGCCATCACGGGGAGCAACGGCAAGACCACTACGACCAACTGGCTCTATCACACGCTCCACAATGCGGGACTAGATGTCTCTATGGCGGGCAATGTGGGTACTAGTCTAGCCCGTCAGGTGGCGCTCGCTCCGCACGCTTACTATGTGATCGAGCTGAGTAGCTTCCAGCTGGATCATATGTATCAGTTCAGAGCGCACATAGCCATCCTGCTCAATATCACACCCGATCATCTAGATCGCTACGACCATAAGATGGAACTATACGCACGGGCCAAGATGCGCATCACGCAAAACCAACAGTCCACCGACTACTTCATCTCTTGGATCGAAGACGACTGGACACAGCGCCTACTCAAGGAGCCAGGCATGGGAGCGGGACGACGGGTCTTCTTCTCCACCGAAGGCTCTTCAGACGAAGCGGTCGTGGCTTCTAGTCACGATGGAAAGATACGCTTCGCCCTCCAGGAGCCACTCCTGGAGATGCCAGAGAGCGCTCTAGCTCTATCGGGCAAGCACAACGTGCAGAACGCCCTGGCTGTCGGTTGCGCTGCGCAGGCCTTAGGCATCAAGCCTGAGGTCATACGAGCTTCGCTGGAGACCTTTACCAATGTACCCCACCGCCTAGAGTATATCGCCAGCATCGATGGCGTAGACTATATCAACGACTCCAAGGCGACCAACATCAACAGTACCTGGTACGCACTAGAGAGTATGCGCAAGCCGACAATCCTCATACTAGGTGGTACCGACAAGGGCAATGACTACAACGATCTGATGGCTCTAGTTAAGGAAAAGGTCGTCGGACTGATCTATATGACGACTGACTCGGCCAAGCTCCACCGCAGCTTCGACAGTGTCATACCACGCCACGAGGAGGTTACCTCGATGCGTGACGCTATCGCCGCCGCACGCCAGATGGCCCAGGCAGGAGACACCGTGTTGCTGTCGCCAGCCTGCGCTAGCTTTGACCTCTTCACCTGCTACGAGGATCGTGGCGATCAGTTCAGAGCGGAGGTACTCGCCATCGCTCAGCAACAGCCTGATACTGACCGTTCGCTCTAGCCTATCCGACACTCTATGATACCACAAGACGAATATAATCCGAGCCAAGAGACCACACCTTCGGACATCTTCGACCTCTTCCCCCGTGAGACGGATCAGCATAGCGAAAGCGAAGACCCGTCCGAAGAGAACTCCCTAGAAGCTACCAAGGTAGAGCCAACACCACGCAAGCCACGCATCACAGGCGACCGCTCGTTGTGGTTCCTCTACTTTGCCTTCCTAGCCACGTCGCTACTCTTCATCTATAGTGCCACCAGCACACTAGCTTACCGTGGAGAGAGCCTGTATGCGCCCTTCACTGGTCATCTCAAGCACATCATTATGTCTGTCCTTGCAGCCTGGTTTTGCTCTCGGCTGAGCAACTTCTGGTTACGCTTAGGCGGGATGGGCTTCTTTGTCTTGATGCTCTTAGCTGTTATAGCGACTCCATTCATCGGTACGGAGACCAATGAGGCGAAGCGTACGCTCTTCGGATTCCAATTCTCAGAGTTCTACAAAGTTGGTGTCATCTGTCTTGCCTCTGTAGTCCTCTCTATACGTCAGTTAGGTAGTCTTAATCGGCGCTTCTACATCTTTTGTGGTATCACAGCTATCGGTCTAGTCTTCGTTGCCAAGGAGAGTCTGTCCATGGGGCTCATCCTCGTCGCCTTCATCCTCGGTATCGGACTCGTACAGACAGGTCTCTCCAAGAGCTTGCTCACGATCAGTGGCGTAGGGCTAGCGAGCATCACGCTACTCCTAGCTTGTCTCTTATTACTCCCCGACAGTATCATCAAGCAAAACAGTAGCACCGCCCGCTGGAAGGGACGTATTGAAGACTTCACCGCTAAGTCTGACTCCAGCAAGTTTGTCATTAACGAGGACAACTTTCAGGAGCAGCATGCACGCATCGCCATCGCACGGAGCAATGGTACGGGCGTCTTCCCTGGCAATAGTGTGGAGCGAGATATCCTCCCCGAGGCGTACTCCGACTTTATCTATGCGATCATCATCGAGGAGACAGGCTTCATCGGGATGATTTGGGTGCCACTACTCTATATCTTACTCTTCTTCAAGCTCTCTCGCTGGGCGACCCGAACGCAACGTGACTGGCAGCGCATCTTCCTACTTGGTGTCGGGATTATGTACACCACGCAGGCGATCATACATATGTGCGTCGTCACGGGGATCTCGCCGAATACGGGTCAGACGCTACCACTCATCAGTCGTGGTGGCTCTTCGCTCCTAGCCACCTCAATGGCTATCGGTGCCTGCATCGGGATCACGAGACATATCCGCGAAGATGAGTACCAGCGCCAATTGGAGCAAGAGAGCCAAACAGGGGAGGCGACCGAACCTGTTGCTGATACTATCTCTACAGTTGAAGAAAGCCCCCGGGCCACCACCTTTGATGAGGCGGACGATATGGCGTAGTCTCTACGCCTGACGGTTCCAAATGTGCCAAGCGTAGCGAGCCTGCACGAGGAGCATCTTCAGCCCATTGATCGTCGTCGCTCCCTGCTCACGACAAGCCTTGAGGAAGCGTGTCTCCTCGGGATTGTAGATCAGATCCATACAGAGATGCTCTGGTGTGATCGCCTCATAGGGGATCTGCGGGCGCTCCATAGTAAGTGCCCCCATGCCGACAGGGGTCGCATTGATGATGATCCACTTGTCCGCTATCAGCTCAGGCGTCAAGTTACTATAGGAGAGGATATGTGGAGCTTGCGGATCTCTACTAACCAACGTACAGTCACGACCGAGACGCTTGAGTGCCTGTGCCACCGCTTGCGCCGCACCGCCCGTACCGAGGACGAGCGCATGCTGTTGCTCTGATGTGAGTAGTGGCTGGAGACTCTCCACGACACCCTGCACATCCGTGTTGTAGCCGAAGAGACGCATCCGACCTCCCGTACGATCCACAACGATCGTATTGACAGCTCCCACATACTTAGCCTCGGGATCTATATGATCTAGATAGTTGCACACCTCCACCTTGTAGGGGCTCGTCACATTCAGTCCCACGATGGCAGGATTAGACTCCAGCCAAGGTCTCAGCGCTGAGAGATCATCCAGCTCTTGTAGTATATAGCGCGCATTGATCCTCTGGGAGTCAAAAAGGTCGTTGAAGTAGTCTGCCGAGAGCGAATGCCCTACGGGCTTACCTATCAGTGCATAAATGCGTTGCATACTCTTATTCGTTTATCTCTTTTAAGCCTCTGCAGTATATAAGACACAGATCCCGAGAGGCATCTCTTTATAGTGCACCTCTCTAAAGCCAGCCCTACGGATCAGCGCCGTCATCGCCTCTCGCTGTGGCATCGCCTTAATAGATGCGGGGAGATAGCTGTAGGCAGAGCGATCGTGAGCGCACAGCTGTCCGATCCACGGGATCAAGTGCTTAGCATAGATGTTATAGCCCTGAAGCAATAGCCCCCCACGTGGCTCGCTCAGCTCTAGTATAGCGAGCCTCCCCCCAGGGCGTAAAATGCGTTGCATCTCTCGCAAGCCCTGTAGTGGATCCGAAAAGTTTCGAATACCCAGCGTGCAGGTCACAGCATCGACCGATTGCGAAGCTAGAGAGAGCTCCTGACAATTCTCCGCAGAGAGCGTCACAGCTGGCACCGAGTGGACAGCCCTCTGAAGACGTTCAGCAGCCACCGCCAGCATACCCTCCGAGAGGTCCACACCGACTATCTCACGCACCGACGGCAAGTAGCGAGAGAGCATCAGGATCATATCCCCCGTACCGCAGGCCAGGTCAGCCACACGACGAGGCGCATAGTCCGCTAGGTACTCTATGACCTGCCAGCGCCAAGCCAGATCCATACCGCCCGTCATGAGGCGATTCATCAAGTCATAGCGTCCAGCTATGCGGTCAAACATCTGCCGCACGTAACGAGACTTACCATCTATAGGTAAAGGCATAGTAAATAGAGAGATTAGAACCAGCGACTAAGGAGGTTGTACACAGCCCCTCTAAGTCGCTGGTTCGTTTGTATAGTTATGTAGCCTCCTACTTCTTGAGGAAAGCTAGCAGATTGTCCTCAATACGCTTAGCCACATCTTGGGTTTGCTCCTTGACGAAAGTCTTGCCCGTGATGTGCTCGTAGAGCTCTATGTAACGATCGCTCACAGAGGCTGCATACTCAGGCGTGATGGCAGGCATCTTCTGCCCAGCCTTACCCTGGAAGCCCTGCTCGATAAGCCACTGACGGACGAACTCCTTCGAGAGCTGACGCTGAGGCTCACCCTTAGCTTGGCGCTCCTCATAGCCCTCTAGGTAGAAGTAGCGAGAGGAGTCAGGCGTGTGGATCTCGTCGATCAGGATCACCTTGCCATCCTTCTTGCCAAACTCATACTTCGTGTCCACGAGGATCAGACCACGCTCACGAGCGATGCGTGTCCCCTCCTCAAAGAGCGTCTGCGTGTACTGCTCGATGACCTTGTAGTCCTCCTCCGAGATCAGTCCAGAGGCGATGATCTCCTCACGGCTAATGTTTTCGTCGTGTCCCTCGTCAGCCTTAGTCGTAGGCGTGATGATCGGGTGTGGGAGGCGCTCATTCTCCTTCAGCCCCTCGGGTAGTTGTATGCCACAGATCGTACGCTCGCCAGCCTGATAAGCACGCCATGCGCTACCAGCTATGTAGCCACGTACGATCATCTCCACCTTAAAGGGCTCGCAGCGGTGTCCCACCGTAACCATCGGATCAGGAGTCGCTATCTTCCAGTTGGGCACGAGATGCGCCGTAGCGTCAAGCTGCTCAGCAGCTATTTGGTTGAGCACCTGACCCTTGTAGGGGATACCCTCAGGGAGTACCACATCAAAGGCTGAGATCCTATCCGTAGCGACCATCGCTATCAGATCGCCCTCAAGGAAGTATACATCTCTCACCTTGCCATGAAAGACAGACTGGATACCTGGGAGAGATAGGTCGGTGTGTGTTAGAGCTTGATTCATTGTATTATGATCAATAATTGATTTGCTAAAAGGGGGTCCCCTCCTCCAGCCTTAGCCGAGAAAGAGGAGTGCTTCTATGAGTCTATGAGTCTTTACCTTGATCCTTATCTAGGTCTATATTTTGATCTTGGCGAGTCTCTTGAGCGATACGTTCGCCTTGCAGTGCTTGATGCTCATTGCGATCGTAAGCATCCACGACAAGCTGCACGATCGGATGACGCACGATGTCCTGAGCATCAAAGTAAACGAAAGGTATCTGCTCCACATCGCCTAGGATCCGCTCAGCAATGCGCAAGCCCGAGGTGACACCCCGAGGCAAGTCTACCTGCGAGAGATCTCCCGTGATGATCATCTTACTATTGCGTCCGAGACGAGTGAGAAACATCTTCATCTGATGATGGGTCGTATTCTGCGCTTCGTCTAGTATGACGACCGCATCGTTGAGCGTACGACCACGCATGTAGGCTAGCGGAGCGATCTGTATCACATCGCTCTCCATATAGGTGCGCAGGCGCTGCGTCGGGATCATCTCCTCGAGCGCATCGTAGAGAGGCTGGAGGTAAGGGTCGAGCTTGTCCTTCAGCTCGCCTGGCAGAAAGCCCAACTTCTCGCCCGCCTCGACAGCGGGACGCGAGAGTATGATACGTCGCACCTGCTTCTCCTTAAGCGCCTTGACCGCTAGGGCTATCGCTATGTAGGTCTTGCCCGTACCAGCCGGTCCGATCGCAAAGAGCATATCGTGATCCGCTATGGCCTCGACCATCTCACGCTGGTGAGTGCCTCGGTAGCCGATACTACGACCTCTCGCTCCATAGAGCAGATGATTCGGCGCCACCTTGACCTCAGGGAGTTCCTCGCCCGTAGCCAGCTTGCGTATGGTCTGCTCCGTCAGGAGATTGTACCGCAGGACATGCTGTACCAACTTGTCGAGGAGCGCAGTCAAGAGCTGTATATCGGTCGTGTCACCCAGTATCTTGATGATCCGATCATGAGCCACGATCCGCAACTTAGGATAGAGGTTGCGTAGCAATAGCAGGTACTCACGATTAGGACCGTAGAGCACCGCTGGATCTATCTCCTCTAGGATATATAGTCTCTCAGTCACTAGGCTTCGCTACTCCTTATTATATATGAGCTGCTATCTCGGAGGCGATGCGAGCCATCTCCTCGTCGGTAGGCTTCGTAGCAAGCGGTCCGTGCGCCACGTCACCCTCACTATTGATCGGGATCAGATGCACATGAGCGTGTGGCACCTCCAGTCCTAGGACCAGCGTAGCCACCTTACGGCAGTGCGTCGTCTCCTGTATAGCGCGAGCTACCCGCTTAGAGAAAGCCATCAGCCGAGCCAGCTCCTCGTCCGTCAGGTCGTAATAGTAGTCGACCTCACGCTTCGGAACAACTAGTGTGTGCCCCAGCTGATAAGGATTGATATCTAGAAATGCGTAGTGCTCCTCATCCTCCGCAATGCGGTAGGAGGGGATCTCACCCGCTATGATGCGACTAAAGATTGATGCCATAGAGCATTCGTTGTTTTTGGGAGGATCTATTCAATAAGAGAGGCACCCTATCGAGTGATCTCTAGAATCTCAAAGACCAGTGTACCCGCAGGCACCTGTATCTCCGCCACATCGCCCACCTTCTTGCCAAGGAGTCCCTTAGCAATGGGGGTATTGACCGAGATCTTGTTTTCCTTAAAGTTTGCCTCAGCATCAGAGACGATGTAGTAGCTCTTCTCCTCGCCCTTCTTCTTATTGAGCAGGCGCACATGGTTCAGTATCTGCACCTCATCGGTCTTAATCTGCGAGGGCTCCAGCACACGGGCATTGCCCAGCTGAGCCTTGAGCATAGCGATCTTGTCCTCCAGGTGAGCCTGCGCCTCCTTGGCAGCATCGTACTCAGCATTCTCCGAGAGATCGCCCTTGTCACGCGCCTCAGCAATCTGCTGTGTGACCTTGGGCCGCTCCTCAGCCTCCAGCTGTTTGATCGTATTATTGAGGGCGTCATATCCCTCTTGGGTCATATAGTAATATCCCATAGATGATTAGGTGATAATGGTGTCTAATTCAGCCTAGTGCGTATCCTATGAGCCACACCCCGCTAGCCATCTATCGGCTGGCAAAGGCGCCTCATAGATACAAAACAAATGAGGACTTACTCCCACACAGCACCCCCTATCGTCTAGAAGAGCCACATCAGAGAAGCCTCGTCATACGTTGAGATGTGCTACGCCGTCCGCACATCTTCCTTACTGAGTGCAAAGGTACTAAAAAAACGTTTCATCGCCTCCACCGCCCCAGCAACCGTACATTCCCTCTAATCTCTAACCTCTAAATTCTAACCTCTAATCTCTTCCCTACCGAGGAAATAGGGAAAATCCAGGGTGCAAACGAAAATTCTCCACGGAGCTGGAAAATAAAACTTCGGAAGAATGAAATGAAACTTCGGAAGAAAGATTTCGAAGTTCCGAAGAATTTTTCCATTTCTCGCTGGATAATCAAAGATCTCCACGGAGGAATCCTTCGATTTCCTCCACTCTCCCTCGTAAAGCTCACTTTTTTTACAATGCCTCAATCCTGATTTAGACAAAGCTCCTCGCTCTACTTGTGCGGTTTTTTCGTACCTTTGCACTAGATGAGCTGGAGGAGAAGTCGCTTGATGCGAGCCTCCGCCAGACTCAGATACGATCTCTCCTCAGCAGAGCGGTATAGCGATACGCTAGTCTAGGAGATGCAACATGTACTCTTGGGGCTGATTGGCTTTGACAGCGTGTTGTAGTGATTCGTAAGCATGTGGTGCCTGCTGTGACGCACCTTAAAACCTTACTGCGAACCTTTCTAAATGGCGAAAACAACTTTGCTCTCGCTGCGTAGTCGAAGTATAGTACACTAACGCTTCATCCCAGGCATAGGTGCCGGGACGAGACATCACCCAGGGGGCCGTTGCTCCGAGGCGCTCTGATACGGTGGTGCATGGATATCGGGGATCGGATGGTGTAGCCTCGTACATCGTCTTAAACTTTAGAGGATAAGGCTTTAGCTCGGTCGCTGTGCTCGTGAGTTGAAGCCCGACAATCAAAGTACAGCTAAACATGTAGAAAGCGCTTTGCCACCATGTTTGGACCGGGGTTCAATTCCCCGCAGCTCCACAACCCCACAGACAGTTAAGTCCCTTCGACTGGGTACGCCTAGTCGGAGGGACTTATCTTATATGGTCACTTACATAAAGAGCCGATCGGGCACCTGCTACCGCATAGTAGGTATCTATCACTAGCACTGCATACTAGATGAAGCATTATCTTTGTCTCCACAGAGCACCTAAGCCCATCCATAGACTCACACAAAAGACCATACAGCTATGAGTATTACATACAGAGTGGTAGCCTCGATAGTGAGACTCCTAAACATTAAGAGGCTCTTTAGAATGTCAGAAGCAAAAATCCTCGCCTTTGCGACTAAGCAGTCGAATAAGTTCAGGCTTCGGCTAGATCAATTCAAGGACTATCACTGCTCCATAGAGGAGGTCGATGGCTTTAAGTGTGTCAAGCTACAGGCGACTCCTAAGCCCGCTGCAAAAGCTGTCCTGCTACTTTATGGCGGAGGGTATGTCACACCACCAGATGCGAGAGACTTCAAGATAGCCAAGAGGATTGTCGATCAGACGGGGAGCGATGTGTGGTTTTTCCTTTACCCCCTGATTGTGGAGCAAACACTCGAGGTGACCTTTGAGAAGACGCATCAGCTCTATCGGCGTATGCTCGAGCAGTACGCTCCTGAGCAAATATCGATCTTAGGCTTCTCCTCAGGAGCTTGTCTTGCTATCGGGATAGGACAATATAATAATGAGCAGCACCAGCAGCTACCTAGCCCCAGACAAATCATAGCGGTCTCTCCTGGAGGCATCCCCCTCTCGCTTTGTGAGGGACATGAAGACATGGCAGACGAAGATGCAGACTTCATTACCTCTCTAAAGGCTCTCTCGGAGCAAGACATAATCGTCGACTACCATTACTTCGGCACCGTCGCCTCGATAATAAACCGACACAAGCAACAGCCCGACTATATGATCAACAGCTGCGTGGGCGACTTCTCACACTTCCCCAAGACCTACCTCTACTATGGGTCGCACGAGTGTCTCTACGCTTGCGCTCCCTACTACAAGCGCGCATTCGTGCAGTATGGGGTCCCCTATGAGATACATATCGGTGAGGGACTGTGCCACTGCTATCCGCTCTTTCGCTTCTTTCCAGAGGGGCGTAAGGCTCAGGACGAAATCATCAATCGCCTAAGATAAGCGTAGCGCACCTTCCCAAGCGAAAGGGAGTCTTACGTGAGAGCTTTGCAAAATCCGCATAGTAGGAAAGGAGTTTCTATCCAAAAGCATTTGCACTCCCTCCTGTAAAGAATTGAAGGGTTCTTAGGGACCAACCAAGAGTCCTATATGTCGCTATGGGCAATGGTAATCAGCGACAGCCGGTGCCACACGCTAATGCGATCGGACAGGTAGAGTGGTGTGCCATTGGCGTAAAAATCGTTACCTTTGCATCAAGCTTTCCTATAGGAGATCATCACGCATGGCGCGACGATCGCACTTCAGGCTCCCTTATTACTACCTCATGGCTACATCCAAAGATAAATCAACCAAGAAACGCTCGACTCAGTCTCGCAAGCGTACGAACGCATCGGGCCGAAAGGACGCAACCCCCTCTCGCTCGGTGGGGAGTCGTATGCGCTCGTGGGCTCAGGACTTACAAAAAAACGTCGCCGACAAGCGGTATGGCGAGCTGATCTCTTTTATCTTAGGACTGATACTCCTAGCCTTCGTCGTATACGTCTTGGTGGCTTGTGTCTCCTACCTTCTGGTGGGCGCACGGGATCAGAGCATCGTCACGGCGCTAACACCCTGGGAGGCGCTGACACAGACGCTCCCAGAGGGGATCGATGGCTCGGTGGCTGAGATACAAAATATAACCCGTGTGCATGGAGCTTATCTAGCACACTGGCTTATGGATGGCTTCCTCGGCTTCGGTAGTTGGTTCCTACTCATCTTAAGCTTCGTCGGGGCCTTGCGACTGATGCGCATCTCTAAGCGGGGTAGCATCATCAAGATAACGGTCTACGCCATCCTCCTAAGTCTATGGACAGCTCTCGCTGGGGCTGCGATACAGGATCTCCTCGGCATGCCCACATTCTTCCGCTGGGGCGGTGCTTACGGTACGCTGTGGCTTGGCAACCTGTTACCAGCCATTGGTTGGCTAGGTGTGGCTCTGATACTGCTTGTCTCGATCATTATCCTCATCGTGGTGATCCGCTACGAGTACCTCCAGTGGATGCGTCGCGCCATTGGTCTAGGCTGGGTCAAGCGTCCTAATCGTTGTCGCAAGGCTGAGGATCCTCTAGAGAGTGCCGAAGGTGAGGAAGAAGCATCAGATGAAGAACCGACAGATACTGATGAAGAGGTTGTTCCAGACGACATGGATGGTGAGCCAGACACTACAGAAGATGAGGAGTCTCCCCTACCAGCGCCAAGCGTCTTGGCTGCACAGTCAGCACCACGCACTACATCGCAAGCACGTCGTGAGCCTGTCTCTACGCCAACCGAAGAGAGCCTTGAGGGTAGTGTCACAGTAACCGTGGCGCAGGGCGATGCGGACTCGCAGGTTGCCTCCGTCATACCGCAGAGCGACATGCGCCGTGGTGGATATCAGATGCCTTCGCCAGACCTATTGGCCGATGTAGACCAAACTTCGCAGACAGTGGATCGTGCCGAGATCAAGGAGATAGAGCAACTCATCGTTGAGAAGCTCAGCGATCTAGGTATCGCCCTAGAGCCTGTTGAGGTGACCATCGGACCGACCGTGACGCTCTATGAGTTTAAGCTAGATCCCAAGGTCAAGGTCAACCGCATTCGTAGCCTTGAGGACGATATAGCGATGAAGGTAGAGAGCATCGGCGGTATCCGCATCATTGCTCCGATGCCAGGGCGTGGTACCATAGGCATTGAGGTGCCAAACCGCAACCCGCGTACCGTCGGCATGAAGGCGCTGATCACTTCGCAGAAGTTTATCACGACAGATCAGAAGCTCCCGATAGCCATTGGTCGAACGATCACCAACGATGTCTACCTCTTTGACCTCTCCAAGATGCCCCACCTCTTGATAGCTGGTGCTACGGGACAAGGTAAGAGTGTCGGCCTCAATGCGCTCATCACTTCACTCCTATATAATAAGCGTCCCGAGGAGCTTAAGCTAATCCTTATTGACCCGAAGATGCTGGAGTTTAGCATCTACGAGAGCATCGGACGGCACTTCCTGACGAAGCTAGAGGACGAGGAGAAGTATATCATCACCGACACAAACAAGGCGCTCCCTGTCCTAGAGTCGCTCTGCGTAGATATGGACGCTCGCTACGAACTATTGGCTCGGGCTAAGGTGCGCAACATATCGGAGTACAACAAGCTCTTCCGTCAGGGACACCTACGCGAGGAGGATGGCTACGTATTCCTACCCTACTTGGTACTCATCGTCGATGAGTTTGCCGACCTAATCATGACAACGGGACGAGCCATTGAGAAGCCTATCGCACGTCTAGCGCAGAAGGCACGTGCAGCTGGTATCCACATCGTCCTCGCCACACAGCGTCCGAGTACAGATGTGATTACGGGTCTGATTAAGGCGAACTTCCCAGCACGTATTGCCTTTAAAGTTTCCTCGCAAGTGGACTCACGCACCATCCTCGACACCACAAGCGCCAAGGATCTCATCGGACGTGGCGACATGCTCATCAATGATGGCAAGGAGATGCGTCGTATCCAGTGCGCCTTCATAGATACGCCTGAGACGGAGCGCATCGTGGACCACATCTCTCATCAGCCCTATCCTACGGAGCCCTATCTGCTACCTGAGCCTCCTGCCACGGAGGGAGCAGCTGGCGGAGCTGGACTTGGCGGTGGTGGCGCGACGGAGCGCGACCCACTCTTTGAGGAGGTGGCTCGCCATGTGGTACAGATGCAACAAGGATCGACGAGCAATATCCAGCGACGCTTCAACATCGGCTACAACCGCGCTGGACGTGTTATGGATCAGCTCTACGAGTGTGGCATCGTGTCGGCACAGGATGGCAGCAAGCCTCGTCAAGTACTCATATCCGATGAGGAGACTCTCAACCGACTCCTAGACACCCTCTAACTGGTAACCCCAAACAGTATGAGATCAAACCTCTCCCTATCATATCTCCGCCACGGCGCACCTCTTACGGTGCGTCTCTTCGGGACTCTCTTAGCTCTGTTCGTCTGTGGCACCTTCGCCATAGCACCTCTGCAAGGACAGCGCAAAGCGGTCTTTGACCTCAACAAAGCGCTCCAGCAGTTTGAGCAGCAGGTCAACAAAGGGGTCGCTATCACCTTTGCGTTGAACTCTCCTGGTACTCCGTCACAGGAGGGCTACACGTGGCTCCAGGGGCGTCGCTTCATGCTCAGTATGCCTGGCATGGAAGCTGCCTTTGATGGCACTACCCTACGCATCATCAATCAGAAGGAGCGCACCTACACCTTGATGACTCCCTCCGAGCAAGACCTCACGGCGATGAATCCGCTGGCATATATCCAGAAAGCCTCGCAGCGCTATCGCATCACCGAGCGCAAGAGTCCCCGAGGCACGGTCATCTACCGATTTGTGGCAAAAAGCGGGTCTGGGCCTCTCGCAGGAGTCAAGTACTATGAGGTAACTTTCGACCAGCAGAGCCAGGCTCCCAAGAAGGTAGATCTCTACTTTGACCTAGGAGAGCAGGTCTCTTACACCATTCGTAAGATGCAAGCGAAGGAGCATGTTACGTCACAATCCTTTACCTTTGCACCGCAAGAATACAAATCGCTTGAGGTCGTAGACCTACGCTAAGCCTCAGGCGCTCCACACTATAAACTATGTACATACAGGTACTCAAATCTAAGATTCACCGCGTCCGGGTCACACAGGCTAACCTCAACTACGTGGGTAGCATCACCATCGACCGCACCCTTATGGAGGCCGTCGGTATCCTCCCAGGAGAGCGTGTGCAGGTCGTCGACTGTAACAACGGCAACCGCCTTGACACCTACGTCATCGCTGGCGAACCCGACAGCGGAGTCATCTGTCTCAATGGCCCCGCAGCCCGTCTCGTACAGCCTGACGATATCGTCATCATCATGTCTTACGCACTTATGGACTACGACGAGGCGCGCACCTTTCAGCCTAAGATTATATTCCCCGATAGCGACACCAATCGACTATAAACCACTCATCATCTCACCAACATGTTTGAAAACCTAAGCGAACGCCTAGAGCGCTCATTCAAAATACTCAAAGGCCAAGGTCGCATCACCGAAATCAACGTCGCCGAAACGCTTAAAGACGTTCGTCGCGCCCTACTTGATGCCGATGTCAACTACAACGTGGCTCGCGACTTCACCGATCAGGTCAAGGAGAAGGCACTCGGTCAGAACGTCCTCACAGCGGTCAATCCTGGCCAGATGATGGTCAAGATAGTTCACGACGAACTCGCCACCCTCATGGGTAGCGAGGCGGTGCCCGTCAACCTCAAGGGGAGTCCAGCCATCATCCTTATGTCAGGACTCCAGGGCTCTGGTAAGACCACCTTCTCAGGCAAGCTCGCCAATATGCTCAAGAAGCAGGAGCATCGCAAGCCTCTCCTAGTAGCGTGTGACGTCTACCGTCCCGCTGCTATCCAGCAGCTACACGTCCTCGGGGAGCAGATCGGCGTACCCGTCTACAGCGAGCCCGAGAGCAAGGATCCCGTACAGATCGCTCGCAACGCGATCGCCCACGCTCAGCAGGAGGGACTAGATACCGTCATCATCGATACGGCAGGTCGTCTAGCCGTCGATGAGGAGATGATGAATGAGATCAGCAGTATCAAGGAGGCTATCCGCCCCGATGAGACACTCTTCGTCGTTGACTCCATGACTGGTCAGGATGCAGTCAATACGGCAGCCGAGTTTGACAAGCGCTTAGACTTCGACGGTGTGATCCTCACCAAGCTGGACGGTGACTCACGTGGTGGTGCTGCGCTTTCTATACGCAGTGTCGTCAATAAGCCGATCAAGTTCGTCGGTACAGGCGAGAAGATGGAAGCTCTTCAAGTCTTCCACCCCTCCCGTATGGCGGATCGTATCCTCGGCATGGGTGATATCGTCTCCCTCGTCGAGCGTGCACAGCAGCAGTACGATGAGGAGGAGGCAAAGCGTCTAGAGGCCAAGATTGCTAAGAATCAGTTTGACTTCAACGACTTCCTCGCTCAAATCGCTCAGATCAAGAAGATGGGTAACCTGAAGGATCTCGTCTCCATGATCCCAGGAGTCGGCAAGATGGTCAAAGACCTTGACATCAGCAACGATGCTTTCAAGGGCATCGAGGCAATCATCCACTCTATGACCCCCGAGGAGCGTACCAAGCCTAGCGTCCTCGATGGCTCACGTCGCAAGCGTATCGCCGACGGTAGCGGTACCTCTGTCGCCGAGGTCAATAGGCTCATTCAGCAGTTTGACCAAGTGAGCAAAGTCATGCGCAAGATGCAAGGCGGAGGCTTGGGACGTATGCAAGCCAAGATGCAGAAAAAGAACAAGAAGCGTCGCTAGCCTACTCTAATTCGCATCGCAAGCGACACGCCTAGAGAGACTCCAGTAGCATAGCTCAGGCCTCTCCCAAGGAGTAGCACGCTCTCCGTCAGCAGACGAGGAGCGTGCTACTCTTTTTGAGTCTAAGCGATCGTTTCGCAGCTAAAAGTTTAGCCGTTTCAGCAATCCTTGATTTTGCAAATCGTAGATGGACGGTACAGGGCTGACGCATTATAAAAACGAACTTATTTCATTTCCTTCCTAGGCATTTCCAATTCCTCCGTAGATATTTTTGATTTGCTACCTAGGAAATGGACAAATTCTTCGGACTTATGATTTGATTCCTCCGAAGTTTCATTTGATTC
>NZ_CAMYEZ010000003.1 GCF_947254915.1 uncultured Porphyromonas sp. | reverse complement strand
CAACTACGCCCCGCGTGGACTTTCACCACAGATGTATGACATGCCCGTCATACAAAAGGACCGCTCTCGTAGGAAATCCCTGCGAGAGCGGTCCTTTAGTTATGTTGACTCTTTATTGAGTCCGCCTACTGCTTCTTGTCAAGCAGGTTGCGAATCTCCGTCAGTAGCTTGACCTCGTCAGAGGGCTCGGGAGCAGGCGCTGCGGGCTCCTCGTGCTTTCTCCTCAGACTATTGATCGCACGGATCATGATGAAGATGACTAGTGCGATGATAAAGAAGTCAACAACGTTCTGTATGAAGAGACCATAGTTGAGCGTAGTCGCTGAGACGATCTCCTCGCCAAACTCATTGAGCTCAGCAGGCTTGATCTCATAGGCTAGCTCAGAGAAGTTGATACCTCCCGTAAAGAGCCCAATGATAGGCATCAAGATGTCATCAACGAGTGAGGAGACAATCTTGCCAAAGGCTCCTCCGATGATGATACCGACAGCCATATCCATGACGTTGCCCCGGAGGACAAACTCTTTGAATTCTTTCTTGAAGCTTGCCATAAGTTGCTTATTTAGTTAGTTGATCAATTGTCTCAGTCGGGCAGGCGCAGAAAGCTGGGATCAGGTTACGATCGCCAAATCCGTTGTCTATACGAGAGACATTGACCCAAAACTTATTGTCCTCAAGATAGGGTAATGCGAAGGCGGCTTGCTTGCGTGTGTAAGCGTGATGCCACTCATCGGCACAGACCTCGTACTGGGGGTGAGGAGCGTTCTTGATCACATTGTCCTCTGCATCAGCCTTGCCAGAGGCGATATCCTGAGCCTCTTGGTAGATCTGATTCATCACAGCGACAAAGCGATCAAGCTCAGCCTTGCTCTCGCTCTCGGTCGGCTCAATCATAAGCGTACCGTGAACGGGGAAAGAGACCGTCGGAGCGTGATAGCCGAAGTCCATCAGACGCTTAGAGATGTCTCCCTCGTCAACACCGGCCTGAGCCTTGACACCTCGACAGTCGAGGATCATCTCGTGCCCGACGAAGCCACGGTCGCCCGTGTAGACAACACCGTAGTTGTCTTGGAAACGTGCCTTCAGATAGTTGGCATTGAGGATCGCCATAGCGGTCGCTTGACGTAGACCTTCGAAGCCTAGTAAGCGAATGTAAGCGTAGGTAATCACAATCACACCAGCACTACCGTAGGGGGCTGCTGAGACTTGATTCGTACCGTCAGACCAGCGCTCCACATGCTTAGGTAGATGGGGTACTAAGTGCTCTGCTACGCAGATCGGACCGACTCCAGGTCCACCACCACCGTGGGGGATGGCAAAGCTCTTGTGCAGGTTCAGGTGGCAGACGTCAGCTCCCATATAGCCTGGATTGGTCCAGCCGACCTGTGCATTCAGGTTGGCACCGTCCATGTAGACCTGTCCGCCGATCTCGTGGATGCGGTCAATGATGGTGCGGATGTTGCTCTCGAAGATACCGTGCGTACTTGGGTAGGTGATCATAATGGCTGCGATACGATCCTTGTACTGCTCGGTGAGCTCCATAAAGTGATCCATATCAATGTCCCCATTGTCGGCCGTGCGAATGGTGATCGTGTCAAAACCTGCCTGTACAGCACTCGCAGGGTTGGTACCGTGTGCAGAAGCGGGTAGGATGATGAGGTCACGAGCGCCCTGACCCGTAGCCTGTAGGTAGCTACGTATGACACGCAGACCCGTGTACTCACCCGCAGCACCTGAGTTTGGCTGGAGCGAAGCACCCTTCATACCAGTGATCTCGCAGAGGAGAGCGGACAGATTGCGTATCATCTCTAGGTAGCCCTCGACTTGGTCGTCGGGAGCGTAGGGGTGGATATAGGCAAACTGTGGATTGCTCAGCTGAGCCACCTCCGAAGCCGCATTGAGCTTCATGGTGCAAGAGCCTAGCGAAATCATTGACTGAGCGAGCGAAATGTCCTTACGGTCTAGTCGCTTGATGTAGCGCATCAGCTCGGTCTCGGAGTGATACTTCTGGAAGGTCTCATACTGTAGGAAGTCACTCTGGCGAGCGAACTTCTTATCAAAGTAAACCTTCGTGTCGTCTACCTCAACGCCCTCGATGTCTCCCTCTTTGCCCTGAAGCTGCGAGAAGATGTAGAGGAGGACAGCTAGGTCGCTCTCGAGCGTGGTCTCGTCAATGCTGATACCGATGTGACGACCATCCTCGTAGTAGCGCAGGTTAACCTGACAGTCGAGGGCTATCTCACGGAGCTTCTCGGCTGAAAGCCCCTCGGGTAGCTCAATGTATAGGGTATCGAAGAAGTTATCGTTGAGCTGCTTGTAGCCCATCGCTACGAGTTGCTCGGCTAGATAGCCCGCATAAGCGTGGATACGGTGAGCGATGTCACGTAGTCCCTCGGGACCGTGGTAGACAGCGTAGAAGCTACTCATCGTAGCCAGCAGAGCTTGTGCCGTACAGATGTTGCTGGTGGCACGCTCCCGCTTGATGTGTTGCTCGCGCGTCTGGAGAGCCAGGCGGTAAGCGGGATGACCGTAGGTATCTTTGGAAATGCCGATGATACGTCCAGGGATGGTGCGCTTGAAGTCCATCGTCGAGGCAAGATAGCCTGCACTAGGTCCGCCGAAGTACATCGGGATACCGAAGCGCTGAGCCGATCCGAAGACGATGTCTGCGCCCCACTCGCCTGGAGGCGTGAGGAGTACGAGACTCATCAGGTCAGCCGCCACGGCAACACGTGTGCCTGCAGCCTTGGCACGCTCCATAAAGTCGTGGTAGCAGTGGATGCGTCCCTTTTCGTCGGGGTACTGGATGATAGCTCCGAAGACTTTGTCCGTAAAGTCAAAGGTCTCGTAGTCGCCTACGACGATCTCCATGCCCTGCTGGGGAACGCGTGTCTGGATGACCGCCTGTGTAGAGGCATAGACACGCTTGTCGATGAAGAGCTGATTGGCGTCCGCCTTCTTTTGCTCTCGTGAACGCTCGTTGTAGAGCATAAGAGCCGCCTCGGCACCTGCGGTAGCTTCGTCAAGTAGCGAGCAGTTCGTCAGAGGGAGTCCCGTCAGGTCGGTGATGACCGTCTGGAAGTTAAAGAGCGCCTCAAGACGACCCTGCGATACCTCAGCCTGGTAAGGTGTGTAGCTGGTGTACCAAACGGGGTTCTCTAGGACATTGCGAATGATAGGCTGTGGGGTTACCGTGTCGTACCAGCCCATACCGATGTATGAGGTGAAGATACGGTTGCGAGACCCTAGCTCGAAGAGATGCTCGCTAAGCTCACGCTCGGTCATAGGTTCGGGTAGGTCAAGTGGCTTCTCGAGGAAGATTCCCTCGGGGTAGACCTTGTGCATCAGCGCATCGATGCTGTCTACGCCGACGACCTTGAGCATCTCAGGCAGGTCAGCCTGGGAAATGCCTACGTGACGATAGGCAAAGTTTCTTGTATCCATCTAGTTTAGTTGATATAAGGGTTATTACATTTTTCGTTGTGTATGGTAGTGTGCGGTCCATGCCCAGGGTAGACGATGGTGTCATCGGGTAGGGGGCGCAGTTGAGTCTTGATGCTATGCAGGAGCGTCTGGTAGTCGCCTCCGGGTAGGTCGCTACGACCGATGTCGCCTCTAAAGAGGACGTCGCCCGTGAAGACGATATGCTCGCTCGGTAGGTAGTAGGCGACGTGTCCTGCAGTGTGTCCTGGCACGAAGAGATCGTAGATAGCCACCTCACCCAGTCGTAGCGGTTGGTCGCTCGGCAGTGGACGTATCTGAGACAGGTCGAAGGCCTCCTCTGGCACCTCAAAGCCCCAAGCACGCATCTGCGCTTCGGGAGATACCGCCTGCGCTAGCTCGACAGGGTGCGCATAAGCTTTTGCCTCGGGGAAAGCACGGAGCGCCCAGGGTAAGCCCCATAGGTGGTCAAAGTGTAGGTGCGTGAAGAGTAGCAAGTCCACGCTCAGTCCCCACTGCTTGATGCGCTGTGCGAGACGCTCCTGCTCGCTCACGGTGGCACATCCGCAGTCGATGATGGCCGCATGACCGTCGCTTGTCGAGAGGAGGTAAGTGTTTTCCTGTATGATGTTACATACGAATGTAGATACTTCGCAGTTCATAGGTTTTTGTCTGTTAGTTAGTTCGTTTGTCCTGGTTAGGGACATAGACGATCCATTTGTCCTGATAGTAGTCGGGGTAGTCCGCCAGTGTAGAGATAGCTGTGAGCTGTGCAGTCACGCCCGCCTGCGCTATCTCATCGCTGAGGTCGCCACCCTTGAGACAGTAGATGCCAGAGCGGGGAGCTCTGGAGCCCTGGAGCATATGCAGTGTATATTTATAGAGTAGCTCTAGAGGCATCGCCGCACGAGACACGACGTAGTCGCAGCGCAGATTGCAACTCTCGACACGCATGTGATGCGTAGAGACATTCGTTAGACCTATCTCGTCAGCGATAGACTGAGCGACATGGAGCTTCTTGGCAATGCTATCTATTAGCAGGAATTGGTATTGAGGAAATAGGATAGCTAGCGGGATGCTGGGGAAGCCTCCGCCACAGCCCACATCGGCGATGGTGAAGCTGGTCGGCTCGTCAGGCAGGAGCCAGGTGAGTGCCAGCGAGTGCATCACGTGGTGCAGATAGAGATTGTCAATGTCTCGTCGGGAGATGACGTTGATGCGTGCGTTCCACTCTCTGTAGAGCGGATAGAGAGCGGTCAACTGCTGAGTGGCAGTTGGTGAGAGCGCAGGAAACTGCCTCAGGAGCCTATCCAATTGCTCCGTGGGGGTAGTACTTGGTGTGATGGGCATCTCTAGGGCGCACAGTTAATTGCTGGAAAGGGGTACATCGTATCCTCCCACAAATGTACGAAAAAAGAGCACACCCCACAGTCTCCTGCAGGAGTGACTCATTATAATCCTGTACGCTAGCACGCCACTTGACGACAAGCAGGGATCTATAGCAAGAGCCTTGCCACGTAGCGTATAGACTCCCGCTATAGTTACTTATATGTCTCCGTCGATTTCAATCTCTCCCGAGGAAATCCCCAATAGCTCACGAGGAAACGAAAATCCTCCACGGAGATACGAAATAAAACTTCGGAAGAATGAAATGAAACTTCCGAAGAATGAAATAAAAGTTCGGAAGAACGAGATGAAACTTCGGAAGAATTTGCCCATTTCCTCCGATGAATTTGGCAATTTCCTCGGAAGAATTAGATAGCGACTTGAGCGGTTTGCGACATTGAGCTGTGCTGTCAAATTGTTTTTTTCCTTACCTTTGGAGCTAGATTATCTGTTATGAGCTTGTAACTGACCTCTAGCTACTCAACTGAGGCTGCTGATTGAGCTCCTGACACTGAGACTGAATCTATGAATCGCACTTTACTTCACAACCTCCAGATATCGCTCCTAATCTGCGCACTATGCGCATTAGGACTCACCTCATGCAACGATGCCTACTCTCCTCTCGGAGGGAGTCTGCGACCCGAGCGAGACTTCGTGACGGCACGTGGCGACTCACTCACCTTCCGTACAGAGACGGTACCTCTAGACTCTATATATAGTCGTAGCGCTATCTCATTACTAGGACAGATATCGGATCCAGTCTTTGGTGACTTTGAGGCATCCTTTATCAATCGCCTGCAGTGTGCCCCTGGCTTCACTTTCACCCGTAAGCCTGTCAAAGACCGCATTGACTCGGTTCATATCATACTATCCTACTTCAGCGCTGTCGGTGACACGACCACGTGGGGCAAGGCGCAGGTCTATGAAGTCACCAAGCCTCTGCCCAAGAGTCGTTACTCCGTAGATGACTTGATGCCATATACGCAAGGAGCTAAGCTACTCGGCGAACTGACTTACCGCCCCTCCGACACGACAGGGACCAAAGAGCTTACGATACGTGTGCCGAATGATCTAGGAGAGCGCTTCCTCAAAGCCTCTCGTGAGCACCCAGATTGGTTGGCATCGCAAGATGCCTTTGAGTCCAATCTACTCCGTGGACTCTACGTCACCTCAACAACGGGCACGGGGCATATTATCTCTGTCTACTCAACGGCTCTCCGCATCTTCTACACCTATGAAACTACGCAAAAGTCATCCAAGGGTGTGGACTCGACAGTCTACAAACCTGCGTGGGAGGTCTTTACCAACAATAAGAGTCTCTACGCCTTGAACAGTCTCAAGCACAGCCACCTGGAGAAGCTCCTCAAGAAGCCATCCCCTGACGGCAAGACCTACATCAAGTCTCCTGCAGGTGTGGTGACCAAGCTCACCTGTAGCAAGGATGAGCTCAGCCGACTGCTCCACGAGTATGAGAAGATGAGCAAGGATAAAAAGGACTTCGGCTGGGTAATCAACGAGGGCAAGCTACAGGTCACCGTGGATGCCCCCAAGGCTGACACCCACTTCAACCCGCCCCCACAGCTACTTCTGATCCCACTGGACAAGGTAGCACACTTCTTCGCAAGGAGTATCACCGACCCCTTGGTCGCCTCCACTTCGCTTGTCTCCGGACGCTACAGTGTCCTAGAGCGTAACTATACATTTAGCAATATCAGTCACCTCATCGAGGGACATATGCGGAGCAATATGGAGACCGATGCTGCGGGCAACCATCGTGTGACTAAGGACTTAGAGCTACTTCTGATCCCTGTGGCTACGGAGCTAGCATCAACGCCCAACTCGCCTGGTCAGACGGTTGCTATCACCAACCTACTCTACCCATCAGCCGTACAGCTCAGATGGGGTGTCCAAGGATTCAAGCTGGGTGTCATCGGAACGGGCTTTTACAATAGACGATAGTGACTATAGATATGACTAAAGAAAAGGAACAGATCAAGCTCAAACTAATCGCGATGAACTTCCTCCAGTTCTTCGTCTGGGGGGCATGGCTCATCTCGATGGGACGCTATATGGGCAATGTGATGCAGTACGACGGACAGGAGGTCGGAGGACTCTTTGCCACGGCAGGCTTTGCAGCTATCATCACGCCTGCACTGACGGGAATCATCGCTGACCGATGGGTCGGCGCTGAGCGTCTGCTCTCCTTCTGCCACCTACTGACGGGTGCCTGCCTGATCGCTGTCGGCTTTTTACCTGTGGGAACGCCCTTTGCAACCACTTGGCTAGTTATATTTGGGGTCAATCTCTTCTTTATGCCTACCCTATCGCTCTCTAATACGGTCGCATATCATGCGCTCGGTACAGTGCAGGCTGACATCGTCAAGGACTTTCCACCGATACGCGTCTGGGGTACCATCGGCTTCATCGTAGCGATGTGGCTGGTCAACCTATTTAAGTGGATGGACAGCCCGATGCAGTTCAACCTCGGAGCCTTTGCCTCCATCGCCCTAGCCATCTACGCCTGGACACTACCAGCAGTACCGCACGGAGTCAAGAAGACCCAAGAGGGTCGTCGCTCTCTCCTATCCATCCTAGGACTGGATGCTCTGGTGCTCTTTAAAAACAGGCAGATGGCAGTCTTCTTTACCTTCTGCGTACTCCTCGGAGCTGCACTACAGGTGACCAATGCCTATGGCAATATGTACCTTGATCACTTCAAGGGGGTCGCTGAGTATGCCGACAGCTTTGCGGTCAAGTATCCTAACATCTTACTGTCGCTCTCCCAGATCTCGGAGACGCTCTTCATCCTAGCGATCCCATTCTTCTTAAAGCGCTTTGGTATCAAGGGCGTGATGGCGATGAGCTTCGCTGCGTGGTTCCTACGCTTCGGACTCTTTGGCATAGGTGATCCTGGGATGCCAGGTATCATCGCACTCGTTCTCTCAATGGTAGTCTACGGGATGGCGTTTGACTTCTTCAACATCTCAGGCTCCATGTTCGTCGATCAGTCCGTCTCGCCCTCTATGCGTGCCAGTGCTCAGGGGCTCTTCCTCTTGATGACCAATGGTCTAGGCGTCGTCATCGGTTCGCTAGGTGCGGGCTGGGTTGTGGAGCACTTCACCATAGCTAAGGTGACCGACTGGACGACTGTCTGGTACATCTTCGCAGGCTATGCGCTCGTGACGGGAGTCCTCTTCTGGCTACTCTTTCATCCCAAGCAGCTCTCGAAGGCTCAGTCCGCATAAGTGTGCGGGGAGGAGCTAAGCACCATCTGAGTCCGCTAAGCTATGGCTAAACCGATCAGCAACGCGCTCAGTGTCATGGGCGAGTACACACTCCTCATGGCCCAGGTCTTCAGACGACCGAAGAAGTGGGGCATCTTCTTCAAGCAACTGATCCGTGAGATCGCTAAGTATGGCCTTGACTCCATATGGATCGTGGTGATCATCAGCTTTTTCATTGGCACCGTCATTACGATCCAACTGTCGATCAATATGAACTCGCCACTCATCCCGCACTTTACCATAGGGTATGCCAGTCGCGAGATTATGTTTCTCGAGTTCTCCTCCTCTATTATGTGTCTCATCCTTGCGGGCAAGGTCGGCTCCAGCATCGCCTCCGAGCTAGCCACCATGCGTGTGACGGAGCAGATCGATGCTATGGAGATTATGGGAGTCAACTCGGCCAACTTCCTCATCCTCCCCAAGATCCTCGGGCTTATGCTCTTCATTCCAGTGCTCAGCGTCATCAGTATGTCTACGGGGCTGGTAGGCGGATACTTGGCAACTTACTTCATTCCCTCTATCACTCCGTCGGACTTTGAGATGGGACTACAGACCTTCTTCGTGACTCGCAACATCTTTTACTCCATTATCAAGGCGCTCGTCTACGCCTTCATCATCTCGTCAGGCGCTAGTTACTTCGGCTATACGGTCAAGGGAGGAGCCCTCGGCGTAGGGCGCGCCAGCACCAACGCAGTAGTGTCGAGCTGCGTGCTGATCCTCCTCGCCGATGTCGTACTCACCAGTCTATTATTTATATAGATATGACAGAGGGCAAAGGGACTAAGATCATAGAGGTCAGGGAGCTCTGCAAAGAGTTTGACGGAAAGGTGGTGCTAAACCAGATCAACGCCACCTTTAAGCCAGGAAGCATCAGTTGCATCATCGGACGCAGTGGCGCTGGCAAGACCGTTATGCTCAAGTGCCTCATAGGTCTCATACAGCCCACCTCGGGCGAGATACTCTTTGACGGGCACAGCATGACGCTATTGTCTAAGGAGCAGCTCAAACAACTAAGGCAAGTGACGGGTGTGCTCTTTCAGGGGTCGGCACTCTTCGATAGTATGACCGTTCTAGAGAATGTTCTCTTCCCGCTCCAGCTCTTCTCCAAGCTTTCGCCACGAGAGCGCAGAGTGCATGCGATGGCACTCCTCGATCGCGTCGGACTAGAGGGTGCTCAGCGCAAGTTTCCCTCCGAGATCAGCGGGGGCATGATGAAGCGCGTCGCCATAGCTCGAGCCGTGGCGCTTAATCCGCACTACCTCTTCTGCGATGAGCCAAACTCTGGACTAGACCCCACCACCTCGGCTTCGATAGACAAGCTCCTCAAAGAGCTCACCGAGGAGTACCAGATCACGACAGTCATCAACACCCACGACATGAACTCTATCAAAACTATCGCTGATCACATCCTATATCTAGACAAAGGGCAGGTTGCGTGGCAAGGTTCGCATGAGGAACTCAGAGGTAATATTCCAGCTTCTCTCAAAAACTTTCTTTACCTTTGATACGTCCCTTCCCTTTTTTCTTTCATTGGCAAATAAGATGACACACGCTAAGCGATATATAGGTTCCCTCTTCCTCCTCACCCTCCTCCTCTCGTGGGGGTGCAAAGATCACAGCAGTGACTACTCCGCCCAAGGCATCTTTGAGGCAGACGAGATCGTCGTCTCAGCCGTCACCTCGGGCGAGTTACTTCGTCTAGATGTCTCTGAAGGGGACCAGCTAGAGGAGGGACAGGTCGTAGGCTTGATCGATACCACCTTCCTGGCGCTACAGAAAGACCTCGTCGACACACAGCAGGCGACAGTCAATGCGGCGGGACATACCAATGCGGCGACACAGGTAGCACCTCTAGAAGCTCAACTCAAAGCGCTCCACAAAGAGCGTGACCGCTACGCCCCACTCGTGGCTCGTGGCATCATGGCTCAGCGCACGCTAGACGAGATCAATGCTAAGATCTCTGCGGTCCAGGGACAAATAGCAGCCGCACGAGCTACCATCGGACAGCAAAACCGCTCTGCCACAGGGAGTGGCAATGCGCTCTCTGTACAAGAAAGTCAGGTCAACCAGATGATCTCTCGAAGCTTCATTAAGGCGCCTATCTCGGGCACGGTGCTCACCGTTTACCTTTATCAGGGCGAGCTCGCAGGACAAGGCATGCCGCTCTTTCGCCTAGCCAACCTCCAGCAAATGTACCTGCGGGCTTACGTCACAGCAGAGCAACTCCAAAAGGTGACCCTCGGTCAGCAAGTCTCCGTCTATAGCGACATGGGCGAGGAGGAGCCGCAAGCCTACACAGGAAAAGTAGTATGGATCTCCGACCGCGCTGAGTTTACCCCCAAGAACATCCAGACACCCGACGCCCGCGCCTCGCTCATCTATGCGATCAAGGTACGCGTCCCCAACGACGGCAAGCTACGCATCGGACAGTATGGACGTGTAGCGCTAGACCAGTAGACCTATGTCTGTAGAGGAGGCGACCCGACCAGCAGTATCTTGCCAGGGCGTATGCAAGAGCTTTGGCAAGACCGTTGCGCTCCAAGGCATCGACCTCAGCGTCCGTGAGGGCGAGCTACTCGGACTCATCGGTCCCGACGGAGCCGGCAAGACAACCCTCATACGCATCATCGCCACGCTCCTCAACCCAGACGCTGGTGCAGTCACCGTCCTAGGTCACGACGTCAAGCGCGACTACCGTCCACTACGCCATCAGATCGGCTACATGCCTGGTCGCTTCTCCCTCTACCAAGATCTCACCGTGCGAGAGAATCTTGAGTTCTTCGCCACCGTCTATAAGACGACCGTTGAGGAGAATTACCACCTCATCGAGGACATCTACAAGATGCTCCTCCCCTTCGAAAAGCGCCCCGCTGGCAAGCTCTCAGGCGGTATGAAGCAAAAGCTAGCGCTCTCCTGCGCACTCATTCACAAGCCTCGTCTCCTCCTCCTTGACGAACCGACCACAGGCGTAGACCCCGTCTCGCGCCGTGAGTTCTGGCAGATGCTCTCCAAGCTACGCGAGCAGGGCGAGATCACGATGATCGTCAGCACACCCTATATGGACGAGGCAGTGCTATGCGACCAAGTTGCCCTGATGAAAGATGGACAGATCCTCTCCATAGACACTCCCGACGGGCTCGTCTCGCAGATGGATCGTGCCCTCTGGTCCGCCACCGCAGAGGATATGGGCGACCTACTCCTCAAGTTGCGCAGCCTCCAGGGCGTGCTCAGCAGCTTTGCCTTCGGCGAGGCGCACCACTTCACCTTTGACGAGCAGGTAATCACCCCCGAGGAGATCCACACACGACTCCTAGAGCAGGGCGTGCGGGGGCTAGACATTCGCAAGATCCCCCCCTCCATCGAGGACTACTTCCTCATCATCTCCCAAGAGTCCTAGCCCATGCCCTCCACCGAGTATAGTATATTGGCCAATAAGCTCACCAAGCGCTTCGGCGACTTCACCGCTGTCGATGAGATCACCTTTGATGTTTTGCCAGGCGAAATCTTCGGCTTCCTCGGAGCCAATGGAGCTGGCAAAAGCACCGCCATACGTATGCTCACCGGACTCCTCAAGCCCACCTCAGGCTATGCCGAGGTGGCAGGCTATGATGTGCGCAAAGAAACCGAGCTGATCAAGCGCAGCATCGGCTATATGAGCCAGAAGTTCTCACTCTACGACTACCTCTCTGTTGAGGAGAATATCTTCCTCTACGGACGCATCTACGGTCTCTCGCGACGCATCATACAGAGCCGTATGGAGCGACTCCTCGAGGAGCTCAACTTCTACGATCAGCGCAAGCTCCGTGTGGGCAGCCTTCCCCTCGGGTGGAAGCAGAAGTTGGCCTTCTCCGTCGCTATCTTTCACCGTCCCAAGATAGTCTTCCTCGATGAGCCTACGGGAGGTGTAGACCCTGTGGCACGGCGACGCTTCTGGGAGCTTATCTACAACGCAGCTGCCGAGGGCATCACCGTCTTCGTCACCACACACTATATGGACGAGTCGGAGTACTGCGACCGCATTTCCATCATGGTAGACGGGCAAATCAAAGCGCTAGACACCCCACGAGCCTTAAAGCGACAATTTGACTGTGACTCGATGGACGAGGTCTTCTACCAGCTAGCCCGCGGTGCTAAGCGCTCTGAGTGACTTCGCTAGTCTCTCCTTTGTGACAAATTGTCGCACTTCCAGTCGTTGGCTTACCCTTTGCTAGATAGTTAGTGCAGGTCACCCTGAGAGATCAGAGGCCCTGCACAGAGTAAGTATACAAACACCTATTAAAATCAATACAACTATGACACTATCAAGAAGAGACAACAACTGGAGACCCGCACTATGGAGCGACCTCTTTGACAGCAACTGGATGGTAAGACCCAACGCTACCGCACCCGCTATCAACGTACTAGAGACGCCCGAGGAATTTCGCGTAGAGATCGCAGCTCCAGGTATGAAGCGCGAAGACTTCAACATCGAGATCAACGAGGAGCACGACCTAGTCATCACGATGGAGCGCCACAACGAGGAGGAGCAGCACGACAACGAGCAGAGTCGCTACCTACGTCGCGAGTTCTCCTACAGCAAGTTCGAGCAGACCCTCATCCTGCCAGACAATGTCGACGAGGAGCGTATCCAGGCTCGTATGGCCGACGGTGTCCTCACCCTATCGATTCCCAAGATTAGCGAAGAGGATCAGCAGAAGGCTCGTCGCACCATCGCTATTGAGTAATAGCGCCACACCGATAGACTAGAGCCTCAGACCCTAGTCTCACCATAAAAGTCTAACACACACCTAGTAGCCCCGCTTGGTCTCAGCACCGAGTGGGGCTACTTGCGTTTGGGTCGTCCTGATGTCCCAGCCAAGTGGCTCACCGCTCACCTCTAGAGACTGTTGCATAAAGGCGAATCGCTGTGTTGCTTTCGGGATTCGGCTTCGGTCACATACGGAGGTATGCTCCCTTCAGACCTCACCCTCAGCGCCTTGCGCTTCATCCTTTCTGCAAAGTCTAGACAATCTTGCAAGCAAGATTGTGAGACTGTTGACTTTTGCAACAGTCTCCTCTAGAAACCAATTCTTCGGTAGCAATTTTCCAAAAGCTCCCGAGGAAATCCCAAATTCCTCCGAAGTTTGACATAAAAGTTCGGAGGAATGAAATGAAACTTCGGAGGAATGAAATGAAACTTCGGAGAAATTTCTTTGTTGCTCGCTGGATAATCTAGAATCTCCACGAGGAAATCTTTTGATTTTCTTCGTAGTGCCTTCAAGAAGATCGTTTTTGTGATGCGTCAGTCCTAACAGAATGTGTGCTATTGGCTGATGGGTGTGTGCTATTTTGTATCTTTGCACGCAGATAACTATTGAAGAGCGTCTCTGCCCTGTGTGGTTGTCTTGCGATAGATTTCTCACTACGTAATACGCATCTAATGAAATACAAGCTCCCCAGTAAGGATGAACTTCGTGCCCGCCTTGCAGCTCTGCCAGGCCAGGCTACTGACCTACTCACTAGTCGTAAGTTTTGGTACGAATTGGTCTTGATGACTGTCGCCATGTTTATCGGCGCTATGGCGGTACACTACTTCCTCGCTCCTAGTGGTCTGATCGTTGGCTCGGTGACGGGACTGGGCATCGTGCTGGAGCGGTTGCTCCCAGTGATGTCGCTGGGGTCCTATATGTTTCTCATCAATGCGATCCTGCTACTCCTCTCATTCATCCTGATCGGCAACGAGTTTGGTGCTAAGACTTGCTACACGGCACTGATCTTAGGTCCGTTTGTAGACTTGATGGGGTGGATAGATCCAGTCAGTGGGTCCATGTTTGCTCAGTATGTGCACGGCGAGTGGGTAGCAAACCCATGGTTTGACCTGCTTTGCTTCATCTTGGTGATGAGTGCAGCGCAGGCGATTCTCTTTAGCATCAATGCTTCAACGGGAGGACTAGACATCTTGGCAAAGATTTTCAACAAGTTCCTGCATGTGCCACTAGGCGTGTCGGTAACGATCGCTGGAGGCTTGATCTGCTGCTCTGCCTTCCTGACCAGTCCTACGGGGCTCGTGATTATGGGACTCGTGGGGACGTGGCTCAATGGCTTGATCCTCGACTACTTTATGACCCGTATGAGCTCACGGACACGTGTCTACGTCATCTCCAAGGACTGGGAGCATATCCGTGACTTTGTCATTCACACGCTCAATCGTGGAGTAACCATCCACCCCGTGACGGGTGGCTACTCAGGCGAGGAGCACAAGCAGCTGGAGTGTATCTTGACGAGGGATGAGTTTGGCAAGCTACTAGACCATCTGCGTGCTGAGCGTATGGATCCCTTTATCACCTCCGACCCAGTTAGCGAGGTGTACGGGCTATGGCGCAAGAAGAGCCAGCTGGAGGAACTACCAGTCGAGACGGATACACCTGATGAGAGCACCTTTTAGTATCGCCTGATTGACCCTCTAGACTATGCCACATCTTACGAAGTCGCTCTCGGCTCTCATACTCCTACTGACACTTGCCCTCGGCTCACTTATGGCTCAGGAGCCTGTCCCCGATGCTGAGCTAGAGGCTCCGCATAATAAGAAGATAACCCTCTCGCTCGAGGCGCGCGGTGATTACCAGCGCATCTATCTAGGACATCAAGCCGATGAGGCGGGTTCAGGCTTTAAGGGAAATATAGCTAACGTCATACTCAGTGGCACCCTCTCGCCAAAATTTAGCTACCTCTACCGACAGAGACTTAGCTCGATCAATCTAGATCGAACCTTCTTTGAGTCGATCGACTTCCTCTACCTGCAGTACAACCCAATCGAGCAGCTGAGTATACGACTCGGCAAGTGGATCGTCTTCGTCGGTGGGTGGGAGTTTGAGCCTGCGCCGATAGATGTCTTCCAGCTGGGAGAGTTTTGCTACCATATGCCAGCCTATCAGTGGGGCGCTACGGTGAGCTACACCTTGCCTAATGGGCAGGACAACCTCCATATGCAGGTGATCCAGAGTCCCTACCGCAAGGACTACGAGGCGAGGAGTGGTAAGCCTGCCGATATGTACGCCTACAACTTGGTCTGGACAGCGCACCACGATTGGTTTGTGCCGATGTGGAGTGTCAACTTTATGGAGTATGCGCCTAGGCGCTTCATGAACTATATTTCGCTGGGCAACCGCTTCCAGCTGACCCCTCGCACCTTCGTGGACCTAGACCTGATGCACCGCACACCACTTGATGGAGATGGCAAAAAGCTCTTTGCCGACTACTCTATCTATGGTCAGCTAGCCTACCATCCGACCGAGCAAACGAAGCTTTACCTCAAGGGGAGCTACGATCACAATACAAGTGGCTTTCACGCAGACTACGGAGTCACCGATGGTACGCAGATAGCTTGTCTCGGTGGCGGGGTCGAGTACTCACCAATCCCCGATGTGCGCCTGCATGCACACGCTAACTACGCCTTTGGAACGAATACGAACCCGCAAGCTGTACTGCATAATCAGCGCACACAAGTCAATGTGGGTGTCACCTGGCGTATGAAAGTCCTCTAATACGTTATACTATATACTATGAGCCTTTACAGACAGCTTAGCGAGGCGATCGCCTCGACACTACATACACTCTACGATCTCACCACGACCGCTGACGAGATCACACTGACCGCCACACGACCTGAGTTTGAGGGGCATGTGACGCTCGTCGTCTTCCCCTATCTCAAGGCTTCGCACAAGTCTCCCCAAGAGACTGCCGAGACGATCGGTGCCAAGCTACAGGAGCAGACAGATCTCATAGCTTCCTATGGCGTGGTCAAGGGCTTCCTCAACCTCACGCTGACCGACTCAGCGTGGCTCGCAGCACTGCGAGAGATTGCCGAGACCCCGCACTACGGGCACATCATACCGACAGAGCAGTCGCCCCTTGTGATGATCGAGTACTCCTCACCGAACACTAATAAGCCCCTGCACCTCGGACACGTTCGCAACAACCTACTCGGCTACAGCCTCGCTCAGATACTAGAAGCGAGCGGGCATCGTGTGGTCAAGACGAATATCGTCAACGATCGTGGCGTGCACATCTGCAAGTCTATGCTGGCATGGCTACGCTGGGGCAATGGCGAGACGCCTGAATCTTCGGGCAAGAAGGGCGATCACCTCATCGGCGACTACTACGTGCGCTTTGACAAGGAGTATCGTGCCGAGCTGGCGCAGATACGTGCTGAGCATCCCGACTGGAGCGACGAAGAGGTCGAGGCTAAGTCTCAACTGATGGCCGATGCACGCCAAATGCTCCGTCAGTGGGAGCAGGGCGACCCAGAAGTACGTGCGCTATGGCGAAAGATGAATGAGTGGGTCTACAAAGGCTTTGACGAGACTTACAAGCGTATGGGTGTCTCCTTTGACAAGATCTACTACGAGAGCGACACTTACCTCGTGGGGCGCGAAGAGGTCTTGCGCGGTCTGAAGGAGGGACTCTTCGAGCAGCACGAGGATGGCTCCGTTTGGGCCGACTTTGAGGCGGAGGGTCTGGACAAGAAGATCCTCCTTCGCAGTGACGGCACCTCGGTCTACATCACCCAAGACATCGGCACTGCCAAGCTTCGCTATCAGGACTTCCCGATAGACCAGATGATCTACGTCGTGGGCAACGAGCAGGAGTACCACTTTCAGGTGCTATCGCTGCTCTTAGACCGATTGGGATATAAGTGGGGCAAGAGCTTGACACACTTTAGCTACGGCATGGTGGAGCTACCTCACGGCAAGATGAAGAGTCGCGAGGGGACGGTCGTTGATGCGGACGATCTGATGGACGCTATGCGCGACACCGCTCTAGAGGTAGCACGGACAGCCCAGCAAGCTAAGGGCGTAGCGCTAGCCGCCGAGCCGACAGCTGAGGAGCTACGCACCGCCGAGATGGTCGGACTGGGTGCGCTCAAGTACTTCATCCTCAAGGTGGACCCGAGGAAGAATATGATGTTCAACCCCGAGGAGTCTATTGACTTCAACGGCAACACGGGCCCCTTCATCCAGTACACCTATGCGCGTATCTGCTCGCTCCTGCAGAAGGCTGACGAGATGGGCTACAAGCATCAGCTCCCCGAGGGCGGTGAGCTAGCACTCTCGTCGTATGAGACGGCACTTGTCCAGCAGTTGCTCGACTATCCGACCGTCGTGCAGGAGGCTGCCGCGAGCTATTCGCCAGCCCGCATTGCCAACTATACCTATGACTTGGTCAAGGGGTATAACCAGTTCTACCACGAGTGCTCCGTACTGCGTGAGGAGGACGAGGCACTGCGTAGTATGCGCCTGCAGCTCAGCCAGACCGTTGCCAAGACGATACATAGTGCCATGGGGCTCCTCGGCATCGCACTGCCCGAGCGCATGTAGTCCGCTTTGAGGGCTTGATACACAAGGTGTATGGAGACCACTCTCTACACAGCACTACCACGAGATAGTCGCATCGCACTGCTCGCTTCGGGCGGGGTGGATAGCAGTGTGGCGATGCACCTGCTCGTCGAGGCGGGCTTTCGTCCAGACCTTTACTACATACGCATCGGCATGCAGGACGAGGAAGGCAGTTTCCTCGACTGTCCTGCCGAGGAGGACATCGAGCTGGTGACGCTCTTGGCGCGTCGCTACGATCTGCACCTAGAGATCGTTGACCTGCATCAAGTCTATTGGGATCGGGTGGTCGCCTATACGATGGATGCCGTCAGGCGGGGGCTCACGCCCAATCCCGATGTGATGTGCAATAAGTTGATCAAGTTCGGAGCTTTTGAGGAAAGGTGCGGTGCCTCGTACGACTACATAGCCACGGGCCACTACGCTACGATACGACAGACGGAGGATGGCTTGACCTTCCTCGGCACTTCTCCTGACCCTGTGAAGGATCAGACAGACTTCTTGGCGCAGATCGGCTTTCGGCAGATGGAGCGTCTTCTCTTTCCCATCGGGCATTTGCCAAAAGAGGAAGTACGTCGCATCGCCCTAGAGGCGCATCTGGTCAATGCGCAGCGCAAAGACAGTCAGGGCATCTGCTTCTTAGGACAAATAGACTACAACGACTTCATCGAGCGCTACTTAGGCACGCAGACAGGCGACATCATTGACCATGAGACGGGCGAGAAGATCGGCGAGCATCGTGGCTACTGGTTTCACACTATCGGCCAGCGCAAAGGGCTCGGGCTCTCGGGCGGCCCGTGGTATGTCGTGGCAAAGGATGTGGAGCACAATATCCTCTACGCCTCACGAGGCTACGACCCCAAGACGCAGTACGGTACAATCATCGAGACCGAGGAGATGCACTGGCTCACGACCGATCCGTGGCTCTGGACGAAGACTCCGTCAGACAGTCCGCTGGAGGTTACCTTCAAGATAAGGCACACGCCCGACTTCACCGCAGGACGCCTCGAGCATCTCCCCTCAGGCGGCTATCAGCTGGTCAGCAGCGTGCCGATACAGGGCATTGCGGCCGGGCAGTTTGCCACCATCTACGATCCTCAGCGTCAGCTCTGCTGGGGCAGCGCCCCGATCCGCTCGGGCCGCTAGGAGCTATCACCAGGGCTGATGCAGTATAACGGACGAGAGCCTCTACGAGAGAAATCGGAAAGACGGAGGAAATCGGGAAATTCATCCGTAGATATTCTGGATTATCCAGCGGGAACCGAAAAAATTCCTCCGAACTTTCATATCATTCTTCCGAAGTTTCATTTCATTCTTCCGAAGTTTTATTTCGTCCCTCGGTGGAGAATTTTCGTTTTCTCGTGAGCTATTGAGGAAATTCCACAGGAGATATCCAGACGTAGCGAAGATATGTAGCAACAATAGCACGACACAGTCAAGCTCAATCCTTATGTTCCAGAGTTGTCGTATAGCGTAGATAGTAAGGTACAACAAGATAGTGCGTCAGCCCTAGAGCTATGATACATACCGCTCAAAGCTCCAGTTTTTTTTTTTGCAACATATCACACCACAACTCGTCTCTATGTGGGTGGATAGAGCGGATTTCGGAGACTAAGTTATCAACAGTTAAGCGTCTATGTCTAGATTATTCTGTAGCTTTGACCCGTTATTTATGACTGATATGTATCATGGGTAGAATCATCTCTCTTGCTAATCAGAAGGGTGGAGTCGGCAAAACGACCACTACGATCAACCTCGCAGCCTCCTTGGCTGTACTCGAGAAGAAGGTACTCGTAGTCGATGCCGATCCACAGGCAAACGCTTCGTCGGGACTGGGAGTCAACTCCACGACCCTCAGCGAGACTATCTACGAGTGCCTCATCGGTGGGCTACCGCTCGACAAGGTGGTACGCCCCACACACGTAGACAATCTCTTCATACTCCCCTCACACATTGACCTGGTCGGAGCGGAGATAGAGATGCTCCAGCTCAAGGAGCGGGAGACCGTCATGAGAGAGATGCTCCGCCCTGTCGTGGATCAGTATGACTACATCCTCATCGACTGCTCACCCTCGCTCGGCATCATCACGGTCAATGCTTTGGTCGCTAGCCATGCGGTGATCATTCCCGTGCAGTGCGAGTACTTTGCACTGGAGGGGATCTCTAAGCTCCTCAACACGATACGTATCATCAAGAGTCGCCTCAACCCAGCGCTGGAGATCGAGGGCTTTCTCCTTACCATGTACGACAGCCGTCTGCGACTGGCTAATCAGGTGTACGAGGAGGTCAAGGAGCATTTCGGGCAGCTTGTCTTCGACACGGTCATACAGCGCAATGTTAAGTTGAGCGAGGCGCCTAGTCACGGCTTGCCCGCACTCCTCTACGATGCGGACAGCAAGGGGGCGATCAACCACCTCCAGCTAGCCGAGGAACTGATTCGTCGCACGGCTCAGCGCGCTGCGCTATAACTATACCCTACCCTACGTTCATCATGACAAACAAGAAGAAAGAGAACAAAGTAATAGGCAGAGGACTAGACGCTCTACTCGGCGATGTGAGCAACTCCTCTAGCATTAGCGAAATAGCCATCGACAAGATCGAGCCTAATCCTGACCAACCTCGTACACACTTTGACCCAGAGAGTCTCGAGGAGCTGGCCGCCTCCATACGTGCCCTCGGCATTGTGCAGCCTATCACGGTGCGGGAGCTGACCGACGGACGGCATCTCATCATATCGGGGGAGCGTCGCTGGAGAGCCTCTAAGCTAGCCAACCTGACCTCTATCCCAGCATATATCGTCAAGGCTGATGACGAGAAGGTGGTCGAGATGGCGCTGATCGAAAACATACAGCGCGAAGACCTCAACGCCATTGAGATAGCACTCACCTACAAGCGTCTCCTAGAGCACTCCGAGGGGACACAAGAGGAGCTCGCCAAGAAGGTGGGCAAGACCCGCTCCTCTATTAGCAATTACCTACGTCTCCTCCGTCTGCCCGCAGAGGTGCAGCTGGGACTGACGGAGAAGAAAATCGACATGGGTCACGCTCGTGCCATACTGAGCCTGACCGATCCAGCACAGCAACTGAAGCTTTACCAGACCACCCTCACGGAGCATCTGAGTGTGCGACAGGTAGAGGCTTTGGCCAATGAGATGCAAGAGCCGACCGAAGAGACAACGAAAGCGAGCAAGAAGAGACAGACGCTCTCCAAGCTCGCTTCCAGTGGCAATGACTACGCTCCTCTAGCTAAGCAACTGAGTAGCTTCTTCGGGACGAAGGTCTCTCTGCGTTGTAAGGAGAGTGGCAAGGGGAGCATCACGATTCCCTTTAGCTCTGAGGAGCAGCTCATAGAGATCTGCTCAATCCTGGAGAGCGGAGCTAACCATTAGTCAACTACTTAAAAAGATGTCCCGCACCGCCCTGACCCGCTCCCTACTCATCCTCGTGATGAGCTGCGCTATAGCTTGCTACAGCGGGATGGCTCTCCTTGCGACTACGCCGATAGTGCCACAAGACACGACGGCGCTAGTGACCGACACGCTGGGCACCTCCCAGCCCGACACGTTGAGGACGAAGGAGCCGAGCGAACTCCTCACTACGCCACCGACGACTGCTCCAAACTTGGCCGATAAGGGCAAAGCTTTGCAAAGTACGACAGCGATGAAAGGGGACAAGCGCCCTGAAGGAGTGCCTTTTATCAAGAAGATGACCAGGTGGTTCACGCGCTATCCCAATTCCAACGTGGCACTCCTCTGCTCCATCATCCCAGGTGGCGGACAGCTCTACAATCAGCGCTACTGGAAGATACCGATTGCGCTCTCGGCTATGACGGCGGGTCTCTACGCGGTCACGTGGAATCAGCGACTCTACAACGAGTACCACACGGCCTACGCTGACCTACTGAGCGAAAACCCGCTCGACCACACCTCTTGGCAAGCTTTTATCCCGTCTGGGGCTGATCCTAGTCAGTATGTCTCCGACGGCAATCTGCGCTCGCGTCTGGAGCGTGGCTCTAAGCAATACAAGGAGAGTAGAGACCTGAGCATCGTCCTCACGGTGGCGCTCTATCTCCTCTCAGCGCTGGACGCTTATGTAGATGCGGAGCTATACTACTTTAATGTATCCCCACAGCTCACAGTAGATATGGGCGAGGGACTACGAGACAAGCCTTCAGGGCCTAGACCTCAAAGTGTGATGGTCGGAGCCTCGGTGCGCTTTTAGACAAGACCTCTGTATGAAGATCCCCTTTCTAAGACACGCTGGTGTCAGAATCACGACCTATATAATACTCTTCTGTTGCCTGCCAGCACTGCTCGTAGCGACACCTCTGTACACCGCTCAAGACAGTGTAGACACGGAGGGTGCTGTCGAGCTGGACGCTGTCACGGCTCACAAGGAGCTACAAGAGTACCTGCCGAAGAGTCTAGACACGGACCTCGGTCTGCTCATGGAGACCTGGCGTACGGGCTATGCGACACAGAAGCGCTTTGAGGTACCGTGTGGCTCCTACAAGGCTGAAAACATTCGCTCCCTAAGCGACTCTGTGCTAATCTCCCGACTAAAGGCGCTGCCCACCGTCATCCCGATCCCCTACAATGCTATGGTCAAGGAGGGCATCGCTACTTACATCACGGATCGTCCTCAACTGATACGTGTCATCCTAGCTCTCGGGGACTACTACTTTCCCATTATGGAGGAGATCTTTGACCGTAATGGACTACCCGTAGAGCTTATCTATCTAACCGTCGTTGAGTCCGCGCTCAACCCCTTTGCCGTTTCACCAGCAGGAGCCTCCGGACTTTGGCAACTTATGCTCCCCACGGGACGCAGCTTGGGGTTGACTGTCAATAGTCTTATTGACGAACGCTTTGACGTGTACAAGAGTAGTGAAGCAGCTGCACTCTATCTCAAGCAGCTCTACGGGCTCTTTGACAATTGGCTCCTAGCTATCGCTGCGTACAACTGCGGTCCAGGCAATGTCACCAAAGCGATCCGACGCTCTGGAGGAAAGACCACCTTCTGGGATGTCTATCCCTACCTGCCTCGTGAGACGCGCAACTACATTCCCCTCTTTATTGGAGCCTACTACGCTTGCTACTATCACAATGAGCACAACATCTGTCCCCAAGCACAGTCAATGCCTTTGGCGACTGACACACTAGCCGTACAGATACCGCTCTCCTTTGCCCAAATCTCGCAGAGCACTGGCATATCCACCGAACAGATCCGCACGCTCAATCCGCAATACAAGCGAGGAGTCATACCCGCTGCTGGACCAGCACCCTATACCATACGACTTCCTCTGAAGGGCATCACACGACTAGACGAGGCGCTCATCACACTGCGTCGCGATCACAAAGAGGAGCTCAGCAAGCAGATCGCCGAGGCTCAGGAGGAGATCAAACAAGCCCCCGCTCCCACTCAAAAAAGCAAAGCCTCTCGGGCTGGGCACAAAACATATAAGGTGAGACGTGGGGACACCATATCCAAGATTGCTAAGCGACACGGCGTCTCCGCCTCTGCCATCAAGCGAGCCAACGGACTCAAAGGTCGCAACCCTCGACTCCACCCAGGTCAGCGCTTGAAGATACCCAAATAACTCTAAAGTCTAACCTCTAACTTCTAAAGTCTAATATGTTCGCCATCCAAGACCTTTACGCTCCCGAGTACAGCCACTGTTGGGGTTGCGGAGCTGTACACCCTTATGGGTTACATCTCAAGAGCTACCTCAGCGACGACCACGCCTACTGTTACTGTCATCACACGCCCAATGCTGTCTACACTGGTGGAGTCCCCGACAACCTATACGGAGGCTTCATCGCCATGCTCTTTGACTGCCACGGCACAGCCGCAGCCGCCGCTCTTTACTTAGTCGCACACGCAGAGGAGCTGACGGCAGACACCCTCCAGCGCTTCATCACCGCACACCTAGAGGTGGACTACCTCGCCCCGACACCGATGGGCACCGAGCTAGAGGTCCGCGCTTACCCCGTAGAGGTGACCGACCGCAAGGTTATCCTGTCGCTTGAGCTGCACTGTGGCGAGCGCGTCACCGCTCGTGGCAAGATGGTCGCCGTCAAGCACCGTCGCCCCGCCCCCACGGCGTAACTCCTCGCAAGAGAAGCAGGGTAGACACCTAATATAAAAGGCATTCGTCTAAGTCTCTACGGAGGAAATCAAACATTGCTCCGTAGAGATTTTTCATTTTCTACCGAGGGATGGCAAAACTCTTCGGACTTGTGATTTCATTCTTCCGAAGTTTCATTTCACTCTTCCGAAGTTTCATTTCATTCTTCCGAAGAATTTAGGATTTCCTCGGGTGCTATTTGGGAAATTCTTCCGAGGGATTGATATTTGTCGGCACGGCGTGTCAGACTTCGTAGCTTCCTATCAGCGCTTCATAGTAGGATTTGGCCGACATTTAGGATATGTGATGAGATCTTCTGATATCTACGAGATTGAGTATCTTTGTAAGCTCGCTGAGGACTCGGCTCTATCACGCTAGTAGTCCGTGTGCGCTCTTCGTTGCATTGGATACATTATTCATTAGCCCTCATGCCTACATCTACGTCCGGCTCCACTCTATCTACTCCTACCAAGGTAACTATACCGCCACACGAGCGGCAGACCTTCACACCTCGGCGCTCTCCGCTTGCCGTGGAGATACTCTACCTAGTCCTCGGTGCTATCTGTCAGGCAGTCGCTTACGCCTGCTTCATAGCTCCTGCCAATATTGTCCCAGGGGGGTGCTATGGTCTCAGTATCACGATTAACCACCTGACGCAAGGACTCTTTGGGGCATTCCCCGAGGGGCTACCCATTGGCGCTGTGGCGCTCTGCTTCAACGTACCTTTCTTCCTCTTAGCAGCACGCTCTCTTGGATTGCGTAGCGGGGGCAAGACGATTGCGACCTTCCTACTTATCTCTGTATGCACCGACCTAATCACCTCGATGACACGAGATGTGGTCATCGTGAGCAATGATAAGTTTCTCTCCTCCGTCTATGGCGGGGCTATCCTCGGACTAGGTGTGCTACTCACTTTCAAGGCGGGTAGCACTAGTGCTGGTACCGATGTCATTGCTCGGGTAATCTCCAAGGGGAGCAACCTCAAGACCAGTCATATGATTATAGCGGTTGACTCGGCTATTGTACTCTTTGGACTAGTCGCCTTTAAGGATGTTAGCGTGCCTCTCTACTCTTGGATTACCATCTTCGTCTATGGCAAGGTCGTAGACTTCCTACAGCCCGAGAATCCCAACAAAGCGATTTTCATCGTCTCCGACCACACGACCGAGCTACGCACGCTTATCGTCGAGGAGCTGAATCTGCGGGGTACATTCCTCCATGGGAGCGGGATCTATGCTGGTACCGAGCGAGATATCATCTTTATGATCGTAGAGCGCAAGTATGTCAACAAGCTCAAGAAAGCGGTACTCCAGGCTGACCCCAAAGCCTTTATCGCAACGACCAATGCGACCAACGACACTGCACCTCAGATCCTCTAAGCTATGAAACCAATTGCCACCCTCTTACTCCTCTGCGCTCTCTGCGTCACCTCACTCTCAGCTCAGACTACGACTGAAGCTCTTCCCGCTGGGCGGCGGGTGCTCGTGGAGACTTCGCAGGGAGACTTCACGCTCCTACTCTATGACGACACACCTCTACACCAAGCGGCCTTCCTAGAGCATGTACGTCGGGGAGACTACGAGGGAGTCTTGATACACCGTGTCATAGCGCAGTTTATGATCCAGGGAGGTAACCTCTCAACCCGTGGAGCAACCCGCGATACAGACGTATCCATAGACACTCTCTCCACAACCATCCCTGCGGAGATCCTACCATACCATATCCATAAGCGAGGAGCCCTAGCGGCAGCACGTTTAGCCGATGAAGAGAATCCGAAGAAGGAGTCTTCGGGCAGCCAGTTTTACATCGTCACGGGCACTTACTACACCGACTTTGACCTAGACGATATAGCAGCACAGCGTGAGTGGGACTACACGCCTGAGCAGCGTCAGGCGTACAAGAGTCAGGGCGGTGCCCCGTGGTTGGACAGGCAGTACACGGTCTTTGGCGAGGTGATTGATGGTATGCGCACGATAACCAAGATCGAAGACCTACCGACCGACAGCACGAACCGACCCAAGCGAGACGTAATCATCAAGCGTATGACGCTCCTACCCTAGTCTCTCTGATACGATGCAGACTCCTGTCCCGTCAGAGCTAAAAGCTAAGCTAGCACAAGCATACCCTGAGTATGCCTCCCGCATTGTCAAGGCTCTAGAGACGACCCCGTCAGTCTCTCTACGCCTTAACCCAGCTCGCACCTTATCGGCACGCCCCTTTGCAGAGCTGGAGGATGGGACTATACCGTGGTTGCCCGCAGGACTGGAGGGTTACTGGCTCAGCGAGCGTCCCACCTTTGCGCTAGACCCTCTGTGGCACGCTGGAGCTTACTACGTGCAGGACGCTAGCGCTATGACGCTTGCCACGATTCGGGAGCAACTCGGCTGGCACGAGACTCCTAAGTTAGCTCTTGACCTTTGCGCAGCCCCTGGGGGTAAGAGTACGCTCCTGCGCGATCTGCTCCCCGCAGAGACACTCCTCGTGAGCAATGAGATACTACCCAAGCGATGCAAGATCCTTGTGGAGAATATGGTCAAGTGGTGCGGTGCCGACCAAATGATTATCACGCAAGAGGAGCCACAGCGACTGACGCCTTGGCTACAAGGCTCCTGCGGGCTCATATTAGTTGATGCCCCCTGTAGTGGCGAGGGGCTAATGCGCCGTGACGAAGAGGCAAGGCGTATGTGGTCACCTCAGCTCGTTGCCGACTGCGTGACCCGCCAGCGAGCTATCCTACAGGAGGCGATGCGTATGCTAGCTCCCGAGGGCATACTACTCTACGCTACCTGCACGCTCAACCAAGAGGAAAACGATCAGATGGTTCAGTGGCTACTTGACAACTACCCCTGCAAACTCATTGACCTCTCCCACTGTGCCGAGCGCATCACTGGAGCTTATGCCACTTCGTACGGTTTGCACCTTTGGCCAGGCATCGTACGTGGTGAGGGGCAATACCTCGCTGCGCTACGTCTCACCGACACCATCGAGACCCCAAGCGAAATGCGCAAAGCCAAAGGCTTGACACGAACCAGCCGACAGACCTTCGACTCGCTCTCTTGGCTCAGCAAAGCGACATCCGCAGACTACTACACCATCGGCGAGCGCATTTACCAGCTCTCGCCCGAGGCGGCTCAGCTCCTTGCCGAGGCTTACAAGCAGCGTCTCGCCATTGCCACGCCAGGACTGGAGATAGCCTCCATGCGCCATCAGGCGAAGGGCTACGAACCCTCCTTTGCTCTACTACATCACCCTCTATATGCCACGACAGACCTATCCGCTCTAGAGCTTCCCCTGCAAGAAGCACTGCGCTACCTGCGAGGTGAGGCGCTCACGATGGAGACTCCGACAGAGCGAGGCTTCACAGTCATCACCTATCGGGGCATCCCCTTAGGCTTAGCACACAGCACGGGCGCACGGCTCAACAACTTATACCCTAAGCCCTACCGCCTACGTATCTAACCAACTTCTAAACCTGATATATCTTATGGACAAGAAAAAGAAAGTACTGATCTCCTTTGACACCGTACGCCCCGGATTTGAGGAGCTTGCCGAGTGGGCCGATATGACCCGCCGCCCTGCGGGCGAGAGCTTCACGCGTGAGGAGATGATGGAGATAGGCGCACAGTACGATGCGCTCGCCACGCAGTTTACCTTTCCTGTGGATCGTGAGCTGATTGACGCATTCCCCAATATCAAGCTGATCGCCAACTATGGAGTCGGCTACAACAACATCGATGTCGCCTACGCACACAGCAAAGGGATCACCGTGACCAATACGCCTCGTGCCGTGATCCAGCCTACGGCAGAGCTAACGATGGGGCTACTCCTCAGCTGCAGTCGCAAGATCGCTATGTGGGATCGTCATATGCGTCGCACCAAGAGCAGTAGCAAGTCGCTCTCCGACAGCTCTGGCATGGCGACCAACCTCTGTGGCAAGACTATCGGCATCATCGGCTACGGCAACATTGGCCGAGCCGTGGGACATATGGCGCAAGCCTTTGGTATGACCGTCCTCTACAACAAGCGTCACCAGCTCGACGCTGCCACGGAGCAGGAGCTAGGAGTCACCTATGCCGACCTAGACAAGATCTTTACGGAGTGCGATGTCGTATCTCTCCACACCCCGTACAATGAAGACTCGCACCACCTCGTCTCGGCTAGTCGTCTAGCTCAGATGAAGCGCTCGGCTATCCTGATCAATGCGGCGCGCGGAGCGGTCGTTGACGAGGCAGCTCTCGTGCACGCCCTCCAGACTGGCGAGATAGCCGCTGCGGGGCTAGACGTCTTTGAGCATAGCGACAATCCGCTCCCCGAGTTGTACGAGATGGAGCAGGTGACTATGACACCGCACGTAGGCACGCAGACCTACGAGGCACGTGTCGCTATGGCGCAGGAGCTGTGCAACTGCATCATCGGCTACTTCGAGGGCGACCGCCCCATCAGTATCGTTAAGTAAAGTAAGGGTTTACTCCTGGCTCTCGTCAAGCTGCTGGAGAAGTTGTGAGACCTCTTTGTCGATAGCGGTGAGTCGTGTGGAGCAGAACTGTATCAAGACTGTTGCCTCCTCAATAAGCTTGGTCAGTTCGTCCACCTCTATGTCTCCCGTCTCTAGGAGTCGCACGATCTCTTGAATACGTGTGATTGCCTCCTGATAAGTCTGCTGGGACTCCTCGGAGAGGTCTTTACTAACGTCTGTCATAGGGTATGTATTTAATTCTTAGTACCTTTGTCTCGTGTGGTACCACACTGGGGTACCTCATTGCGTTGCAAAAGTAACTATATAAATCATACAAACGAACCTAGACTATGCGTAAACAAGCAATTATGCTATTAGCCATCGCCACGATGCTACTCGCTTGCAACAAGCAGAAGCAGGCTGACCTGGCTGACAATCCATTCGTTCATCCTAGTGAAACTTACATGAATGCACCCGACTTTACCAAAATCAAGGCAGAGCACTTTGCGCCCGCCTTTGACGAGGGTATGCGTCAGCACAACGAGGAGATAGCAGCCATCGTGGACAATGCTGAGGCGCCCACCTTTACCAATACCATTGAGGCGCTCGAGCGTGCTGGACAGGTACTCCAGCGCACCTCTGCCGTCTTCTTCGCACTGACCAGTGCCGATACCAACGATGAGCTACGTGCCATCGAGGCTGAGTACGTACCCAAGCTCACTGCCCACAGCGATGAGATCATGCTCAACGACAAGCTCTTCGCTCGCATCAAGACTGTCTACGAGACTGGTCTAGAGGGACTACAGCCCGATCAGGTACGCCTCACAAAGCAGTACTACGACAACTATGTCAAGGCCGGTGCTAACCTCTCTGCCGAGGACAAGGAGAAGCTCAAGAAGCTCAACGGCGAAGAGGCCGAGCTCACCGCTAAGTTTGGCAATATGCTGACCGATGCCACGAACGTGCCCGTCTTCTTCACCGACAAGAGCCAGCTCGACGGTCTCTCCGAGAGCGAGCTACAAGAGGCTGCCGACCTAGCCAAGGAAGAGGGCAAAGAGGGTCAGTGGGCTATCCGCCTAGTCAACACGACCCAGCAGCCCGTCATGGCTAAGCTCAACAATCGTGACAGTCGCAAGGCTATCCTTGAGGCTTCCATCAATCGTTGCAACAACGGCGACAAGTACGACACGCAGTCCATCATCAAGCGTCTCGCTACGCTTCGTGCTGAAAAGGCTCAGTTACTTGGATTCAAGTCCTTTGCCGACTGGACACTACAAGACGCTCTAGCTAAGAATGGTGAGACCGCTCGCAACTTCCTTGAGCGTCTTGCTAAGCTCTACCAGCCTAAGGCTGCTGAGGATGCTAAGATGCTAGAGGAGTTTGCTCGCAAGAGCGAGGGTCCTGACTTCAAGCTCGAGGCTTACGACTGGGCTTACTACGCTGAGAAGATGCGTAAGGAGCAGTACGACATTGATGAGACGCAGCTCAGTGAGTACTTCGTACTAGATAGCGTCTTGCACAATGGTGTCTTCTATGCTGCCAATAAGCTCTACGGTCTCACCTTCGAGCAGCGCACTGATGTCTCCGTCTATCATCCTGACGTAACGGTATACGATGTCAAGAATGAGCAGGGCGAGGTCATCGCACTCTTCTACTTCGATCCCTATGCACGTCCCTCCAAGAGCGGTGGTGCCTGGATGAGCAACTTCGTCGAGCAGTCCACACTCCTAGGCAATAAGCCCGTCATCTATAACGTCTGCAACAATAAGAAGCCCGCTACTGGTCAGCCCTGTCTGATGACCTGGGACGAGGTGACGACGCTCTTCCATGAGTTCGGTCATGCGCTACACGGTATGCTCTCTACGCAGACCTATCCTTCGATCTCTGGAACCAACGTCTCGAGAGACTTCGTCGAGTTCCCCTCACAGTTCAACGAGCACTGGGCATCCGAGCCAACTGTCTTTGCCAACTATGCGAAGCACTACAAGACTGGCGAGGCTATGCCTACCGAGCTACGTGACAAGATGATTGCTGCGGGCAACTTCAACCAGGCTTACTCTATCGGCGAAAACATCGCTTCCTCACTCATCGACCAGTGCTGGCACGCCCTCGCAGTAGGCGACAAGGTAGACGATGTACAAGCCTTCGAGCAGGAGGTACTGACGAAGTATGGCATGCTCAATGCACAGATACCTCCACGCTACCGCTCACCTTACTTCCGCCATATCTGGAGCAACGGTTACTCTGCTGGCTACTACTCATACCTTTGGAGCGAGGCAGTAGACAACGAGGTCTACGCTTGGATCCAGGCACACGGTGGTATGACTCGTGAGAACGGTCAGCGTCTCGCCGACATGCTCCTCTCTCGTGGCAACAGTGAGGACCTGATGGTACTCTTCGAGCAGTTCACTGGTCACAAGGAGGTCGACATCGAACCACTCCTACGCTTCCGCGGTCTCCGCTAATCACACAGCGCAGCTAGCTGATCAAACGACAGCTAGCTAGCGCCTGATCCATACAGAGAGTACAAGAGCCTGTCACTATTGTGGCAGGCTCTTCTTTTGAGACTGGTGCAAAAGTCAACTGTCTCACAATCTTGCTTGCGAGATTATCTAGACTTTGTAGAAAGGCTGAAGCGCAAGGCTCTGAGGGTGAGGTCTGAAGGGAGTATACCTCTATATGTGACCGAAGGCGAATCCCGAAAGCAACGCAGCGATTCGCCTTTATGCAACAGTCTCCTTTTGCGATCATAGTCCCCTCACCCTCTGAGATACAACAGTCTCCCCCTAACAACCCCTCTAATCTCTAAGTCACACCCCTCACAACATAGGAAGAGCATTGACACGACAAGCGCATCAATGCTCTCCATATGGTGACTGCTCACCTAGGGTAGAGAGAGATATGTAGATAGCCACCTCTCTACAGGAGCGTCTCTATAGCGTATTCAGATTACTTCTTGAGGAAGTCCTGTACGTGGTCATTTGGTACCATCTCCTCTTGGAAGGTATAAGCACCAGTCTTAGGCGACTTGACCATCTTGATAACCTTTGAGTATGAGCGACCATCGCCCGTTCTAAAGGTTGCGACCGATTTCTTAGCCATTGTACTTAGTTCTTATTTAGTTATTGAAGGGGAGAGATGATTACTTAATCTCACGATGTAGCGTGTAGCGCTTGAGGATAGGATTGTACTTCTTCAGCTCTAGACGCTGTGTGGTATTCTTTCTATTCTTTGTCGTGACGTAGCGAGAGGTGCCTGGCATGCCACTCTCTTTGTGCTCTGTGCACTCGAGTATCACCTGTACTCGATCGCCTTTACCTTTCTTAGACATAGTATATCAGTGTAGTTAAGGAGTGAGTGGGTTACTTGCTCTTGATGCTTAGGTAGCCAGCATCGCTAGCACGGCGGAGGGCTTCGTTGAGACCTACGCGATTGATGAGCCGGAGACCAGCTGCTGAGACCTTGAGAGATATCCAGCGATCCTCCTCAGGCCAGTAAAACTTCTTACGGAAGAGATTGACGTCAAAGGTACGCTTCGTACGACGCTTTGAGTGAGACACATTATTGCCCACCATAGCCCTCTTACCGGTGATCTGACATATCTTAGACATGACGGTGTGTGGTATTTCTTTTATACTTCTACGATATTTCTGTGATTGACTCAGCTCCAGCCATTAGCATCATCTGGTCTAGTACTGCAATCAGACTGCAAAGTAACGCAAATATTTTGACAAAAGCAAATTCCTCTATTCCGAATCCAGGGCAACGTAACGAAAATCCGCTCCCCTAGCGACTACACCAGATCTCACTCAGAGCAACATAAGCATTACGCCTCGCTACTGAGTAGTATAAATACGCACTATAACTACCCCTACATCTTCGCAGATAACTATCTCTCCCGAGGCAATCGGAAATCTCCACGGAGCAAATGAAAATCCTCCACCGAGGGGTGAAATAAAACTTCGGAAGAGTGAAATGAAACTTCGGAAGAATGAAATGAAAGTTCGGAAGAGTTTTTCCGTTCCTCACTGGATAATCAAAGATTGCTACCGAAGAGTTTGTGATTTCTTCCGTAGAGGACTTTGATGAGCTCGTTATTATGATGCACGTTAGTCTTGGATTAGAGGACGTTTCTATAGGAGTTCTGCAACTCCTCGGAGCAAAACGTCTATTCCCTACGATGAGCGTGATATTAGTCCTCTCGTTTGATATATAGTGCGATAGTCCTGAGCGCTATATAAGCAAGGCGACAACGCACACCGCTTAGCGGATTTATGCGCTGTCGCCTTATCTTTATTCTATTGCGGAGTGACCCTAAGGTGCCTTAGCCGAAGTTGTCGAAGTTTATCTGCTCAGGTGGCACGCCTAGGTTGTCCAGCATCGTGATAGCAGCTGCTGACATAGGACCAGGTCCGCACATGTAGTACTCGATATCCTCAGGAGCCTCGTGATCCTTGAGGTAATTGTCGTAGATGGCCTGGTGAATGAAGCCCGTGAGTCCAGTCCAATTGTCCTCAGGTAGCGGTGCCGAGAGGGCGATGTGGAAGGAGAAGTTCGGGAACTCACGCTCAATGGCGCGGAAGTCCTCCTCGTAGAAGATCTCACTGCGCGAGCGTGCTCCGTACCAGAAGGAGACCTTGCGGGTCGTGTGCTCGGTGAGGAAGAGGTGCAACAGCTGAGCACGTAGCGGAGCCATACCTGCACCACCTCCGATGTAGAGCATCTCGGCGTCGGAGTCCTCGTGGATGTGGAAGTCTCCGTAAGGACCACTCATGGTCACCTTGTCGCCAGGCTTGAGGCTGAAGATGTAAGAGGAAGCGATACCTGCAGGTACCTTCTGCCAGGTGTGGGTCACGCGATCCATTGGCGGGGTGGCGATACGGACGTTGAGCGTGATGATGTTACCCTCGGCAGGATAGTTGGCCATAGAGTAGGCTCGGACGGTATCCTCGGTGTTCTTTGCCGTAAGGCTCCACATGTTGAACTTATCCCAGTCGCCACGGAACTGTTCCTCGACGACATAGTCGCTGTACTTGACCTCGTACTTGGGGATCTTGATCTGAGCGTAGCTACCGCTCTTGAAGTCCATATGCTCGCCCTCGGGGAGCTTGACGACAAACTCCTTGATGAAGGTAGCGACGTTTCTGTTGGATACGACTTCGCACTCCCACTCCTTGACGCCAAAGACGCTCTCGGGGACGATTACCTTGAGATCCTCCTTGACTTTCGTCTGACAGCCGAGACGCCAGTGCGCCATCTGCTCTTTGCGAGAGAAGAAGCCTTTCTCCGTGGCGAGTATCTCGCCACCGCCCTCGACGACGCGACAGCGACACTGTCCACAGCTACCACCACCGCCACAAGCGCTGGATAGGAAGATGCCTTGGCTCTGAAGCGTGTTGAGCAGCGTACCGCCCATTGGCACCTCTAGGTCTTTCACGTCATTGACATTGATATGTACGTTGCCAGAGGGGATGAGCTTGCTCTTAGCCACCAGCAGTACCACGACGAGGAGCAGTACGACTAGGAGGAAGACCGCTACACTCGATACTATTATTAAGGTCATTTGATCCATATCTGTAGGCGATTAGAGTTTGACACCTGAGAAGCTGAGGAATGCGATGCCCATCAGTCCCGTGACGATGAGCGTAATGCCAAAACCTCTGAGGGGCTTCGGTATATTGCTATAGGCTAGTCGCTCACGGATGGCTGCTAGGCCAACGATGGCGAGTAGCCAACCGATACCTGATCCGAAGCCGTAGACGGTCGCCATGCCCGTATTGATGAAGTCACGCTGCTGCATGAAGAGCGAGCCTCCGAGGATCGCACAGTTCACAGCGATGAGCGGGAGGAAGATACCGAGCGAGTTGTATAGCGAGGGGCTGTACCGCTCGACGACCATCTCGACTAGCTGCGTAAAGGAGGCGATGACGGCGATAAAGACGATGAGCGATAGGAAGCTCAGGTCAACCGAAGCGAACTCCGCTCCGAGCCAGCTCAACGCACCAGCCTTAAAGACGTAAGTCTCCAAGAGGTAGTTGATCGGTAGCGTACAAGTGAGGATGAAGGTGACCGCTAGCCCCAATCCCAGTGAGGTCTTGACGTCTTTGGATACAGCTAGGTAAGAGCACATACCTAGGTAGTAGGCAAAGATCATATTGTCGACGAAGATCGACTTAAAAAACAGACTTAGATAATCCATTGCTTAGACTTTATCTATGAAGTGTGTGAGATTATATGGAGTTGGGGAGGATTACTTCTCCTGTAGATCCTTGAGTTTGCTGCGCTGTATCCATACGATACAGGCTAGGACGATGAGCGCCATCGGAGGCATAATCATCAAGCCGTGATTGACGTAGCCCATATCGTAGCAGGCCTGTGGGATAATCTGGAAGCCCAGTAGCGAACCTCTACCGAGTAACTCACGGACGAAGCCGATGATCACCAAGACGAGTCCGTAGCCTAGACCGTTGCCGATACCATCGAGGAAGGAAGCCTTAGGACCATGCGCCAAGGCAAAAGCCTCTAGTCGACCCATCAAGATACAGTTCGTAATGATCAGACCAATGTATACCGACAGCTCCTTAGAGACATCGTAGACGTAGGCCTTGAGGACCTCGTTGACGATCGTCACAAGCGCAGCGACGACCACCAGCTGTACGATGATACGGATACGATTAGGTATCGTGTTGCGCAGTAGCGATATGATTACGTTGGCAAAGGCGACGACCACCGTCACCGACAGAGCCATCACTAGAGCGGGCTTGAGCTGAGCGGTGACCGCCAGCGCAGAGCATATACCGAGCACCTGTACGGTGACCGGGTTATTCTTATTGAGAGGCCCTAGGAGTACCTCTTTATTACTTATCTTACTCATAGCTTAGATTACTCTCTCTTCTGATTATTCTGCTGCTACTGCTGCTTGAGCTCCACGTATCTGCTCAATGTAGGGGAGGTACTCGTGGATAGAGCTCCAGAGCATATTGTTGACGCCATTGCTCGTGAGCGTACCGCCTGAGATGCCGTCCACGTAGTCTTGGTCGTCAAGCGAGCGACCGTGCTTGACGACGGCGATAGACTTAAACTGCTCGTCACGGTACAGTTGCTTGCCGACGAACTCCTGTGAGAAGTGCTTCGTAGCGATCTCAGCACCTAGTCCTGGTGTCTCACCAGCGTGTGAGAAGTCAGCGCCATAGACGGTCGAGCCATCAGCCTGTACAGCGAGGAAGCCCCAGATTGCGCCCCATAGACCGGCGCCATCCATCGGGAAGATGTAGAGTTGCTGGCCATCCACCTCAGCCACGTAGACAGGTAGTCCGAGAGAGGGATCTTGCGAGCGGAGCTTAAACTGATTGGCCGTGTTCATCTGGAAAGCTTCATTCTGAGCAATCTGATCACCCTCAAAAGTAGCGATCACCTCGCCCTGACCATTGACCAGAAGCTCCTGCTTGATCACCTTTGTGTAGGTGGGGATGACTTGATCTTTGGTAGGCTCTAGATGTACAGCACGTAGTATCTGTTGCATCTTGTCAATGCGCTCATTCTCTTCTTGGGGCTTGCGTAGAGCCACAGCCGTGAGCGCTAGAGCTATTGCGACTACGACCACCATGATGGCTGCGTAGAGGATCGTGTAGCTATTACTATCTCTATTCATAGTCGTAAGAATGATCAATGTTTAGAAGCCATCTCCCAGCGCTTCTTGCGCTTAGAGATATTATTGTTTACCACGACATAGTCGATGAGCGGTGCGAAGACGTTCATCAGTAGGATCGCGAGCATCATACCCTCAGGATAGCCCGGGTTGAGGACACGTATGAAGACACACATGACACCCACGAGGAGACCGTAGATCCACTTGCCCGTCTCGGTGCGAGCCGAGGTTACCGGGTCAGTCGCCATAAAGACAAGGCCAAAGGCAAAGCCACCATAGAGTAGATGATGCGCAATGTCTAGTTGCATCGCAGCGGTCGTGCCGATAGCGTTAAAGAGGAGCGTCATCAGCGCTGCACCCACGACGCCACTCACGATCACCTTGTAGCTAGCCACGCCTGTCCAAATGAGGAGGATAGCACCGAGCAGAATCGCAAAGGTCGAGACCTCTCCGATACTACCAGGGATAAAGCCCCAGAAGGCGTCCCATAGAGTAGAAGGCTCGCCCATCGTGTTAACAATCGTCGGGAGCGTATCGCCAGCCGTAGCCACCTGACCCAGAGGGGTAGCCCCTGAGAAACCATCGACAGCTGCCGTAGCCATGTCGCCACCACCTCCGAAGCCAAAGATAGGCTCCGTACGGACGAAGACCTTGTCTCCAGTCATCGCTGCTGGATAAGCGAAGAAGAGGATTGCACGGGTCACCAGTGCCACGTTGAAGATGTTGTAGCCCGTTCCGCCGAAGACCTCCTTAGCGAAGACGACCGACATAGCGACCGCCACAGCAATCATCCAGAGCGGTGTCTCTATCGGCACAATCATCGGCACGAGCATACCAGTCACGAGGTAACCCTCTTGGATCTCCTCATGCTTCCACTGAGCCACGGCAAACTCGATACCCAGTCCCACCACGTAGGAGACCACAATCTTAGGCAGTACCGCTAGGAAGCCAAACCAAAACATCGACCAGAAGCCAGCCGTCTGACCGATAGCGATGAAGTGCTGGAGTCCCACGTTGTATATACCGAAGAGTAGCGCAGGCACTAGAGCCAGCACCACGGTACTCATGACGCGCTTACTATCTATCGCATCGTGTACATGCACACCCCCTCGGGGAGCCGCTGTCGTATGTGGTACATAGAGGAAGGTCTCAAACCCATCAAAGAGCGAGTGAAACGCATGCAGCTTACCCCCTGGCTCAAATAGGGAGCGTCGCTTATTGAATCTATCTTTTAGTGACATATAATATAGTAGTCATAGTCCTTAGCCCGACGGCGACGAAGCCTAGCTGCTCATCCGTAGGGCTACTCTTTTAGTTCATCTCCTTATATAGTAGGTCTAGACCTTGACGCACGATGCGCTGTAGCTCCATCTTGGAGGTGTCGACGAACTCGCACAGAGCAAAGTCCTCGGGCGCCACCTCGTAGATGCCGAGCTCCTCCATCTTGTCAATGTCAAAAGCTATAATCGCCTTGAGCAGATACTCCGCATAAATGTCTAGCGGGAAGACACTCTGTAACTCGTGACTCATAATCATCGCACGCTTACCACCCTTGAGACGAGCGTCCAGCGTATAGCGCTTGCGAGGCATCAACCAGCTCAGATAGGTACGGCTCTGGCTAAAGTCCCCTAGACGAGGCATAGCCCAGCCTAAAAACTCATCACAGTCAGACCCATCAGGGATGACCGTGATCTGGTCACAGTTCATCGGGAGGAAAGGACGCTCCTCCGTCAGCTGAGTACCAGTCAGCACATCACCCGCAATGATACGAGTCTTGCAGCCCTCCTTGGCAAGCTTACCGAGACTCTCTATACGACAGCCAGGGAGTAGATCCATATAGCCAAGCACGGCAGCGTGACTACCTGTGATGGCAATGCGACGTGTATAGTCCACACGCCCCATCATCAAGAGACGACCAATGAGAGCCACATCCGTAGCACGCAGCGTCCAGACCGTCTCACCCTTATTGATCGGAGCTAGATGATCTATCAGCACCCCTACATTACCAGCCGGGTGCGGACCTCGTACCTCTACACCCTCCACCTCAGCGGGGAGTGTCAGGGGACAGTCGTGAGCGACACCCACATAGACCTTGCCCTCCGTGAGTCGTGCCAGAGCACGGAGTCCTATACGTAGCTCCTCCTCACGACCCTCTAGTAGATAGTCTATCTCAGGCGCCAGCGGAGCTGTCAGATGTGCTGTGACAAATATATCTCGTGGAGCTATCGCAGGATCTGCGAGACGGTCATAAGGTCTCTGACGTATCAGCGTCCATAGACCCGACTGTAGGAGTAGCGTCTTGAGCTGGCTCGCATCACCTTCGAGTAGTCCATCGACAGCGAAGGTGCGCTGCGTCTGCGTCTCATCGGGGCGTATCTCTACGCTCATGATCTTGCGCTTGGCACCACGGTTGATGGCAACCAGCTCCCCACTGACAGGTGCTGTGATCAATATATCTGGGTACTGCTTGTCGTAGAGGATCGGGTCGCCCGCCTCCACGTGATCTCCTACATGCACCTTCATCTTGGGGGTTAGTCCAGGCAGATCATCGGGGATCCACGCATAGGTTGATGTCCCGCCAGAGGAAGGAGTAGACAGGAGGGTGCGGGGCGCAGTCCCTTGGAGCTTGAGATCCAAGCCTCGCTTGATAGTTATCGTTCTTGACATGACGATCTCTCTATTTAGTATCTAACAATCAGTGCAAAAGTACTCATTTTATTTGGGACTACCGCATTTTCGGTAAACAGTCTCCCTAGGAGCGCTAGAGCACTAGCACCACTAGAGACACTAGGAGCACTAGTCTCTCTAGCTGACCCCTCCCAAGGAAATCAGAAATCCCCACGAAGCAAACGAATATCCTCCACCGAGGGACGAAATGAAACTTCGGAAGAATGAAATCAAACTTCGGAAGAAAGAAATCAAAGTTCCGAAGAATTTTTCCGTTCCTCGCTAGATAATCCGAAATCCCTATCGAGAGATTTTCGATTTCCTCGGGGGGGGGGCTAGCTGTTGGCCGTTGGCTAGTGTCACTAGTGCTACTAGAGCTACTAGAAGTCCCCTACCCTATAATCTCTAATCACTAAATTTACTATCTTTGCAGTGACGACCGAAGTAGTCCCTAAGGTCATACTGCTTCTCTCGGCAAAACACTTATACTTAATCTTTTCATTTACTAACTATGTCTCAGACTAAGCAAGATGAGTCGTGCCTATTCTTGGTACGAGCTTATGGCGTGCAGGAGCTCGCCATACTTTACTTCCCCGATGTATTACCCTCTAGTGCTACGCGACACCTGACCCGCCTCATACGCGGTGACGGCGAACTCCTCGACAAGCTCACCAAGATCGGCTACCGACGTGGCTCTCGCAGCTACACCCCCGCCATGGTGCGCCTGATCGTCCGCTACCTAGGCCATCCGCAGCACTACATCTACGCCGACGACTAAGCCGAAGGATCAGAGAGCATCGGAGCTATCGGAGGGAATCGGAGCTATCGGAAACATAGGACGTCTCTGAGCTCTACGGCTAGCCTCTACTCTGATGGCTCCGACCACTCCGATAGCTCCGACAGCTCCGATGGTTCCGATCTACTCCGATAGCTCCGATAGCTCCGATCTACTCCGATTGCTCCGACAGCTCCGATCGCTCTGATCGCTCCGACAGCTCCGATCGCTCCGATCGTTCTGATAGCTCCGATCGCTCTGACAGCTCTGATGGTTCCGATCGCTCCGATCGCTCCGACAGCTCCGATCGCTCTGATCGCTCTAATAGCCTCTACGTCTAGCCTCTCGTCGCATGGCGCTCATACGCTCACGGATGCCTCCTTCACTCAAAAAGCGTTCTTGCTGCGACTGGAGGAGCCGACCGAGCAGGTAGTCGGCCTGGTGAATCAAGGTGATCGTTAGGTTGCACAGCTCCTCAACCGTGAGGCGGGACATCAGAGCCTGGTACTCTTGTTGCAACTCCTCACTACGGGCGTAGCTACGTATACGTTCGTAGCGAGGGTGCGTGGCACCCCAGAGTGGCAGGTTACGTACCCGCAGGTAGTCTTCGTAGTCGGTCAATAGCTCAGCCAGACTAGCGCGAGCCACGTTCGTTAGTTTGATATTGGTCTCTCGAGAGGTTGTCGCAGCCTCGTTCCCCTCGATGATGTTTTGCTTACCCGAGCGTGCTGCCTGCACCATCTGGTCAATGGTCCGATCCCCTCGCTGTAAGTAGTGCTGTGTAAAGTAATAGGTCAAATCGTAGATCACCTCTGTAACCTTATATACACGCAGATTACGGGGGTTACCAGAGGAAGTCAAGAACGACTGGGACATGGGGGGGGGGGGAAATTAGAGATTAGAGATTAGAGATTAGAGCTCGGAGGGATCGGAGGGATCGGAGCTATCGGAGCCATCAGAGCCATCAGAGCTGTCGGAGCTGTCGGAGCTATCAGAGCTATCGGAGCTGTCGGAGCAATCGGAGCAATCGGAGCTGTCGGAGCTATCAGAGCCATCGGAGCTATCAACTCCCTCCTTGCCTGCAAATATACGCTTTCTCAGTCAAAGACAAGCCACTCCGATAGCTCCGACCACTCTGATAGCTCCGATCCACTCCGATCGCTCCGATCCACTCCGATCGCTCCGACCACTCTGATAGCTCCGATCGCTCCGATCACTCCGATGGCTCCGATCCACTCCGATCGCTCCGATCGCTCTGATCGCTCCGATCACTCCGATCGCTCCGACCACTCTGATAGCTCCGATCGCTCAGATCTACTCCGATGTCTCCGATCGCTCCGACCACTCTGATCGCTCCGATCCACTCCGATCGCTCCGATCGCTCTGATCGCTCCGATCACTCTGATAGCTCCGACCACTCTGATAGCTCCGATCCACTCTGATAGCTCCGATCCACTCCGATCGCTCCGATCCACTCCGATAGCTCCGATCCACTCTGATAGCTCCGATCCACTCCGATCGCTCCGATCCACTCCGATAGCTCCGATCACTCTGATCACTCCGACGTCACGGAGTACAACGAGCGAGGGGGCGCTGCCTACGCATTTGCAGGCGGCGCCCCCTCGGGTCGTTTGTCGGTCACGGCGTGCCCGCGATTAGCGGGCGGTGCCGTGACGGACGGTGCGGGTTAGCGGTAAGAGCGAGCGTTACGATAGAAGCCCTCCTCGGTATAGTTTACAAAGTCGGTCTCACGCTCGTTCTCTATCGAACGCACGGGGAGTAGTGCAGTGCGTGCATTTGGATAGTAAGCATTCGTGTTGAACTCCTCCACCCAAGAGCGGGTGGAACTATCCCATTTCAAGATCATCACACCGTTGTTAAAGACATCATTATTTCCCTTGCCACCGATATCTGGTGTGGCTGTGTGAAGATGCACGAGATTGTCTGTTCGGAAGACGAATACCGCCGCTCTGTCAGGACCGAACCCTGCTTTAATAAAACCACTATTGGTTAGGTACCTAGGATTTAAGTCAAGGATCTTTCTCATCTCCAAGACTCCAGCTGAGGGAACCTTCCACCCATAAGGTGAGGGGTCAAATGGAGTCTTCTTCGTCCGAGCCTCTAGCAGTGACCTAGCTCTCTGATCGTGGCGAGTATAGAGAGCCTCGCCCTGCCATAAGACTGTACCATTTAGGTGGAATTTGTTAGGACCTCCAAGCTCTAGGATATACTCGTTATTTCTATCCCTCATAGCTACTTGATAGGGGTAGCGTATGAGGTCTCTCATCGTATGGAGTCTACAATTAGCACCATAGCCATACCACACTTCCATTTCTTTCATCTTGTAGTATGGATCTCCCATCACAAATCCTTCTGGGCGTATCCAACCAGGAGTAAATGACTCCGAGTCGCTATAAGCATCTAGGTAGAATGGATCCTTACGACCGAACTGATAGACTAGACCTGAGTAGCGAAGGTCTGTCTGCCCATTCTTTAGTCCATACCCCCAATCTCTAGCACCTAGATTTCTATTCATAAAGGGCATAGTAGACTCACCATTGTAGGGTGTCCAAGGATATTCTTTGACAACCCAAATGTGCCAGCTCCAGAGGAACCTCTTGTTATCACCTTTGCGATGTACTCCAACGACAGCATTTCCTTGGTCATATTCGGTTTTACCAGCTAAAGAGATCATCAAGTAGCTCTTACCATCTACTACAATGACTTTAGGCTCTGGTGAGAAGCCAGTCTCTGTAGTAGGATTTCGTCTATTGGGACCACATATCGTACTCCAGATGACAGATGCCTCTATGTTGGTATCTCCCTCTCTAAAGTGTGGTAGCTCAAAGCCCCCATTCCTTTTGAATCTTTCATATTCAGACTTAGAGAGTCCTACCTCGTTGATAGCACCTATATTTCGTCTCTCTTCTACAATCTCGTTGCACTCATCTTCGTACTGTGCATACCAATCGGCGGCAGTATTGATACGAGAGAGCGGGATAAGGATGGGGACCTTCTGCTGGGTTTTCATGATGTAGCAGTTTGCCTCGGGCTGGATAATACCTGCCGTGAGCTTGATTGTGAAGGTCTTTTCCTTAAAGGGTCGCTTGGGATCTGTTGAGACAAGCTTGAATGTGACAGTGGCTGCAAAGAGATCGCCTGGCATCACTGTCTTGCCATCGTAAGTCTCTCCGTGTACCCAGTCAAAGGGCTGGAAGGTAATCTTATCTCCACTCAGACTACCAGACTCAGACTTGTTGACTAGCGTGCCCTTATCCCAGTCATGCACGACCTTGTTTGTCTTGGTCTCTACGGCACCCTTACTAATCTTGATAGACTCAACGGTTAGGTCGTAGGGTGCATTTGCTTTGATATAGAATTTGGCTGGGAGGTTGATTAGCACGTACTTCTCATTGTACCCAGTCATATTCATTGTGAGTGCCTTGTCGCTATAAGGAATAGCATCGTAGCGCATAAAGTGAATTGTAAGATCTGCATAAGCCTCCGCATCTCCCTTAGTCACCCTAAAGCGTGTCAGCTCGGTAATGTTTAAGTCGTCTGGTGTTGTCGAGCCTTGAGGAAGAGCAACCTCATAAACGGCTTCGCCCTTTTGAGGGTCGTTTGAGACGAATCTCCAAGTAAAGCGCTCTGGAGTCGTCAGTGGGAGTTTCTCTAGTCTAGCACCCTTGGTATATCGTACAGCTACAAGCTTAGACGTTACTACACCCTCTGTCAGCTGCAAGTTAGTGATAGTCTTTGCAGAGATTTGCCCCGTCGTCTTGTCCTGCTCGTAGAGCTTGATATCTAGCTCAATCTTGTTCGACTGAGTGACTTTGAGTGGCCACTTGATACGACCTGCCTGGACGAAAAGCTGCTTATAGGTGATCTCACGGTCAGCGCCAGTCTTATTGTCAAGGACGTTGAGGGTGGTGGACATATCTTGGTTGATCAACTTCTGATTGTCATTGGCCGTGAAGTAGACCCACTGATTGTTAGCCGTTGCCTCGTCAGTGCTCGTTGCCCAAACCTTACCGGTCTCGTCAACAATCTTGTAGCCCTGAGGCCAGTTGGTGCGGATAGTGATATTCTCGCTGGTGGCATCCTTGCCAAAGTGGAACTTGTCCTTAGAGACAGCTAGGTAGTACTGTCCGTCGTACTTGATTTCGTCGATCTTTGCCTCATCCCATACGATGACGTCGCAGGTGATGTTGACTGGCTCGGTGATGAGTGCTTCCCCAGGGGTGCTGGTACCAGGACCTTTTATCTTGGTGATGTTGAAGCGGTAGCGGTGATTACGCAGTACGTCTAGCTGCTTGGTGGTCTCCTGTCCGGAAGCGTTCTTATCCGTATGAATGAAGTCAACACGGTAGTAGGTCTCCTTGTCGCTACCGTTGTAGTATCCACCGATGACGAGGCAGGTGCGCTGATCCTTGTTGCCCTGGTTGCTGATCTCGGGGATGTAGATGTTGCGTACGTAGCCATTGACACCTCCTTTGGCGGCCTCAAACTTGAGATGACTAGCGTCTTCCGCTATGGCTACGTGCTCTGGGGTGTGAGGCTTGGCCTCACGAGTATTACTGTTTAAGTTGAAGTTGAACGTGGTGCTCTGCGTACCGGTCATGTACATAGAGGTGGCGTAGCGGTAGACACGTACGGACTGAATCTTGAAGTCTGTGTTACCATTGGCCTTCTCGCTGGCGGGGTCCTTCTCAAAGCTGACACCTACGTCGATACGTGCTAGGGCACGGACGAGGTGGATGACGCCAGCGTTGTCCTGATTGATGCCAGTGCCTCCAAGGCCAGTGACGTCGCAGCTGTTGAACTTGGTGTTGCGGGTGACGGTCTGCGCATCACTCTCACCCCACATAGGGATGAACTGCGAGCCATCGGTAGACCAAGCAGCGGTGAAGTTTTTATTCATCTGGTCGCTCTCAAGGATCTGTTGCTTGGTCTTACCCTCGAAGTTTGGCTTACTAATGATCTTCTTGGGGGCATTGGCGATGCAGACGACGCGCATAGGCTTATCAGGGGAAGCCTTGAGTGCGCAACGAATGCGTATGGTATTGCCCTCCTGAGTCTTGCTCTTGACCTCAGCCTCGTAGGCGAAGGTCTCGTTGGCTTCGTCAAGGTCTTGGCCACTCTCGTCTTGCGTGTTGAAGACGAAGAGCTGGATATCTTTTACCGTCTTCTCCTCGTCAGCGGAGAGCTGGCGGAGGGAAGTCTCTAGTGCTGGTACCTGGACGGCGAACTCGAGCTCAACGTCCTCACCCTCGGTGATGCAGTCGCTCACGTTGCGGTCGGCGACGCACCCTGCGGTGAGCAGAGCGAGCAGCAAGCCGCTGATGAGCTGAATGGTGTATTTAGTCAGACGTGTCATATAGTTATTGTGTTTTCTTGCGAATTGGCTGTTGGCTAGAGGTCGTGTAGCCCGCTGTAGGGACGCTCGACCTGAGCGTCCGTCCCCGTTAAAGTTACGGGGCTATTTGTTTTGCCGTTCTACAACGGACGCACAGATCGTGCGTCCCTACAAAGGGTTACTCGTCTCTTCTAATCTCTAACTTCTAATCTCTAATTTCTATTGCTTATATTGGTCAGGCTTGATGTTGATGCTGCCCCATACGAATGGTTTGATGGTAATCTGCAACGGAGAGGTGAAGGAGATGAGCAGCGGGAGGTTGGCCTCGTGGAGCTTGTCGAAGGAGAGGTTGTGCTCCTTGAGGTAGTCGGTGAGCTCAATGCGCTGGATCTCCTTGCCAGACTTGCTATCGACGAGTCGCAGCACGGGTGCCTTGGCATCGGTGAAGCGGAAGAGGTCGAAGCGTGCGCGATACATGTCGTCACGCTGGGAGTGTCCCAGGGTAGGAACGAAGGTCTGGTAAGCATCGGGCAAAGGTATGCCGGCAGGATGCTCGACGAAGGTGTAGTGCGTACCGCCCGATAGGATCTCTATCTGTGGCTCACCCGCACCGGGGTGGAATGCGTCATAACCCTTGATGACTACATCGAGCCCGATGTGAGCTGATGAGAAGGGTACGGTGTACTCGCCCTGCGACGCGTGGCGCAGGTCTAGTGATAGCTCGGCACGGTATAGCGAGTCGGTGCCTCGGTAAAAGCCTTTGTCGTCGGGCTGTGCTGTGATACCAGCCTTGGCAAGTGTGTCCGGGTTAGCTATCTGTGACCGGTTGGTCACGTTGGCCCAAGCGATGACTCGGTACTGGGCGAAGGTCAAGACGGGCAGCTGAATCCCCTCGGCGAGGTCTTGACGTGTGAGTTGCTTCGTATAGCATACCGCTCCCGACTCGTCATATATGTATAGGTGCCCATCGTGGATATAGTTGGGCAGGACGTTGTCGCTCCCGTCTGCGTTGTAGACGAAGCGTAGTCGTGGCTCGGGACACTTACTCAGGTCCTCATATACGCATGAGGAGAGGAGTGTCATGAGTAGCACTGTGAGGGGTAGTAGTACTTTCTTTGCCATTGGAGGTAGCGGAGTTGACTAGTGGTTAGTAACTAGTGGATAGTGGATAGTAGCTAGTGAGTAGTAGCTAGTGGATAGTGAAGTTAGTGTCGCTAGCGTGGCTCCGCTCGCCGTGGAGCGAGAGCCACGCCGCGAAACTATATTGTAGACGTACGTGTCTGTACGTCAGGCGTGATTACTTCTTGTAACCGCCGTTGACGTCAGGCTTGATGTTGACAGTCTCCCACTTGTAAGGCTTAACCTTGACGTTGAGGAGCATCTTACCCTCTTGCTCTGGGTTTGGTGTATCAGGACCAGTTGGGTTGCCGTTGTCATCAGTTGTGAAGTCCTTGGTGAGCTCCTCTAGACCGAGCTTGTAGATTGTTCCAGCCTCAAAGCTCTTCAGGTCACCCGTATTCTCCTTCATAAAGCGAACCATCGTGACGTAGCGTGTCTGAGGCTCTGTAGGATAACCCTTAGCAACCTCTGTATCATACGTTACAGTGAGTCGGAGGATGATGTGGTCATAGTAGCTATGCTCGGAAGCAGCCTCATTCTCCTTGATGGGGAAGAGCTGGTAACCAGCAACCAACTTCTTAGCCTTGAAGTCTGCCTGCTTAGCCTCCTTAATCTCGTCACACATCTTTGTGTCAGGGGTGCTTGCGAAGTTTCCTGCTTGACCCTTGATGTATGTACGATTCTCAGCGTTGCGGGTTAGTAGGTAGTTGTTGATGTAAACCTGCTCTACCTTGATAGACTTGTAAGCGGTCTTATTTGAGCTATTCTTAGGTAGACCTGCGTTGCCAATACCTGCCATGATGTCACCAGCGACCTCAACACGAGCTACAATAGGCTTTGGCTCAAGAGTAACCGAGTAGATAGTGGTCTTTGAATCTTGAGGATCTGTTCCAACGGTTACATCCGTAGGCGTAGCCGCTAGAGGCATTGTTGTAGCAAAGGTTGCTTGCTGACCCTGGAATGCTGTAATCTCAGGCTCTGGAGAGACCTTATAGTTAGCCGTTAGAGAGACCTGTGCTACGACCTCGCCAACATCATAGGTCTTACCATCTGTACCCTTAGCTGCAGTGATATCATCAGCTGTCATTGTAATCTGACGACCACTGGGGAGTAGTGTGAGGACAACGTCTGTCGTGACGCCAGTCTCAGCATTTTGCTCAACACCAGCTTCGAGAGCACGTAGTGTAGCGTCGCTGATGTGGATATTGAGGGCTGCTGCCTCAGGTTTCTTTGGCTCGTCCTTCTTGTTGCAGGAGAACAGAGCGAGTGCCATCATGGCGATGGCGGCCATCTTCATGTACTTCATAAAGTTTGATTAGTTGATTAAAGTGATTATTCTGTTTGGTTATTGTTTGGTTTTGGAGAGACGAGTAACCCTTTGTAGGGACGCTCGACCCGAGCGTCCGTTGTCGAACCAGCTTGACGCAGTAACCTTTAACGAGGACGGACGCACAGATCGTGCGTCCCTACAGCGGGTTAGTCGTTTCATTCTTCGTTTAGTTTCGTTCTTCGTTTAGTCTAGCTCGGTATTGATGTTGATGTGTATCCAGTCGACGACGGATACAGGGATCGTGTTGGTCGTCTCCTCGGGACGCTCGTCGGTGCCCTCGGGACGTGGCGTCACCTCGGTGATCTCGTCCGTTGTCTTGATACCAGGCTTGGCATTTGTCGAGAAGAGCGGACTGAGATACTTCAGGTCGATGCGGTATATCTTGCCTGGGTCAAAGGAGACGAGCGACTTGTCGGCACCGCTCTCGGTGACGAGGAACTTACGTATGGTGATGAAGCGCGTCACCGTCTGCTCGCGTAGATCCTCTACACCGGTGCAGGCGTAGACATCGTGTCCCTCTTTAGCGTTGTACACCTTATAATTAAAGTGTCCTACCTGAAGGCCCAGGGTGTACTCAACCTCTACGATGATATGGTCTAGTGCCTCGGGATCTGTAGCCTCAGTCTTGCCAGGGTAGATCTGATAAGCGTCTACCTTGCCAGTGGTCATCTGACTAGCGTAGGGGTTTGTAGCAGGAAAGAGGGTGTGCATTGCGTCTTTGTGTCCATTCCACTGACCGTTTTTCCAGTCCTTATCAGTCAGGCGTGTGCGATGAGCGTTGTCGACGTTGGGTGTCTCCTTATAATTATTGACGTATATACCTCGTATGGTGACATCCTTGATGGTGCGCAGCGTGACATCTTGCGGGGTTGGGAGCCAAGAGTAGTTAGTCTGATCATCAGAGTAGCGCTTCATAAACTTCTTGATGATGTAATCAACGGCTGGCTGCGTCGACTCGAAGGGTACCTTTATATTGCCAAAGATCTCAAGGCGTGCCACGTTGGGGACCGGCTGGAGGGTGACGGTGAGCTTGTTGGGATTGCTTCGGTCTATATCGGTCTTAGGAGCTACGTAGGGTACATTATATAGGAAGCCTTTCTTCTGAGCTTCGTCGGCACCACCGCGGCCTTGCAGGCTGTAAATCTGTCGAGCGTCAAGCTCTGAGGGCTTGATGACACCCTCGATGCCAGCGACGGCAGAGACTTTGCTGACAGCTTCACGAACCTCCATCTCGTAGCCATTGCCCATAGCTAGAGCTATATCGTTTGCGTCCTTGAGCTCGACACGGTACGGCTCAGTGGGGTTGCCCTGAGCATCGTAGAAGAAGAGTGTGATGGGGGTGTAGGTGTCTACCGTGTATGATTTTTCATTAGCACCACCCTCGACGGCACGGAAAGAGTGTATAGGGGAAAATCTGATGAGGAGCGTCTGCTCCTCATCACTCCCCTCTAGAGGGGAGCGGCCACAACCAGTCAATGCCACTGCGGAGAGTAGCAGGCCTGCCAATAGTAATATGTTATGAATGCGTGATCGCATAGGAGTTGGTGTTGCTTTTTAGTATCTCTTGGTGCAAAGGTACGACGCATTTGTGATAGCGTGTTTGTCCAAATCGGTATTTCTTTTTGCATTTTCGGTATTTGATTGGAGAGATTTGGAGAGTAGAGGGGAGAGGGAATCGGAGCGATCGGAGCTATCAGAGCTATCAGAGCGATCAGAGCCATCGGAGCCATCAGAGCGATCAGAGCGATCAGAGCCATCGGAGCGATCAGAGCCATCGGAGCCATCAGAGCCATCAGAGCGATCAGAGCCATCGGAGCCATCAGAGCCATCGGAGCCATCGGAGCCATCAGAGCGGGAATCGTTGTCGTGAAGCACGGGACGAGTAGCCCTCATTGACGTGTAGCCCTTTGTAGGGACGCACGATCTGTGCGTCCGTTGTCGTTAAAACCACGACGCTGGAATCTTTGACACAACGGACGCCGTAACCTTTGATACAACGGACGCCCTCCGACTCGACACTCCCGTGCGTCCCTACA
>NZ_CAMYEZ010000002.1 GCF_947254915.1 uncultured Porphyromonas sp. | reverse complement strand
ATGGGTGGGGTTGCCGTGGGCTGGTACCAGGGTTGCTCGGCAGAGAGGGCGAGCCGGCGACGGGTGCGGTAGAAGTCGCGCACGGCTCGTAGTACGGCTGTGGCGTGTCGGGGCTGCCCCTTGAGGAGGAAGGTGAGGGCGGCGAGCAGGTCTAGCGGCAGGCGACAGAGGAGGATGCGCCTGCGGGCATGCCGTGTGGGGAGGTTCTTGTAGAGCATGCGGAGGTTGTTGCGAAAGTTGAGGTAGCTCTTCCTCGGGCTCCCCATCTCGAGCGTGGCTCCTCCGAGATGGTAGACGACGCTGTCGGGGGTGTAGCGGAGACGACCGCCTGCAAGCCAGAGCCGCCACGACAGATCAATCTCCTCCATGTGAGCGAAGAAGCTCTCGTCGAAGCCGCCTACCTGCCAAAACGCTTCGCTACTGACGAAGTAGCAGGCGCCTGTCGCCCAGAGTATCTCGCACTCCTCGTCATACTGCCCATGATCCAGCTCGACGGTGTCGAAGAGACGACCCCGACAGAAGGGATAACCCCAGCGATCTAGCTCACCACCAGCAGCGCCGGCGTACTCAAACGCTTCGGGCTGGCGGTCACTGCGTAGCTTGGGTTGTACGGCAGCGGAACCCTTCCTCAGCAAAGCTAGCGGACGGTCGCACCAGTGGGGTGAGACACGTACGTCGCTATTGAGGAGACAATAATAAGAGTAGTCGAGCTGGCGAAGCCCTCGGTTGTAGCCTCCTGCGAAGCCGTAGTTTTCGGATAGACGAACGAGCTTGACTTGCGGGAAAGCCTCCTGCAGGTAAGCGAGCGAGTCGTCTGTCGAACCGTTGTCTATGACCACGAGGTCGGCCTGCTCAGGCGGTGTGTGCGCCACGAGGGGCGGAATGTACTCCTCGAGGAGCTTGCGCCCGTTCCAGTTGAGGACGACGATGGCTAGGTCGGGACGGCTCATGGCTTGGTGGTGAAGGTTTGTCGCCGCACGCTCCAATGCGCTAGCTGTGCGGGGGTGATGGCTCCGACGAGCTCGGGGTCGTACGGCTGGGTGACGCGTATATAGTTGTCGGTGAAGCCCTCCATCATCTCGCCGTGGCGTGTTTCCTCCCAGAGAACGGGGCGGACGGAGCCAGCGAAGGGGGCGCAGAAAGCGTTGTGCCGTTCGCTGGAGAGAGCGAGGAGCTCTTTCGTGCGGAGCTTCTTTTCGGTTGTGGGTACAGCGGGCTTGATCTCTAGAGCTTTGGTGCCTTTGCGCTCGCTATAGGGGAAGACGTGCAGCTGGCTCCACGGTTGCGTTTTGAGGAAAGCCAAGGTCTCGGTATGATGCTCGGGCAGTTCGCCTCGCATGCCTGCAATGACATCAATACCGACGAAAGCATCGGGGATCAGCTCGTAGATGAGCTTGAGCCGCTCGGCAAAGAGCGCCGTGTCGTAGTGCCGCCGCATCAGGCGTAGCACGTGGTCGGAGCCAGACTGAAGGGGGATGTGGAAGTGTGGCATGAACTGCGCTGTCTCAGCGACGAACTGAATGATCTCTGGGGTCAGCAGCTCTGGCTCGATGGAGCCGATGCGGTAGCGGGCGATGCCTGCGACTTGCGTCAGTTGGTGGAGTAGCTCTAGGAGCGTTTCGCCTGTGGAGCGTCCGAAGTCGCCGATGTTGACACCGGTCAAGATGATTTCCCTGCCACCTAGCTCAGCGACACGCTCCGCCTGCGCCACCAGTGAGGCGATGGATCCGTTGCGGCTGACGCCACGTGCGGCGGGTATGGTGCAGTAGGTGCAGTAGTAGTTGCAGCCGTCCTGCACCTTGAGGAAGTGGCGCGTGCGGTCGTCCGAAGAGACGCTCGACTCGAAGTGTTGTAGCTCTCGGCGGGCGGTGACGTGTGGCGTAGCTGCTTTCGGCTGGGTGCGCTTTTGGTAAAGCTCGGTGAGGAGCGCGACGATTTCGCTTTTGCGCCCTGACCCGACGACGAGGTCTACACCTGGCATCTGTGCGATCTGCTCGCCTTGTAGCTGGGCGTAGCAACCAGTCACGACGATGAGCGCCTCGGGGTACTCACGGTGCAGACGATTGATGAGACTGCGGCACTTTTTGTCCGCCGTGTCGGTCACCGAGCAACTGTTGACGATGCAGATGTCAGGGAGTACCTCCGTCGTGTGGTGGTGCTCGTCAGAGATGCGCTCCACGCCCACGGTCGCTAGCTGGCGAGCGATGGTCGAGGTCTCGGCATAGTTGAGGCGACAGCCTAGCGTGTAGAAGGCAGCTCGCTTGCCAACGAGTGGATGGAGTCGGGGAGTGATCATAGCGAGTAGAGTAAAACGCCAGCAATGCCCGCCAGGATTATGAGCAGGATCGGGTGAACCCACTTCTTGTACAGAACGAGTCCCGTCACGGCAAAGATGAGGAAGCTGCGGTAGTCGATGAAGTTCTCCGTGACGATGACATTGTCCACCGTGATCGGCGTACCAGCGGGGAGCGTGAGGAGCGTCCAAAGCCCTGGCTGTATCATCAGCATCAGAGCGGCGGCTGCAATGAGTCCGACACTGGCGGGGCGTATGCCGAGGAAGGCGGCATCGACGTAGCGATTGCTCCTAAAAGCTTGGAAGCTTCGGGAGATAATGAGGCAGAGAATGAAGGAGGGAAGCATTACGGCGGTGGTTGCGAGGAGCGAGCCGAGGATGCTGCCACCCGTGACGGAGTAGCCGATGTAGGTAGCGCTGTTGATCCCAATGGGTCCTGGGGTTACTTGGCTGACGGCTACGATGTCGGTGAACTGCTGATTCGTGAGCCAGCCATACTTGTAGACCACTTCGTTTTGGATTAGCGAAAGCATCGCATAGCCCCCACCGAAGCCGAAGATTCCGATCTGAATGTAGACCCAAAAGAGCTGTAAGTAGATCATTGCCTTGCCGTCCTAGTTCCTTCTCATGACACTATAGATGATCCCTCCGAGGGCAGAGCCGAGGATAATCCAGACGGGCGAGACGCCCATGAGCCAGACCAGTAGAGCGGATAGGATCGGTATCCAGACCATCCGCCAGGTGCCTTTCATCGCCCGCCACGTGGTGATGACAGGGATCGCAATCATCGCCACAACTGCGGGACGTATGCCGTACATGACCCGCTGTACCCAGACGTTGTCATTGACCTCTTGGTAAAACATCGCCAAGAGCAGGATGATGATAAAGGAGGGCAAGGTCGCACCAATAGCACAAGTCACCGCTCCGAGATAGCCTTTCAGCCGATAACCGATGAAGATCGACATATTGACCGCAAAGACCCCTGGTAGCGACTGCGACACGGCAAAGAGGTCGATAAACTCCTCGTCGGTCATCCAGTGGTTCTTCTCCACGACGTCATGCTGTATGAGCGAAAGCATAGCGTAGCCTCCCCCGAAGGTAAAGCCCCCGATGCGAACGAATGTGATGAAGAGTCTCCAGAGCATCCTATCCTGTCTCGTCTATAGTCGATTACGTCGTGCGAAGTAGAGGACGAAGAGCAAGTTGAGCACGAGCAAGCCACCGCCTCCGAGGAGGACGTAGAGCTTGGCTCCATCAGCGACGGATAGTGCTACGATCATCCCTACGATGACGAGGAGCATCAGGACGAAGAGTGTCTTATCGAGCCAGTTGAGTGGCTTCTTTTTATTGCGTTTCATAGAGGTTAGCGGTTAGAAGAGTGAGAGCTTGACGTACTTCTTGGGGTTTGCCTTGATGTCTCGGATTAGCGCATCAAGACTAGTCGTGACGCTGTCGATGCGGTTGTAGAGTCCGTCCTCGTTGAGGAGCCTGCCCACGGTACCGTTGGACTGGTTGAGTCGCTGGGTGAAGCTTTTGAGCTCACGAGAGGTGCTCTCTAGATTATTTATCGTCTCCTGCAGGCGTAGCGAGTCAAGCCTAGAGGCAAAGTTCTCCACATTTGCTGAGGTGTGGTCAATGCGCTCCATAATGGTGGGGAGCGAACGAAGCGACTGCTGTAGCTGCGCTGACGAAGCGTTGATATGCTGTGCCGACTGACGCACATCGGCGAGCGTCGGCTCTATGTTTGGATTAGAGAGGATCGTGTTGGCTTGTAGCAAGACGCTATCCATACGGCTAAGGGTGGCAGAGATACGCGGTACGAACTCGCTCTGTAGTTGCTCTAAGCTCACTGCCGATCGCTCAGTGGACATCGGGATGGTGTCTTTTGCATTAATGTAGGCACCCGTCTCTAGCTCTGGTAGTAACAAGTTGACGATAGCCCCGCTGAGAAGTGTCTGGGCGACCTGTACTGTGGTGCCTTGGGGTAGCTGTACCTTGGGATCCAGGGTGAGCGTGAGGACAGCCTGACCATTGTGTGCGTAGTCATACTCAATCTTGCGTACGGAGCCCACCTTGTAGCCATTGACGAAGACCCGCGTAGCCACGTTGACCCCCGTCACATCGTTCATAGCGACATAGTAAGTCTTAGAACGAGCTGAGATGGAGAGTCCCTTGAGGTAAGTAATCCCTAGGTATAGTATGAGTATCGCTAAGAGGGTGAAGAACCCTATCTTGACCGTCTGTCGTGTGAGTCTTTTCTGTGGCATAGTACTCTGAGTCTCTTAGTAAATCTCCTTATCTCTTACGCCCTTGCGGTAGCGTACGATGTAGCAGTCTGGATAGCGCTTGGCTAGTCGCTGCTGAGCTTGGCGCGCCTCGCTGAGAGAGTTGCACTGCTCAGCTGTGTAAATGTAAAGCTTGCCACGCTGCTCCCGCTGTACATCGGTCACATTGCGAAAGTAAGGGTCGCTCGTCTCTAGCGGTTGGCGAGAGGAGGCTATCTGTATGCGGTAGTACTCCTCACTGTCTGAGGACGTGGTACTTTGCTGTGCTGTAGACCCCTCGTCAGGTGCTGACTCGGTAGTCTCCCTTTGGTTCTTTTGCTTCTTGGGACTGGTCGCACGGATATACTTTTTGTAGTATCGAGAGAAGCCGTCGGTGATGCCTTTGGCCAGTTGCTCACGTCCGCTCTGACTGACGAGGTAGTCCGACTCTGCCTTGTTTGTGATGAAGCCTAGCTCTATGAGGATGCTCGGCATGGCGGTCTCTCGTATTACGAGGAAGGGACCTTGCCGCACACTGCGATTGCCTCGTCCTAGCTTGACAAACGACTTCTGCACCTCGCTCGCTATATTGATGCTAGAGGTGAGGTGGACGTTTTGCATAAACTCAAAGATGATGTAGCTCTCCGTGCTGTTTGGGTCAAAGCCCTCGTACGTCTCCTTGTAGTCTTTCTCTAGGAGGATTACTTGGTTCTCTCGCTTGGAGACTGCTAGGTTATCATTAGCACGACGCAATCCCAGTACGTAGGTCTCTGTGCCAGAGGCACTAGGGCTCTGCGCTGAGTTGGTATGGATGCTGATGAAGAGGTCTGCTTTCTTCCTATTGGCAAAGTTGGCTCGCTCTCGTAGCCCAACGAAGACATCTGTTGATCGTGTCATATAGACCCTTATCTCGGGGTGAGCCTGCTCAATATACTTACGAGTCAGAAGTGCTACGGCTAGATTGATATCCTTCTCCTTGCGTCCGAAGGCGCAGGCACCAGCGTCATGCCCACCGTGACCAGGGTCGATCACGACTGTATAAGCTTTACGCTGTGCTAGCAAGCCCAGGGGGCAGACTATCGTGGCAAGAAGTATAGCGAGGGCGAGTTTGACCAAAGACTTCATGAGGTGGCAAATAACTACTGAGAGCAAAGGTAAGAAATATAGCGCAAAGCAGCAGAATCACTATCGACTCCTCATAGACTCTCGACCCACGGGATGCTATGTCTAGAGCTATAAAACAAAAAAGCCTCTCAGTAGTTACCGAGAGACCATCCGAAGTGTTGTATCACTATAAAGTGCTAGGCGATCGTTCGTGAGCCGCATGGGGCTCGAACCCATGACCCCAACATTAAAAGTGTTGTGCTCTACCAACTGAGCTAGCGGCTCGCCCTCACTCTGAGATTATAACGTATGTGCTAATCTCTCTTTGGGCTAAAACGTGGTGCAAAGGTACGAAAAATATAGATACGGCAACAATCCTCCTCATGCGGAGCAGGGCTGACGCATTATAATCTTGCTACTCCACGAACTATGCTTGACAATAAGTCTGGAATATGAGGATTGAGTTTGACTGTGTAGCGCTATAATTGCTGCTACATTTTCGCAAAGTCCGATATCTCCCGAGGAATTTCCCCAATAACTCACGAGAAAATGAAGATTCTCTACGGAGGGACGAAATAAAACTTCGGAAGAATGAAATGAAACTTCGGAAGAAAGATTTCAAAGTTCCGAAGAATTTTTCGTTTCCTCGCTGGATAATCCAGAATATCTACGGATGAATTTCCCGATTTCCTCCACCTTCCGGTTCCTTTCATAGAGGAGTAGATGTATAATGCGTCAGCCTAGATGCGGAGCAGGGCTGACGATAAAGCACCTCAAAATAGAAATTAGTCGCTGTTTTGACGGCAAGGCTTTTTTTAGTAGCTTTGTCACGTCGTAGTAACGATGACGTAATATGCGTAGGGTACTTTTGCATTGCGTCTTGGTAGAGGCGCACGAAGGGCTCCACGAGCTGTTGCTACGGCATCACATATTTCTAGTTAACCTGACACAACTAATCTATGGCAAATAGGACTTATCGTCTACTCTTCACACTAATGGCTCTCTCGTGGGGGCTACTCTTGACAGCGTCTTGCCAGCCGGCGGGTCGGCAGGGAGATGCGGAGCATCCTCAGGCGGATATCCATCAAACTTTCCTCGCCTCACAGCAGGACTACGACCTGCGTGTCGCTGGCACCGCTTGGGAGGCTGGCGACCAGATCGGTATCTATGTACGTCGCACGGCGCAGAATACCACTTGGTCGGCTGAGCAACTACTGCATAACAACCTGCACTACAAGACTACTCGTGGCGGAGGGCTTGCGACCTTCGACCCAGCTGATGAGCAGCAGAAGGTGCAGTGGGACTCTTCGATGAAGTATGACATCCTCGCTTACTACCCCTACAATGCTCAGACGCAGGAGGGCAAGATCGCTTACAGTGTCGCTAATCAGACTACGCTCAAGCCACTCCTTATCTCGGACAATCTCTCCGCCATTGCGTCCGATAATGCAAAGCAACTCGTCTTTCGTCAGGCACTCGCCTCGCTTCGCTTTGAGATGCGCAGTGAGGATGGAGGCTCTCTAGAGGGTGTCACGGTGCGCATCGTCGGTATGCCGACAACAGGTTCGCTGGATCTCTATAGTCGTCAGTGGCAGGTCAATGCTAGCTCTACGGGCGAGATCTCCGTGCCAGTCACCGTCTCGGGTGCTACCGCTAAGGCTACCGCTCTGATCCTACCTATCAAGACGACCACGAGCGAGATGAAGGTACTCTTCACGCTTCCCAACGGACGTACCTACACCTGGCCACTACGTGAGGGTCAGAGCCTCGTCATGGGACAGCAACGCACCCACACCATCACGCTCAAGGACACGGGCACGGGCAAGGTCGCAGAGGTTGGCCGATACTTAGAGCTACCCGCCAAGAAGAATATTCCCAACACGCTGGAGGTACAGCACAACCTCCCGAGCAATCCCTCGGCACGCAACTACTTCCTGCTATATAATACGAAGCTACACCTAGCTCACTATGTGGCTTATCCACTCTACAAGGACCTAACAGATAAAAAAGTTGATCGTACTAATGCTTGGGGCTATGATCCGAACATCTCTAAGGCGTATCAACCAAACTTGAAGAGGTCTTATGTAGAAGACTACTCAAAGGGGCACCAAATCCCTAGCGGGGATCGACTCTCCTCTCGGGCGGATAACGCCAGCACGTTCTACTATTCCAATATGGTACCCCAAAGGCAACCCCATAATGGTGGCATTTGGCAACAGCTAGAGACACATGTTCGCACGCTTGCTGGCGGTGTCGACACGCTCTATGTAGTGACAGGCGTAGGTTTTGACAATACAAACTATAAGTATGCTCATGACACAGAGGGTATGGCTTGCCCGATACCTGATTACTTCTATAAGGTAGTCGTATGGCGAGACAAGCAGCAGCGCTGGCACTCCAAGGCGTGGTGCATACCGCACGAGGGATATTCAGGCGGATATGACGACTACAAGACGACGCTCAAAAAGATGGAGGAGAAGACTGGCTTTGACTTCTTCCCTGCGCTCAACGATGTCAACGTACTTGATAACTAATCCGCAGCCGACCTACTATTATGAATAAGCTACTTACGACAATCTCTATACTACTCGCGACGCTACTCCTCGCTACCTCTTGTACCAAGGAGCAGTCTCGCTGCTCCACTTGCCCCGATGAAGACGGAGCGCAAGCTAAGGACTACATAGTCTTCAAGAGCAACATACGTCTTGGCGACAAGGAGGTGCGCGCCACGGACGAACGCTTTGACGTGAGCGACCAGATCGGTGTCTATGCGCGTGGAGCGGAGGAGCGCAATAACCTGCACTACCACGCCATCCCTGGGGGGCATATAGCGATCTTTCACCCTACGACGATGTCTGATCGCATCTATCCCAGCACTGTCAAGGAGCTTGACTTCTACGCTTACGCTCCGTACCGCACAGACGTTCAGAAGGGGATCATACACTTGAATCTGATCAAGGAGCCGATCGACCTCCTCTGGGCTCATCACCGTGAGGTGGCTCCTCGTGTAGAGAAGAAGGAGTACACGCTCCTCTTCGGGCACGTCCTTTCACGCATCGTCTTCACGCTGCAGGGACTCCCCGCAGGAGTGACACTACAATCAATGAAGCTACAAGGCATGGTCCTCGAGGGCGACTTTGACGTCCTCACGGGCGAACTACGCACACCGTATAGTTCGAAGGAGACCCTCCCGCTAGCGATTAGTGCAGACAAGCACTCCGCCTCGTCTCTCGTCCTCCCGAAGGATGTTGTAGACGCACAGCTACAGCTCACGCTCAGCAATGGGCGCACATACACCAAGGAGATCAAGCAGCTGGGCATCATCAGCAACAAGATCTACTACTATAATATCTCCCTCGATGGACAGGACAAGATCTCCATAGACCTTGTCAATGGACAAATCGTAGACTGGGAGGACGATGGCTCCGTGTCCAACATCGTTGCCACTCCCACCAAATAGCAAATAATCAATAAACACCTAAATAGAACAAGACATGAAGAAACTACTTGTCGGTGCACTAGCACTACTCGCACTCACTGCCTGCAACAAGGACAACAAAGGTGAGTGCCTACAGCAGGAGGCGATGCAGTTTGGGTCAAACATCCCAGCGCTCAACCTCCGTATGGCCGGCAATGCCTTCGAGGCAAACGATGCCATCGGCATCTCTATGACTGGTGACGCTACCGCTACCAACGTAGAGTACAAGACCACCGCAGGAGGCGCTACCGCCACCTTTGCACCCGCCGCTACTGGACTAACCTTTGCCGATGGGCAGACGGTCAACTTCGTTAGCTACTATCCTTATAGCGCTAGCGCTACGACCGATCTAGCTATCGACCTGACCAACAATCAGACCGACGTCCTCTACTCCAACAACCTGACGGGCATCAAGACCGCTAAGGCTACTAATGGAGCTAACCACGTACTGCAGTTTACGCACAAGCTAGCTCTCGTGAGCTTCACCATGACTGGTCTACCCGCTGGTACGACTATCACCTTAGCACAGCTAGAGGGCATCGTCACCACCAGCTCGATGAAGATTGCTGATGGTACGCTCACCAATGGCACGGCAACGGCTACGCAAAAACTACAGCTCGCTGCTGGCACCTTCGCACCAACGATCGTCATCCCTGCTACCAATGCTAATGCTAAGCTCGTCATCAAGCTGAGCGATGGCAAGAGCTACAGCTACACCTTCGCTAGCCTCGCTCTCCAGTCTGGCAAGAACCACAAGTTCAACGTCACCCTCGCATCTGGCGCCATCACAGTAGATCAGGTCAATGGTCAGATCTCTAACTGGGATGTCGTAGATGGTGGCAACGTAACCGTTACTCCCGACAACAATGGTGGTGGCTCGGAGCCAACCCCTCCAGTACCTCCTACGCCACAGCCTCAGCCTGGCAATGCTGAGTTACTCTTCCCAGGAGCTAACTTCGAGGACTTCGCTGCCTTCAAGGGTACGCTAAACAAATTCGGTCTGAAGAACTATGCAACTGAAGCTACTGGTGCTGGTCGCAACGGTAGTAAAGCTCTCCACATCAAGGGTACGCCTAAAGACAATGACTATGTCTTTACCGCTACAAATAAGGAGGGCAAAGACTTCAATGGCAAGACTAAGATCTCATTCTACATCAAGGGTACAGCTGCTGGTAAGAGCATCTCTTGCAATGTCTACACGGGAGGAAGGGCTTATAAGGCCTTTAATATAGGAGATGTCAACAATGCTGATGTCAACGTATCTGTAGCTGCAAACAATCAATACGCAGGTAGCATTACTGCCAACGATTGGGTTAAGGTCACGCTTGACATAACGGGCATCACTCCTGCCAAAACGGGCAATTTATTTGCCTTCAAGGTCGGTAAGGAAGTCGCTTGGGACCTCTACATCGATGACATTACGATCGAGTAGTCAGTCACACCAGCGAGCCTTCGTCGCCTAGCGCGAGAGGTAGCCCGCTAACGAATAAACGTAGGGACGTACGGCATTGCGCTGTATGTCCCTACGTTCGTTTTATCCCGAGGAAATCGGAAAGCGCCACGGAGCAAACGAACATTCCCCACGGAGCTGGGATATAAAAGTTCGGAAGAATGAAATGAAACTTCGGAAGAAAGACAGGGCTGACGCATTATCAGGGATGAGGTCATTGATGGCACTATCAAGGAAATTGAGCAATTCCTCGGTAGGAAATCGGAAATATCCAGCGAGGAAACGAAAAATTCATCGGAAGTTTCATTTCATTCTTCCGAAGTTTTATTTCATTCTTCCGAAGTTTTATTTCGTTCCTCCGTGGAGAATTCTCGTTTTCTCCCTGGAGATTTTCAATTTCCTCGGTAGAAATTGGAATCAACAGAGCTGTAAGAGTAGCTATAGAGTGGCTCTATACCGCTTTGTAGCGAGGATTTAGCCCTATATTCCTCGAAGATCATCAAAGAAGAGTGGATTATAATGCGTCAGTCCTGGTTAGACCACATTGCCACCTAGGTGAAAATGGATTTTTCATAGGGGAGAAAATCCATTTTCATAGGGAGGAAAATCCATTTTCATAGGGAGGAAAATCCATTTTCATAGGGGAGAAACTAGAGTTTCATCGGTGAGAAACTGTTCGTTTAGCGGGAATTTAACCGTCGTTCAGCGGTTAATTCGTATCTTAGCAACGCAGAGAGGGTTATCCTCAGCGCCACTTGTCACGTGACCACCGAGGCGCTAGCGCTGATCGGGAGTAGGGGAGTGGTGGTGTCGTTGCTTCCAAGTAATTTACTATCTATGAGTTATCTCAAGTTTGACCGTACAACACTTTCTAACCTAGACCGCTCGCTACAGCTGGAGCATATACGCTCGAACCGTGGGGGCGCCTTCAACTGTACGACCCTCGTGGGGTGCAACACGCGCAAGTATCACGGTCTGCTCGTGGTGCCGTTGCCTCACCTGAGCCGTCACAATCATGTCCTCCTCTCGTCGCTAGACGCTACGGTGATACAGCATGGAGCGGAGTTTAACCTCGGGGTGCATCTCTACGGTGATGGCACGGTCTATCCCAATGGGCACAAGTACATACGAGAGTACAACATAGACAAGATGCCCCGCACGATATACCGTGTGGGCGGGGTGCTCCTACAGCGGGAGTCGATCTTCTGCCACTACAAGAATCAGGTGATTATCAAGTTTACGCTCCTCGACAGCCACAGCGAGACCACGCTGCGGTTGCGCCCTGTGGTCGCCTTTAGGGATGTGATCCTCCTATCGCACGAGAACGATACCGCCGACACGACCGTCCACCCAGTCGGCACGACGGGCGTGCGCACCTGTCTCTATGAGGGTTATCCCGATCTATACATGCAGGTGGATGCTCCCTCGCATTGGGTCGATGAGGGCTACTGGATCAAGAATCTGCACTATCCTAAGGAGCAGATACGAGGGTACGAAAGCTGCGAAGACCTCTATTCGCCTGGCTACTTCGAGATGGATCTGCGCAATGGTGAGTCGGTCTACTTCACCGCACAGCTAGAGGAGGTGGACGTGACTACGTTGCCGGCGCTCTTTGACTCAGAGGTGGCGCATCGCAAGGCGCGGGTAGATCTGCAGAGCTGTCTGCGCAACGCTTGTAGCCAGTTTTACTACAAGCCAGAATCCAATAGACACTACATCCTCGCGGGCTTCCCCTGGTATGGGGTTCGAGCGAGGGACGAGATGGTCGCTTTGCCTGGTTGCTCGATCTATAGCGATCATCCGGAGCGCTTTCACAATGTGATGAGCACCTTCATACGGAGCAGTATCAACTTCATCCAGCAGATAGCGCTCCCACTAGATATGGAGGGAGTGCGCGACCCAGACGTGGGGCTCTGGGCGATACGTGCTATACAGCTCTTTCTCGCTGAGTATCCAGACGACAGCCACCGCACCTTCTACCTAGACTTCGTGGGGCGCATCATCGACTACTACCTGAGCGACCGCCATCCGATCCTGCGCATCGAGCCTAATGGACTGCTCTATGCCGAGGGGAGTGGCACGCCTCCAGTCACCTGGATGGACTCAACGATAGCGGGGCAAGCAGTCGTGCCACGACGGGGCTATCTGGTGGAGGTAAACGGCTTGTGGTACAATGCGCTCTGCTTCTACCGTGAGGCTCGTGGCGTGGGCTTTCCCGAGGAGCTTGCGAGCGTGATCGAGCGCCTAGAGCCAGCCTTCGAGCAGACCTTTGTCAATCCCTATGGCTACCTATATGACTACGTGACCAAGGAGGGGTATCGTGAGCGGGCTGTCCGTCCTGATATGCTGATAGCTATCTCGCTGCCGTTCTGCCCGCTGAGTCGTGCTAAGCAGCGACAAGTGCTAGGGATCGTAACCTCTGAGCTACTCACGCCAAAGGGTATTCGCTCGCTGAGCCCCCGCAGTGAGGGTTATGTGGAGCAGTGCAGCGGGCTTCAGGAGCAGCGGGAGCATGCTTACTACAATGGCTCCGCTTGGCCGTGGCTACTGGGTGCCTACACGGATGCCTATCTGAAGATCAATGGGCGTAGCGGTGTGACTCACCTGGCGCGCCTGCTCGGGGATATACAGGATGAGCTACAGCATCACGGTATCTCGACACTGAGCGAACTGTACGATGGCAACCCGCCCTACGATAGTCACGGCGGTATCTCCTTTGCGATGAGCTGTGCGGAGGTCTTGCGCGCCTTGGTGACCCTGGAGCGGTACAACAGCGAGGAGACCCCTCTGGCTAACTACCTATACTATACAACCAGCAACGAAGAGCGTCCTACAAGATGAGAGTATTGATGTACGGGTGGGAGTTTCCCCCACACATTTTAGGCGGGCTAGGCACGGCTAGCTACGGCTTGACCAATGGTATGGCCGAGCAGAGCGATATGGATATAACCTTTGTCGTGCCTAAGCTGTATGGCGATGAGGACACTTCGCACATTACGCTGGTTGGCGCTGACCGCACGCCGATCGTTTACCATGATCATAGTGCCGAGTACCTGCGCTCACGGCTACACAATGAGGCGGAGGTGAGCTTTTATCAAGCTGCGAGAGAGCATATTTACGATGACTTCCGCTATCGCTGTCCCAATGACTTGGGCTGTCTGGAGTTTAGCGGAGCTTACCCAGACAACCTGCTGGAGGAGATCAACAATTACTCGATTGTGGCGGGCGTCATAGCGCGGACGGTGCCGTGCGACATCATTCACTCGCACGACTGGCTCACCTACCCAGCGGGGATCCATACGAAGATGGTGACGGGGCGGCCACTGGTGATCCATGTGCATGCGACCGACTTCGACCGCAGTCGTGGCAATGTCAATCCGCAGGTCTATGCGATCGAGCGGCAGGGAATGGACTACGCGGACGCTATCGTCTGTGTGAGCAACCTGACCCGACGAACTGTCATCGACAAGTATGGTCAGAGCCCTGACAAGGTTTTTACCGTCCACAATGCTGTCGAGCCGCTTAGTCCTGAGCTATTAGCGTTGCCCAATAAGCAGCATACGGGCGACAAGGTGATTACCTTCCTGGGGCGCATCACCATGCAAAAGGGACCTGAGTACTTCGTCGAGGCAGCCCACAAGGTGCTACAGCATACCGATGGGATCCGCTTTGTGATGGCGGGCAATGGCGATATGATGGACAAGATGATCGACCTCGTGGCTCGCAAACGTATAGCCGACCGCTTTCACTTCACGGGCTTCCTGCGAGGACAGCAGGTCTATGAGATGCTGCGCTCGAGTGATGTCTACGTGATGCCCTCGGTGTCGGAGCCTTTTGGCATCTCGCCACTAGAAGCTATGCAGTGTGGCGTGCCGAGCATTATCTCCAAGCAGAGTGGCTGTGCCGAGATCCTGCGCTACGCGATCAAGACTGACTACTGGGACGTGGACGCTATGGCCGACGCTATGCACGCCCTCGTCTCCTATCCGACGCTCCACGAGCATCTCAAGCAAAAGGGTATTGAGGAGGTCAACAATATCGTCTGGAGCAAAGCTGGACTGCGCCTCAGAGCTATCTATGACCGACTTGTATAACCCTTTGACAAACGACTTCTCCACCTTCCTATGATACAGATTATACTTCACTTCTACCTACACCAACCGTTTAGGCTCAAGAGCTACCCATTCTTCAATATCGGTAGCGACCACTACTATTACGACGACTTTGCCAATGAGGAGATACTGCGTCAAGTGGTAGACCGCTCCTATAGACCAGCCCTCGAACTGATCGAGCAATTGATTGAGGCGCATCCCGACTTTAGAGTTGCTCTCACGCTCTCAGGCTCGGTGCTCACGCAGATGGAGCTGTACACGCCGGACATGATCCAGCTACTCAAGCGACTGGTCAAGAGCGGGCGCATCGAGATACTTGGCGAACCGATCTCGCACGGGCTCTGCGGGCTGTATGATGAGGAGGAGTATGCGAACCAATTGCGCATGTACCGCACCCGTATCAGTTCGCTCCTTGGGGTCTCTCCCGTGACGCTCTCCAATCCTGAGCTAATCTACAGCGACCGCATCGCACAGATAGCCCACAGCCAAGGGTACAAAGCGATCGTCACCGAGGGCGCCAAGCACCTCCTAGCGTGGAAGAGTCCTAACTACCTGTACAACGCTACGACCGAGGGCATGGCTCTCCTGATGCGTCACGCAGAGCTCTCGGATGCGATCGCCCACGACTTCGCACGGTACGATAGTCCGCTCTATCCCTACACGACGGAGCGCTTCTTTGCGACGCTGGAGGCTGAGCAGGGCGACTATGCTTTGGTCTCTCTGCCACTGGAGACGCTTGGATCGGTATGGAGCCGTGAGACCGGCATCTTTGAGTTCCTCCGAGCTCTTCCCGAGCAGGGCTATAAGCGTGGCTTCACCTTTACCACACCCCAAGAGATTGCTACGCACTGCACCCCGCAGGACACGATCCAGGCGACCTATCCAGTGAGCCGTATGGGCGAAGAGCGAGACACCTCGCTATGGACGGGCAATGAGCTACAGCAATGTGTCATACAGAAGCTCGAGGAGTGGGGCGAGCGCATCCGTCTCTCACGAGACCAGCGACTACTGGAGGACTGGATCAACTTGCAGGGCTCCGATCACCTCTTTTACATGACCACTAAGTTGGGCGGGCCGGGGGCTTTCTCGCCATACGAGACGCCTTATGCCGCTTTTACCAACTATATGAACGTCCTGAGCGACTTCCTCCTCCGTGTCTCTGCCGAGTATCCCACCTCTATGGGCAATGAAGAGCTCAGCGCGCTCCTGCAGACGATCGAAAATCAAAACAAAAAGATAGCTCAGCTGGAAGCTCAGCTGGCTAAGTAAACCAAATCAACCCGACTGACTCCTTATATATATGACTGCAAACACGCCTCAGGCGACAGCACTGCTAAGTAACCTCTTTACCGCTCCTCAGACTCCGTACGGGAGCTTCCCCTTTGACCAGTTCTTTGATCTCTCCTCCGCCACTGCCACAGAGCAGACGATGGCGACCTTCCGCACAGCTATGCAGGAGGCGATCACGCTACATCGTGCAGAGATCGATGCAATCACGGCACAGCGTGAGCCAGCCACCTTTGACAATACGATTCGTCGCTTCGAGGAGAGTGGGGAGGCGCTGGAGGCGGTCACGGGAGCCTTTTACAATCTGCTCTCCGCTTACTCTTGTCCCGAGATGATGCAGCTCTCGGAGACTTTCTCGGACTGGCTCAGCAAGCTGTCGACGGATACGCTGCTCAACGAAGCGCTCTTCGCCCGCATTCGCTCCGTCTATGACCAGAGGGAGGAGCTGCACCTGGACGAGATAGACCTGCGCCTCCTGACCGAGAGCTACGAGGGCTTTGCGGACAACGGAGCTCTGCTCGTTGGTGCCGAGCGGGAGCGCTTTAGAGAGATCAATGAGCAGCTCAGTCAGTTGACCACACGCTTTGCGCAAAACAAACTTTGCGATGAGGAGTCCTGGACACTCTTCGTGCCTGCTGACGAAAGCGACCGCCTACGTGGCTTGCCTCAGCAGATCCTAGACGATGCTCGAGAGAAAGCACGCACTGTCTCCGAAGCGCATGGCGAGGGCTACCTCTTTGATCTGTCGGCTCCGCATGTGGGTGCCATCATGAAGCATTGTGCCGACAGAGAGCTACGCTACAAGATGTACTTAGGACGGGGTAGCGTGGGCAATCGTGACAACGAGCAGAACAATTGCCAGATCGTTCGTCAGATAGCTACGCTTCGTGGCGATCTGGCACGACTACTGGGACATCCCAACTATGCGACCTACCGCCTCAAGCATCGTATGTGCAACAGCCCCGAGCAGGTGGAGCAACTCCTCGACGACCTGACGAAGTATTACCGACAGACCGCCCTCGATGAGCTCGACGAGCTGGACCGTGAGGCGGGCTTCGAGCTAGAGTCGTGGGATCTCTCCTATTATATGGAGCGGCACAGCGAGCAGACCTTTGGGGTCAAGGAGGAGGAGCTACGTCCCTACTTCCCGCTCTCGCAGGTCATCTCGGGCGTCTTTGCCATTGCCACACGGCTCTACGGCATTACTTTCGCACCTGCTGAGGAGATCGCCGTCTACCATCCCGATGTGCGCCCTTACCAAGTGCTAGACCGTGACGGAGCGCATCTCGGACTGCTCTACCTCGACTTCTTCCCCCGCAAGGGCAAGCGCAGCGGTGCCTGGATGAACAACCTCCGGGAGTGGACGCCCACGCAGCGACCCCACATCCTCCTCGTGATGAACTTCACCCCGCCGACGGCTGGCAAGGAGGCAATGCTCACCCTCTCGGAGGTGCACACGCTCCTCCACGAGTTCGGTCACTCGCTCCACGGCTTGCTCACGCAGACACGCTACAGCTCCATGTCGGGGACCAATGTGGAGCGCGACTTTGTAGAGCTCCCCAGCCAGTTTATGGAAAACTATCTCCTCCAGCCCGAGGTGGTCACCGAGCTACTCTCTAAGCACTACCAGACGGGCGAACCGCTCCCCGCTAAGCTCCTCAACAAAGCGATCCAAGCGACTCAGTACCCCGTCGGTTACAGTACTATCCGACAGGTTATCTTTGGCAAGCTGGATATGGCTTACCACACTTTAGTCGAGGGCGAGAGCCTGCCCGACGACCTCTACACCTACGAGCGTGAGACCCTCCGAGGCACCACCCTGCGAGACAGAAAGCGTGACCCACAGCATCCGAAGCATATCGTCGCCACCGCTTTCAGTCACATCTTCGCGGGAGGTTACGCTGCTGGTTACTACGGATATAAGTGGAGCGAGATGCTCGCCACGGACGCTTTTGAGCGCTTTAGTAAGGAGGGTATTTTCTCTCCGACGGTCGCCTCCGATTTCCGGCATCAGATCTTGGAGCGGGGTGACGAGCTTGACCCGATGGAGCTCTACGTACGGTTCCGAGGGCGCAAGCCTACGCTCGCTGCGATGCTCAAGCGCGACGGCATTACAGCTAACTAAAGGAGAGAAGCTATGCGCCTTCGCTGGATCTGGTTCGTACTCGTCTTAAGCTTGCTCAGCCGTTGGCCTGTCGTGGGGCAGTGGCAGGCGCATTTTGCCGATAGCGTGGCGCTCTCGCCAGCTGTGTGGCAGGGGACGCTGGACAAGTTTCGCTGTCATACCAGTAGAGGGTTACAACTATACGATGATAAGGCTAGAGGTATAACAAACTACGCTTACATCAAGACCAACGTCCCCCTCAGTAAGCAGATGACCTGGCATGGCAAGGTGCGACTGGACTACACTCCATCGACAGTATCCAATGTAAAGCTTCCGCTCTACTGCTACGAAGTTCTAGATGACGGAACTTCCAACTATGTGGTGCTTAAGATGGAGGATAACCAATACTTGCGTCTAGCTGAGTGTCGTCTTATACTACAGAAGAATGGTCGAGTAAATACCTCCTTGACCAGCGAAATCTTGACCTACGACTACTTTAACGAGATGCGCCAAGAGGGTGGGGTCATCGACTTTGTCCTGCAGTACAATCCGACAGCCGAGAGGCGTTGGTCTCTGTGGGTCAGGCATCGAGACAGCGACCCCTATAAGTTTGTGGGCAGTGCAGGTAGCACGACTCCGCTCTCTAGCAAGACCAAGAGCTACCCGCTCTTCTTCGCTTGCCAGTATAGCAAGTCCCGGTCGCAGCACAGTTCGCTGGAGTTCCTAGACATTTACCCTTCACTGGTCTCGCCTGACGAGCTACTCGGCGAGCGCAACGTGGTGCCTGCGAAAGACTTCTACAAGGCGTTCAACCAAAGAGACCCGCACACCGTCGAGGTGCTTTGCGCCGAACCTGCCGACCTCTCTACGGCGACCATTGCCGTGGCGCCTTCGTGGGGCAAGCTCACCACTTCTGCTGAGGGCAAGAGCATCTATATAAGGAGTGAGGCGGCGATTCCTGAGGGTGAGTATGCGGTCTCCCTACGAGGCGTACGCACTGCCAGCGGGCTTAAGGTGGAGAATGCGATCTACACGATAGCCGTCAACTATGACCAACCAAAGCCTCAGAGAGACCAATTTGCACTCACCTTTAGCGAGTTTATGGCTAATCCGCTAAAGGGTGCCTCCGAGTACCTTGAGCTACACAATCCCTCTGGTCAAACACTCGATGCGAGTGACTACTCGGTCGGTGTACAGCGACGAGGCAAGGTGTCCACGTGGTATCCGCTGAGTAGTCGCTCCTGTCCGATTCCAGCGGGCGGGTACCACGCCTTCACCACTTCGGTAGAGGGGATTACCGCTTTCTATGAGGCGCCGCGTGATAGTCTGACTCAGAGTGCGAGCTTGCCACAGCTTGCCAATAAAGGTTTCACCATCGAGTTGCTCCGCCATGCCGACTCAACGGTCGTGGAGACCTTTCGCTATGATCCAGCCCTCCTGGGTAAACTGCGTAGTCAGCGTGGCGTAGCCCTCGAGCGATACATCTCACCCTCGGGCGACAAGAGCCAAGAGTTTTGGGGCGCTGCCATCCAGTCGGCACACTTCGCTACGCCTGGCCAGCGCAATAGCATTCGCCCCTCGGGCGGTTCGCCTAGTGACACGACCCACACCAGCGCTCTGCTGCCGCTCTACATTACCGAGATTATGGCTCGTCCTACGGTCGACGGCTCCGAGTACATCGAGCTCTACAACCCCAACGACACCACGGTCAATACTGACCACCTCGGACTGGTCATCGCACGCTCTGGTCACCCCTCCAAGGTTTATCCGCTTCCGCCACACCCCATGGGCGGCATCCCCCCGCAGGGCTATCTGGCGCTCACACCTAGCACGCATCCGCTGGAGCGACTTTACTATGCGAAGCCTGACAGTCTGCTTCTCTTCCCCGAGATGCCTCAGCTCCCTGACAGCGAGTGCGCTATACGGCTCGTTCAGTTGGCAAATGATAGCATCGTTGAGGAGGTTTACTACGATATTAACACCTTCCCAAAAGCACTGCAAAAGGTCAAAGGCGTAGCTCAGGAACGCATCATACCAGACAAGCAATCGCAAGACTTGAGCAACTGGACGGCTGCCGAGGCGTGGGCTAACTACGGGACGCCTGGTCGGCAAAACAGTGTCTACGGGCGCTCCTCCGCTTCTGGCGAAAGCCTTGACCTGCCGAAGCAACGTACGCTCCTATCTCTACCTCAGCTTGCCCGACTGGTGCTGCAGGAGATATCAGACGGTGAGACCACCTGCACAGCAACGCTATACGCCGTGGCGGGCTATCCGCTTGCTCAGTATGACCACGCCAGCACGGAGATCCTCTGCCGAGCCATCGTAGAGCGACAGAGCCTGGCGGAGCTTTTGCCCGCAACCTACGCTATGCGCGCCCTCCTCCTCGTGGAGCTACGGCACCCCGACCGCAAGCGCACCTATCCACTCGTCAGCATCATCGTCCATTGAGATTTGCGGAGTTAGGTGACGGCGAAAGGCAGGAACCATCGCTCAATACGTATGTCACTACACGGGGGTACTCGTCCGATGGCTCCGATAGCTCCGACGCACACCGATGACACCAACACCATACCCTCAAGGAAATCATCCATTACCTCGCTAGGAATTTTTAATCCTTCACGGAGGAATGAAAAAATTCTTCGGACTTATGATTTCATTCTTCCGAAGTTTCATTTCATTCTTCTGAACTTTTATTTCGCCCCTCGGTGGAGAATTTTTGTTTGCTCGCTGGAGCTTTTCGATTTCTTCGGGAGAAATCGAAATTAACGGAGATGTAGGCGAAGTCTGCTCAAGGGGGACACTCTCGACTTTAGTACTTTAGCGCAAAGATCTGCGTTAGGAGGTCTAGGTAGATGGTGCGTGCCGAGGCATTGACCCCATGGGCACCCTTGGCGTCACCGTCGGCACGTCGTATGGCGGAGATGATGTTGAGCGTTTGCTGCTTGGAGTAGAGACGCATGGCCGACTGGTACATTCGAGCCATTGACTCATACTTCAGGTTGAGCGCCTCCTGTATATTTTTCTGACTGTTGGACGGGAGGTAGTGCGCTACCATCAGATTGGCAAAGAAGCCGTAGAGCGAAGCAATGATCTGGGGAACGGGGTATCGCTTTTCGTCCTCCGCCATGGAGAGTGCTATCTGTAGCGCCTCGTCATCTCGGCGCCGCTGCACCGCATTGAGCAGGTCGTAGGGCCCGTACTTACGTGACTTGCTCACCACCTGCTGCACCATGGCACGAGAGACGAGTCCGCCAGCGCCCTTGGCAGGTATGGAGAGCTTTTGCAGCTCCGAGTAGAGCGTCTCTAGATCGTATCCGACACGCTCGATCAGCGTTGAGATCGCTTGCGGAGCCAACTCCAAGTCTAGCCCCTTAGCCATCTGAATCATCGCCTCTCTTAGTTCGTTGTCACGCCTGACGGGTGCCGACTCGATGAGCGCCACCTGCGACTTGAGCGCCTGCGCATTCTTCTTGGCAGTTGCGGGGAGCGCGTCGTGGTATAATATAAGGAGTGTGGTGCCCTCGGCAAAAGTCGTCGCATCGCGTATCAGCTCAGCAATGCCATACGGCTTCTTGAGGACGGAGCTCTTCTTGAGATCCTGCGCATCACGCAAGACGATCAGACGCTTTGGGGCAAACATGGAGAAGGTCTGCGCCTGCTGAAGGACCTCGGGAGCGGTCGTCTCGGAGCCGAAGTAGACGACGAGCTGGGTCGTGCGCTCCTCCTTAGGGATATAGTTCTCGACGACCAGTTCCTCTAGGCGATTGATATAGTAGCTCTCCTCTCCGTAGCCAAGCACGAGAGGTGGGAGCGGTTGCCCCGACCGGATCTGGTCACTAATCTGTACGAGTTCAGTCATAGCGGTTTGGAGTCTCTATTACCAGTCAAAGACAATGCTCTTCATCTCCTCGGGAGATTGGAGGAGGCTCTCGACGGTGCGGATGCCGAGCTGGAGATGCTGCTCGGCGAAGTGTGCCGTCACGTAGCTATCGCTCTCGTCGCTCTTGACCCCCTCGGGTGTCATCGGCATATCGCTCACCATCAGGAGAGCGCCCGTCGGGATGCGGTTCGCATAGCCCACCGTAAAGAGCGTAGCCGTCTCCATATCTATCGCGTCCGCATGGGTCGTGCGAAGGTACTCCTTGAAGTGCTCGTCATGCTCCCAGAGCCGTCTATTCGTCGTGTAGACCGTCCCTGGCGCATACGATATGCCCGCCTCAAGGAGCGCATTGCTACAAGCTTTGAGCACATTAAAGGAAGGGAGCGACGGCACCTCACGAGGCATATAGTCATCGCTCGTCCCCTCGCCACGTATCGCCGCAATCGGGAGGACGTAGTCCCCGAGCGTCAGCTGCGACTTGAGCCCGCCACACTTACCGAGGAAGACCACCGCCCGTGGCTCAATGGCCGAGAGCAGATCCATGATCGTCGCCGCATTCGGACTCCCCATGCCAATGTGTATCATCGTCATCTCCGCATTGCCACAGTTTGGCATCGAGGCGCTCTCGCCTAGGATCGGCTCGCCGATCTTCTTGGCAAAAGCTTGCAGGTAGCTCGTGAAGTTGGTTAGGAGTATGTGTGGTGCAAACTCCGAGAGGCTCCGTGTGGTGTACCTCGTTAACCAATTGGTAGCAATCTCTTTCTTTGTTTTCATTGGTGGAAATGGTAACTTTGCACCGTCTAATAGTAGCAGTGCGAAGCAAAGTTAATGAAACCCCTCCACTTACCCTCTTATCCTGCTCTCATTGAGGAGCAGTCAGGGCGTTCGGTCATATACGACGTTTACCGTCAGAGTATGGTTGCGCTAACCCCTGAGGAGTGGGTGCGTCAGCATTTCTTGCACTATCTCTCGGATCATCTAGGCTACCCGCGTCTCTCCATACAGGTGGAGAGCCTTGTCGCCAGCTCCATACGTCAAGACCGCTTTGACGCAATGATCTACGGTCCTGGTGGACGAGTCCTCGCTCTCATCGAGTGCAAGGCGCCCGAAGTGTCGCTCTCTCAGGAGACGGTCAACCAGATCTCTCGCTACAATGCGCACTACCACGCACCCCTCCTGATGATGACCAACGGGCTCTCCCACCTCGTCCTGCAGATAGACTACGCCACCGCCACGGCAAAACCGCTCGCCGAGATACCCTCCTACCAGCGAGCCCTCGACATACTCCAAACCTCAAATCTCTAAAGTCTAAAGTCTCATGCCATACTTACTAGAAGCAGAGCATATCGTCAAGCGCTACAAGAACCACCTCGCCCTCGACGATGTCTCCATACAGGTACAGCCCAACAGCGTCTTCGGACTCCTCGGTCCCAACGGAGCTGGCAAGAGTACCCTCATCAAGATCATCAACAAAATCCTCCTCGCCGACAGCGGTACCGTACTGCTCAACGGCAAGGAGATGACTTACGAAGATATACGCCATATCGGCTACCTGCCCGAGGAGCGTGGGCTCTATAAGAAGATGAAGGTCGGCGACCAAGCCATCTACCTCGCTCGTCTGCACGGACTCTCCCGACAGGAGGCGCAGCAGGAGCTGAAGCACTGGTTTGAGAAGTTTGACATCATGCCCTGGTGGCGCCGTAAGGTTGAGGAGCTGTCTAAGGGAATGCAGCAGAAGGTCCAGTTCATCTGCACCGTCATTCACCGTCCCAAGCTACTCATCTTCGACGAACCCTTTAGTGGTTTTGATCCTGTCAATGCCGAGCTCCTCAAGCGTGAGATCCTAGAGCTACGAGACAACGGCTGTGCCGTCATCTTCTCCACGCACAACATGCAGTCCGTTGAGGAGATCTGCGACGACATCGCCCTCATCAACCAAAGCAAGGTAGTGCTACGTGGCAACGTGACCGAAGTCAAGCGAAGCCACTTTGAGGGCATAGCTTCGCTACTTATATCAGGCGAAGGGTATCGGCCTGACTGGGTTGAGCCTTTGACCCAGCAACAGATTGAGCTACTCGAGATCAAGCGTGAGGGACACGATATGCGCGTTCGCCTCAAAGACCCGCAGCAGCGTGACGTACGTGCTCTCGCTGAGCTGGTACCCACCGACCTGCACCTCCTAGAGGTAGCGCAGGAGATACCCTCTATGCAAGACATCTTCATCCGTACCACCACGGCTCAGCCCGCTGAGCCCACCTTTTAATAAGCCCCACTCTTATGAACAAGAAATCACCCTCCAAGCTCTCCATACTCATCGAGCGAGAATATATGGTGCGTGTCAAGAAGAAGTCCTTCATCGTCACCACCCTCCTCGTCCCGATTATCCTATTTGCGATCTTCTTTATCGTTATCTACATCAGTATGAGTTCGCTCAGTGACGAGCGTGTCGCCGTCATTGACGAGACGGGACTCTATAGCGATGTGTTGGTTGATGACGAATACTACACCTTCATCCCAAGCTCCGAGCCTCTTGAGGCTTATACTGACAAGGCAAAGCTCGAGGAGGAGGGAATCACAGCGGTTCTCTATATAAAAGACACGCTGATGAACAATCCCAACGGCTGGAGCCTTTACTCCTACAAGAAGCTCCCCAGTGGCATCGTCAGCTACATCGAAGATGCTTTTACCGAGCGGCTCAAAGAGCAACGCATCGCTCAGTACGATATAGAGGGACTGCCCGAAATAATCAAAGATGTAGAGACCACCATCTCCGTACCCACCTATCAGTGGGATGCCAAGGGCGAGGAGGCTAAGTCTAGTGGCTCGCTAGCTGGTATCATCGGTATGATTCTCTCCGTGATCATCCTCAGCTTTATGTCCAACTATGCGGGGCAGGTGATGAGTAGCGTCTTAGAGGAAAAGAAGAACCGCATCATAGAGGTCATCGTCAGCACCGTACGACCTATTGATATGATGATCTCAAAGATTATTGGAGCGTTCCTCGTTGGACTGACACAGGTCGCTATATGGCTGGTCTTCGGAGGGATTATCTTTGTCGTTGGTTCTTTGGTCGCCGTGGGTGGCATCTACGACCTCTCGGCACTCTCGCAGCTAGACCCCGCACAGATGGGAGGTCTCGCTGGCGGTATGAGTATGGACTCCGTCACCGAGATGCAGTCCAGCCTAGAGGTGCTACAGAGTATCAACTTCGCACAGCTCATCATCATGCTCCTCGTTTACTTCATCGGGGGGTACCTCCTCTACGCTTCGCTCTTTGCAGCGATCGGGTCGAGTGTCTCAAGCGACGAAGACGCTAGCCAGTTTATGATGCCGTTTCTCCTGGTTATGATGCTCGGCTTCTACATTGCTATGGGTAGTATGGACAATCCCGACGGCACGATGGCCTTCTGGGGCAGTATCGTCCCCTTCTCCTCGCCCTTCGTGATGATGGTTCGACTACCCTATGGGGTCACCACGTGGGAGCTCATCCTCAGCATCTCACTCCTGTACCTCACAGCCTTTGGCATCGTCTGGCTAGCCGCACGTATCTACCGTGTCGGCATCCTCTTCACGGGCAAGAAACCCTCCCTGCGTGACCTATGGAGCTGGCTCCGCATCTAGTATGTAGCCGAAGCTGTCAAGTAACATATAGCAGTAGTCATCACACCGCTTTGTAGGAGCGGTGTGATGAAAAAGCGAGAGGGGTGCTACCATCACGGTAACACCCCTCCCTATCACATACACTAAACAAATTAATGTCTCTTCAATTCGTCGCTATCGGTTTAGACGAAGTGTACTCTTTGCGGAGTGTCTTATCGTCTGTCGCTAGAGGTGGACGAATTGAGTTATCTCTTCAGACCCGACTTATTCGTGGTCATGATCGTGGTCATGATCGTGGCCGTGGTCGTGGTCGTGGTCGTGGTGATGATCGTCAGGAGCGTCCTTGGAGAGGATGACGGTGCGAGCTACCATTGACTCATTACCCGAGCGGTCCACGCAGTAGACGAGGAGGTGGTACTCACCTGGTGTTGCGTCTGCTGGGATCTTGATGTCGTGGTGGTGAATCGATGCGTTGCGCTGGTTGACCGTGTACTCCTTGTTGAAGCTAAAGGGCTTCGTCTGGTCATCACCGTGACGTAGATCGCGGGTGTGCGAGTGCCCATCAAAGTTGTTGTGGACGTCGATCTTGTACGACTTGACGAGATCGTTGTCCGAGAGCTTCATCTCGAAGTGTACGCCATGCTCACCTCCGATGAGGAGCTTATCATGATCCTCTGGTTCGATTAGCTCGATGACTGGCTTTGTCGTGTCGACAGTTGGTTGATTCTTGGGCTCCTCTTTACATGCGGTGAAGGCTGTCGCTAGAGCAAGACAGCTAAGGAGCGTGATTGATGTGAAGATTGTTCTTTTCATCATAGTATTGAAGATTAAAATGATAGATTGATTGTTAGCAATAGGGTTCGTCCAGCCTCAGGGAGATTAACTCTCCTGTAGTAACTCATATGGTCATAGTAGCGGCTGTCCAGTAGGTTTTGGATAGCAAGAGAGATGCGGTAGTTGCTCTGTCTGAGCTGTCCATCGTAGGTCACAGCTAGGTCTAGTAGCGAAGCTGTGCCAGGTGTCGGCTCCTCATTGCGTGCTATGCGATGCTGAGGAGCGATGATGCGATGCTTGAGCGAGAGCGCCCAGTGCTTAGGGTGCCAGGTCAAGTCGTGGCTCAAGCGTGCTGGTGGCGAGTAGGGGAGAGCTAGGCGGTCTGTCATATTATAGGTGTAGACGTAGTCACCCTGCAGATGATAGTCCCACTGCGGATGCAGATGCCAAGTGCCCTCCAGCTCGACGCCTGTAAAGAGCGCTCGTGTGGACTGGTAGCGGTATATCTGTCCCGAGTGGGGCAGTATGGACCACTCGCCCGAGGGCTGCAGGAAGATGTAGTTGGTAAAGTAGGTTACAAAAGGCGCTACCGTACAGCTCCACACTTCATTATGAAAGCCTACCTCACTATCTAGTAGCCAGCCCTGCTCACTACTCAGCGAAGGGTCGCCCACCTCGTGGCGGAAGGTGCCGTGGTGGATACCATTTGCTGCAAGCTCGTAGATGCCTGGTAGGCGAAAGCTTCTGCCCAGATTGACCTTCCAGAGCCAATGCCGATCGATCTGCCAAGCTAAGCCGACACTCCCCGAGAGGTCGTGCCAACGACGCTCGCCCTCCTGACTGCTGTAGTAGTACTGCGCTAGGGTTGCCGATGACTCGCCACGCTCCTTGAGGTAGTCAGCTAGATAGGGATCGTGGTAGGGGCTCATTGAGATGTATCCTAGATCGTAGCGCAGACCACTGGTGAGGTGTAGTCCCTGAGCTATGCGTCCTTGATAGGTTAGGCTCATACCGCTCGTTGCTCGCTGGTAGTCTGGTAGGAGGAAGCCGTAGCCTCTCCGCTTGTGCCACTGGTACTGACCATCAGTAGCCAAGGTCCACTTGCCACCCCAGGGAGCGTAGTAGCTAGCCTGCAAGCGTGCGGAGATGGTCTTGAGGTCAAACTCAAACTCCAAGTCTGCATCCTGCTCGGGTCGCTGCATCGTCCCATAGTGCGTGTGGAAGGCGCTAAGCTCACGGCGCAGGTTCTGCTGCCAGCCTAGCTCGCCGACCAATTGCCACTGCGGAGAGATCCGCCACTGCATAGAGCCCTGCGTAGAGAGCTGACGCACGGTGCTGTAGGGTAGCTCAATGTTGTAGCGGCTATTGTCCGGTAGCACACGCTTTAAGTCTGGTACGCCGTGCGCTCCAGGGAAGAAGCCACTACGCTCGCCATTGACTGAGGCTTGTAGCGAAGCTTTGATCTGCTCTCCCAGCCACTCGTAGCGTAGTTGCGAGGCATAGGTCTGTGTGGCACTATTCTTTAGCCTACGATTATGTATAGGTATCCAGCGGGTGAGGTAGGTAATGCTGTCCGCTGTCACATTGCGGTCGCCATGATACTGACCACTCACGCGAAGACGGATATGATGCGCTCCGTGCAGGTAGCCCATCATGAGACTACCGCCACCGCCCATCGTACTGCTCTGTCCCAGCAAGGTGCAGGAGCCGTAGAGTCCCTGCTTGTGCGGAGGCGTAGCCGATTGTCTAACGATGACTCCGCCTAGGGCGTCGCTGCCGTAGAGGAGCGAGCCCGCCCCTTTGATTACTTGGACAGGGTCTTGGTCGAAGGCATCTACCTCCAGCCCATGGTCGGCGCCCCACTGCTGTCCCTCTTGCTTGAGCCCGCCATCGACATAGGCGATGCGGTTGAAGCCTAGACCACGGATCACAGGCTTGCCGTAGCCAGAGCCGATCGTGATCACATTGACCCCAGGCAGCGTGCTGAGGGTCGCTGCAAAGTTGCCCGTAAAGTGTTTCGTCAGATAAGTGCTGTCGAGCCATTCAATCGTCTGACCGAGACGCGCTGTCTGGAGCCTCTGACTATTGGCTCTGACGACCACCGTCTGGAGTGTCTCGTCAAAGGGGTGAGGCTCTAGCGCTACGCTGTCTGGTCTCGATAGGGATGACTCAGCTAGAGCAACTATCGGGACGAAATATAATAATAGATGGCAAATGTATCTGCAATACATTGCAAAAATGATTTGAACCAGTGAAATGTAAGGAGAGACAGTGCCACTACGCCGGTAGCTTCGCTCGCACACTACGGAGGAGCAGGCGTACGTAAGTGGTTGTGTTACATAGATATTGTCTAGCTACGCTAGTGCGGGTAGGGGAGCGACACGACGGTCACTCACACTGTGGCAAGAAGCCAAAGCAAGCGCATACGGCGGAGCATCAGCATAGAGCTAATCCGCCTATAGCCACGTAGTAGAATAGGTGTGGCTAGCAGTATCTCACTGGTGGGGCTCTTAGAGCTTTGCCCTCTCTCAGGGCTAGGTGTACAGCTTCGGGCTGTAGCTCTGGAGCGGGGGTGTCCCACTCATCCACCGCAAAGGATGGCGCTACGGCACACTGGTCTGTGATACCGAGATGAAACTCGCAGACGGGGCAGGTGACCTTATTAACTAGGTATACCTCGGAGCTTGCTTCACTCTTCTTATTATCGTCACTCTGGTGGCCATTGGCATCAGAGATCAGACCATAGTAAGTCGACGAAAAGATCTCCGCATCGTGCTGGTGCATAGCTTGTCCCATCAGAGCCAGTATGTACACTAGCCCCAATAGCAAAGCCGTCATTCGCGTCGGCATATCGATATGCGTGAGTCTCTTCATATGCTGTATCGCTGGCAAAGATAGTGAAAAGTTTTCTTCTCGCAATAGATGCCTGTTCAAATTTAATGTGGCGAAGTGGAATTTGAGGAGTCAAGATGACCGACGAAACACCCGAAAATCCAATTCCTCCGAAGAAATTCTCAAATTGCTCGGAGGAAAGTCGCTATTTCTTCCGAAGTTTGAAATGAAACTTCGGAAGTCTGAAATGAAACTTCGGAAGAAAGATTTTGAAGTTCGGAAGAATTTGCCGTTTCTCCCGTGGAAAACTAGAACTTCCTCAGTAGAAAGTCGGATAAAATGGGAATTAGCCCATAAATGTCGCCGGTGAAGAAAATTTAGAAGGGATAGCCTACGGCAAAGTGGTATCCGAGCGAATTGGCAAACTTAGGCAGGTTGTAGTAGCCCTGGCGCGTGGTCTCAAAGGGTAGGTGCAGACCCACGCCGACATCAAAGCGGATGACTAGGAAGTTGAGGTCGTAGCGTAGTCCTACGCCAGAACCGAGGGCGAGCTGCTGGAAGAAGTCTTTAGCCCCAGTAATCTCTTGGAGTGATGCTCCAGGGCGGTTTTCGTCGGGACGAAGCAACCATATATTGCCTGAGTCGAGGAAGAGTGCACCGTGCAGATCGCCTGCAAGACGGAAGCGGTACTCAGCGTTCATCTCTAGCTTGAACTCTCCCGTCTGATCCATAAAGGCGTAGCGACTATTGCGTGGCACAAAGCGCCCTGGGCCGATACTGCGCACGGTGAAGGCGCGGATGCTGTTGGCACCACCGACGTAAAACTGCTCACTATACGGTGCCACGGTCATATTGCCGTAGCTGTAGATAGCTCCGACGCCAGCTCTCAGGGCTAAGCTCTGGTTACGATCGATGCCGTAGGTATAGCGTAGCTCGGCGGTACCCTTGACAAACTGTGCGAAGGGGACACCGAGGAGCTTTTTCGTCTCGTGGTAGTTGCGTCCAGCTAGCGAGTAGATGCCGTTGAGGAGATTGCCCGCCTGAGAGATGCCTAGGTCGATGTGCAGGTGATGGCTGCCTAGTCCCGTGAAGATGTTGTCAAAGGTGTACTGGTAGCTCATCTGCGGGATTAGTTGGCTCCGCAAGCTCAGCCCTAGGATGGGGTTGTCGGTGATGACCTTTTGAAATATCTCGGACTGGCGTGATAGGCGGTTGTAGTGTATCCGCAGAGGTGTGATCATGTGCTGATGCTGCGTATTGCGTACGCTATAGCTGGCGGTGAGTCCTAGAGAGGTGATCTGGAAGTAGCGAGCACGATTGAGCATGGAGGCGGATAGGGTATAGGTGGTCTGCACGTCGTGTGTGAGGTGCAGATCGTAGAGCCACGGTAGTAGGATGCGTGGAGCCTGTAGGTTGAGGTTGGACCCGACCTCGTAGCTGTTGATGTCGGATATGGATACGTTCTGATTGCTCCGTGTACGATTGGTCTGCCACTCATAGGAGCCGTAGAGATCGAGTGAGAGGCGCTCTCCACCTCCGAATACGTTGCGACGTCCGAGTGATAAGGTGAGTCCCGGACCGATGAAGTTGTTGGACTTGGTCGTGAAGACGGCAGAGAGCGAGGAGTCCCACGGTTTGTCTAGCTCGGCGGTGATGTAGAGGTCGAGGAGGTTGTGCAGCGTATCACTAGCGACAAACTGCATGTCGACATAGGAGAAGGCGCCTAACCCTAGCAAGGACTGACGTGTAGCCTGCTCGCGAGACTGCGAGTAGAGTTCGCCTGAACGTAACTGTATCCTATTGGCAAAGACTGAGGGACGTACGCTCGGGTGCTCACGGTAGTGTAGGGTGATGCCCTTGAACTGCATAGTGTCTGTGAGCGAGAGGCGACTGTCTTCAGTGAGTAAAACGTGGATGGAGCCTATGCGCCACGGCTCAAAGGTATAGTTCGGGTAGCCACTTTGCTCTCGCACCTGCATATAGACTTTGCCTGGAGTGAGTAGCGTGTCTACCTGATAGACGATTAGGTCTGGAGCGTAGAAGTAGTACCCACGGTCTCTCAGGTTCGTGACCAGCATGTTGCGGTCTTGGAGGATCTGTGAGAAGTTGAACTGATCTCCCTTGTGTATCTTAGACAGCTCGGCATGGTTGAGTATTTCGCCACTACCTAGGAGCCACGGCTCCATATAGCTGATGCTGTCGTAGAGGTAAGGCGCTCCGAGATCGGCCTTGTAGTAGACACGTGCCTGCAGCGAGTCACTGGAGGAGCGTGCTATACTATCGGTTACGACAGCATTGAAGTAGCCGTGCTCGTGGAGGATGAACTGGGACTGCTTGGCACGCACGTCGGGGCGCACATCGCTGATGAGTTTGGGTTCCTCGGCAAAGAGCTTGTAAAGGCGCTTGCCCACCCACGTGCTGTCATTGACAAAGCCGTTGTAAAACCAAAGTCCGATGGGTATGCGAAAGCGAGAGCGTGCACTGCCGAAGAAGGCGTCATTGGGCGGTACATTGAGCACTTTCTCCATATTAGCGATAGCGCGATCAGCAGCGTCACTGCCATCATCCCCCTGGACGCGTGTCTTGCCGATACCTATATATAGTAGCTCACCCTCGGGTATGTGTTGCGTCACCGAGCAACTACTCAGAGCTAGTATGGTGCCGAGTAGTAGGAGTAGCGCATGAGCTATGGTTGGTCTGTAACGATAACGGGTCATAGCTGTGGAGTCTGTGAGGTTGAGGTTACGGTGTCAGGGGCGATAGGCGTAGTGTGTGATAGACTATCTGTGATGAAACGGTCACGGGACTTCCTAGGCTCGGAAGGCTTTTCAGGTTTCTTCTTTTGCCACCACATATAGTTGCGCGGATCAAGGAGATCAATGAAGCGACGCGTCTTGAGCTTGACTAGATAGCCGATGCCTGTCTCGGTCACTACACCCTCAAGCATATTGTCGTTGTTACGCTTGTGGAAGAGCGTCACATACTGCTGTCCAGCCTCGTCAAGACGATACTCAAAGGTGACGTTGTCAATGAAGGTCTGCTCGTAGTTGGTGGGTAGATTGCCCGAAGCCACACGCCCTCCGATGACGAAGCGTATTCGGTCGTTGAGGAAGCGACGACTGAAACTGTAGGTATAGTTCGTCTGTTGTAGCTGCGACTGGTTGTATCCGCCCAGCTCCATGCCGAGGGAGAGGTTCGTCCCCTGGAGGAGTTTGCCCGTTAGATTGTTGAGCTCGCTCATGGCGACGTTGCTGAGTACTTTCTCCATTGATATCTGCCCTAGGTCGGAGGCGAGGTAGGTGCCTGATACGAGCATGGCTACGGCCTGCTTGCCTCGCTCCTCTTCGCTCATAGCGGAGAGCTGCGTCTGCGTCTCTAGGTCTTCGGGGGCTGCTAGGTCAAAGGCGAGTGACATGTCCTTTAAGTTTTCATCAGCCTTGATGGATACCTCAAAGTCTACCTTATTGGTTGTCTCGCCTCTGGTCACGTCGGCGCGTAGCTTTTGCGAAGCGATGAAGTGTAGGTAAGGATCTAGCGGATCGCCACTCCAGACGAGGTAGCTCTCGGGTTCTATGTTGAAGTGGCGTCGCCCTACGACTGGGAACTCATACTGTACCTCGCCACCACTGAAGTCGTACCGCCCGACGAGGCTCATTGTGCCGAGTGGCGGGTACTTCAGACGGAGGTCGCCACCGCCCTGTATGCGTACGTAGTCTTGTCCTCGTGAGGAGAGGTCTATGCCGATCTGTACTGCGGGCTCGATGTGAAGCGCCACGGCTAGATTCATACGACCGAGGGACTGAGAGCGCTCTTTCTGAGGCTCCTCAACAATCGTGGTGTCAGATACGTTGACAAACTCTACAACGCCTGACATGTTGTCCTGCGCCTTGATGGCTGCTTGCGACATAACGTAGGTCGCATTGGTCCCTCCATGTAGTGTGACTGATCCGAGTAGCTGAGGCGCTGTCAGGTAGCCCTGCAGGCGTAAGTCAGCAGAGAGGATAGCTCGTCCATAGATCGACTGCTTGTTGTGGTACTTGCTGTCAATCACCTGTGCATGGTCGGCGTAGAGGCGGAGGTCGCTCTTGAGCGCCTCAGGACCGAAGAGCTTTAGCCAGCCATCAAGGTAGAGCGAGGTCTCCTTGCCTTGTAGCGTTAGCTTGTAGTCTTGGAGATTTAGTCGGCTCTGCTCAATAGTCAGCGGACGACTGTCAAGGGTGTACTTATTGCCCGTCAAGGATAGTGCGACCAATCCATCGGTAATGTGTGGCGCTCCATTGAGAATCGGACTCTTTGGCGTACCCGTCACAGCAAGTGAACCGTTGAGTGCACCTTCTAGACTGATTAGATTACCACCCATAAAGGGGTTAGCCAGACGTAGCGGGAAGGATTCAAATGATGCCTTCATATCCAGTGCCTCTTCGCCCTTACGGCTGTGGTAGATACCGTCTACCGTGAGCGCAAGGTTACCATTGCTACTCACCTGTGCGGTGACATATTGCGATGCATTGTCACGAGGCTCGTAGAAGAAGGCGACACTCACGTTGCCTAGATCCCCATCCATATAAGTCATGTCGTTGACCGAGAGGTCGCCTGTGGCACGGTAGACGTTGTCCACGCGCTCGATGCGCAGATCCATAAAGGTGCGTCCACTCATATCGGGGAGGCGTAGGATGCGTGCCAGGTCGCTCAGCTCTAGTCGCTGTACGTTGCAGAGCAAGCTCTGTACATTGCTCGGCTCGTCTAGATCGCTGTGGATAGAGAGCTTGGCGCCGTGCGGATTCGTTAGCTCGAGATTGGCAAAGATCTGGTTGTCCTTATGGAAGTAGAAGAGCGCATTGTCCTCATTCGCACGGAGTCGCTCGCCAGCAAGGTAGATATCCTTGTTGGATAAGCTCACGCCAAAGCCCTGCGCATTGTAATACCCGCTAGCACCCAAGCTATAGTACAGCTCGTGATCACGTAGCCAGTCAAAGTCAAGATTCATAGCTACAAGGTCCGTCTGAGCCGATCCGATGATCTTGTACGGTGGACGCTTGTCCTGTCGCTCACCATCAAGGCTGAGATCTATCTGTAGCAATGGGTGTACGTATCGCTGGGTAAGATCGTCAGAGCTAAACTGATCGGAGAGGTCTGACAGAAGCAGTGGACGCATAGCCTCGGAGGGCAATTGCTGGCTCACGTGGGTTAGATGATCTAGGAGTATGGGGCGACTCGGAGAGAGCGTCGTCAGCTGGAGGAGTGCGTTGTCACACTGTATCGTGTCGTACTGTAGCTGGTGCAGCTCGATGCGTCCATTGATCCCTAGATTAGGACTGGTCAGCAGATCAGCGTCAAGAGACTCTACGGATACATTGTACTTCTCCAGTAGTGAGCGGAGCGGGTGACGCGATCCCATGTGCAGTGCTATCTGAGCATTGGGCAGGACGCTGATTAGGTCGCTGTAGGCGGTCAGACGTGGCTTGTCAAATTGGTATTCTCCCGCCCACTTGGAGAGTCCAGATATAGAAGCCAAGAGTTTGTTTAGTCCCTCCTGCGTTGTGACGCTCAAGTCTATGTCGCTGGCTCCTAACTGTGCTATCACTTGCGACGTATCACTAGCTAGACGCAGGTCAATCTGCTCGTTATCTATTCGCTGTGAGCCGACAGCTAGGTGCAGACCAGACAATTGTCCATCCACCATGTGGGTCTCGGCAAAGTCGCTATAGAGATCTGCCGTAAGTCTCATGCGCCCCTCCATAATGCTATCGCTTAGTCCTAGAGCTTGGAGGTCAAGGTGAGAGACATCTAGGTCTATCTTACCTCCGAAGGAGGGAAGCTTTCCAGCCGTGATGAGTGTCCCCGCAATATCCCCAGATAACTGTGCCGAGGGATCGTACGACTGCAGAGAGACAGACACGGAGTCCCCTCGTAGGAAGCCGTCGAGCGAGAGGTTGCGGAGCTTATAGTTCTTATAGTTGACTTCGTCTAGGGCTACTGCGACGAGTCCATTCTTGTTTCTAGTCTTTAGAGAAAAGCCTGCGCCGTCTGCTTTGATTGACCCAGAGATTACTCCGATGGAGTCACGAGGCATAAACTGAGCGACATCAAGTCCGTTAAGGTGACCGTCCAGCTTATAGCGTTGCTGACGCAGGGCGTACAGACCGTTGAGCGTGAGCGAACCTCTAGGTGTGCCAAGATGCAGATCCGCTGTAATCTGGTCGCCGTGGAGCGTACCATCTAGGTCAAGGTCCATCTTCGCTGGTAGTGTCACAGATCCTGACGCTTTGTCTATCCCAGCCATGGCTAGGAGTAGCTTAGCGGCAGGGCCTGTCTGTATGCTACTTCGCAGGGAGGCTGTGCGCTTGTGTTCGTCAAGGATGTGCGTGGCTGTGCCACTGGCCGTGAGTGCGATGAAGCCCTCTTGTCGCAACTCTAGATTGTATATCTCCAGGGCACTCAGCGAACCTCGCGAACGCAAGTCTACGGACAGCGGTACATCGGCCAGCTGCTTGTGACCGCCAGGGCTATAGAGCATACTGTCCAGACTAATGCGTGTGTAGTAGTATAGGTCTTGCGGAGCTAAGGTACCCTTGAGTTCGGCCGTGACGATAGCCTCCTCATCGCCCGAGAAGAGACTTAGGGGAAGAATCAGATCCCCCGTCAGCTGGCTCTTAGGGGTAGCGAGCATGAAGTTGCGCATGTTGACCACTTTGTCCTCAAGCTTGAAGTACCCCTGGAAGTGCTCCAGCTGAGCTCCACACTGCTCACGTAGACTCAACTGGTTAATGTCCATCTGCACCAGCCCCTTACTATTGATGGAGAGCCCATCTATATCGGCATGCGCATCGTGGTAAGACATATGACTGTAGTCCACGTAGGGAAGTCGTACCTTGGCTGTATCTGTTGCATAGCTTGCCCTAGTCAGGTCTACATTGATATGCTCTACGAGTAGGTTAAAGTCTGGTATCTCTACCATCACCTTGTCAACAGCGCCACGATCTATCACCGCATCTGTGTGTACGCCCGAAGGATAGAGGTGTATGTAACTAGCAAAGCGTGTAAGATCCACCCGATTGATATTGATGCTCATAGGCGGTCCAGGCTCGCTCGTCTCGGTCGTATCAGTCTGGGTATAAGCAAAGAACCCGTCTGCTAGGGAGACCGCAGCGATATCAATATCCATCGAGCTTAAGTCTACCTGCACATGTCCCGCCTCCATATTGCCCAAGCGGGCATCGATGCGACTACGGTTGAGACTATCTAGAGGCATCGCCACGAGCGCATCTCGTAGATTCAGTTGAGGAACCTCTATACGCTTGTTAAAGAGAGGCATCAGAGGCAGACTGGTGCGAAGTTCATTGACCCAAATAACCGTATCCCCCTGCTCCGTAGCGAGCAGTTTGTCGACCTGCACTCGCAGAGGAAAGCTAATGCGCATCTCCTCGACTGTAATCTTCCACCCTGTCTGCTCCTCAAGCGTATGGATGAGACGTCCTACTGCCCAGCGCTGTACACTAGGTAGGTAGATTGATCCTATCAGTAGCAGTAGTACTGTCAGTGGGGTGAGGAGTAGGATCCAAAAGAGTTTACGACGTCTTCGTACGGGGTTCATGAAGTAGGTTTGGAGCCATCTGAGTAAGCCGAGGGGCCCTCGGTGTGAGCTCTGAGCGGAGTATCCCTAAGGCGAAACGGCTAAATGCGTACAAAGATACGAATTTAGCGCCAAGATCTTATGCTTCTTGTCGATGGAGTTACGGCTTCTTCTCCTTTGGCGGAGCGATAGCTTCGTAGGCTCCTATGGTATAGCCTCCCAGCTTATTCTTGCGTCGTGGCAGACCCGTACGATCTAGGGCGCACGCAGTAGGAGCTAAAGGCGAAAGCTCTTGCAGACCAGCCGTTTCTACAGGGTGAAAGTCAAAGTGGAAGTGATACTTAGCCTGTCTATTGCTACGATCCTTGTAATCCTTGCCCAGCATCCAGTAGCTATCCACAAAGGGGGCAGTAGCTCGATGACAAGTAGGGAAAAGCTTCTCCACGAGTCGCTTAGCTGCGATAGAGTCCTGCTCCAGCCGTAGGTAGCAATGCTGCAGATCCAGCTGCGCCTGAGCCGAGGGGTGCCACGCTAGTTCGCCTGAGCGACGTAGCGTATCGCTCTGTAGAGCAATAGTTTGCCTACCATCCACGATACTATTGATCATCTGTAGCTTACCCTCCTTACCTACATAGAGTACAGGGCTGCGCCTGTGGTCAAATAGGTAGTCGCACACCACCGTCATCTGCTCTGCCTGTACGGTAGCTTTTTGTATGGATAGGCAGGAGCCACCCACATTGCTTAGTTCGCTGTTTCGTAGCATATAGCTACCCCCTGCGAGGGTCAAGCCATCTCCGCCCATATTGGTAATGGTACTTGACTCTAGGAGTAGCCGCTTCGCTAGAGGATCATTTCCAGGGGCAAAGGTTATCCCCTCTCGTCCATTGCGAATGGTCGTATAGCGTATCTCATTGCCCTGGCTCTCTGCCGTAAACTGTATGTAGTCCCACTGATTCGGTAGCAAGCGATAGGAGACATCTGTCGTGAGATTGTCTCGTCGGATCCCTTCTATGAGGATAGGATTGGTCGCTGAGCCCGCTAGAGTGAAGGCTCCTCGTACGATGATCCGCCCTCCTTGAGGTAGTAACAGGTGCCCCCCTTCGGCAATCGTTAGCCGTGCGCCTGGCTCTATCGTGATGCTATCGGTTATTAGGTAAGGACGCTCGCTACGCCAGAGGGTGTCCTTTGCTATGTGACAGTTGGCGGGTAGGGTAAAGACATTTTGCCGATAACCCTCAATGCGCGTATAGTGTGTGATCCCATTGCAGCGCCACAGAAGCGAATCGGTCACTAGCGTCGGAAGGTCTGAGTCCCCAGCCACAAAGGTCGCCTCCACAAAGACAAAGATACTATCACGCGGTGGCAGCGTCACATCTCGTATCTCCGAGCCACTACGTCCGTCCACGTTGATGCGGTACCCCTTATTGCCACCGCTCAGGAGTGACACCTCATCAAGGAGTAGCGGATGGTCGTGCGGGTTATAGATCATCGCCACGTGAGTCGCCGAGGAGAGTGCGCTGTAGAGCGTGTCCAGTCGTATCGTGTCAACGGAGAGGTGGGGCTGGCTACCCTCCGAGCGGTCATACTGCCAGGGTGATCGCACGCATGCCACCAGCAAGAGAGCTACGCAGAGTGCTATGCTAGTCAGTTGTGACAGAGCTCTGATGAATCTTCTTATTTCGTTCATTGAGTGTTAATCAGGTATGGAAAGTATGGAGCAAAGCAACTTCTTGGTCACCGAGCCCATTGCGGGGCATACTTCTCTTAGCAAAAGTACTGAAAATAGCGATTGGCGCAACTCCTATTGGCTAGCCCCACAGGAGTGACGCATTACAACCCAGTGTTTTAGGGGTTACGCCAGACGATGTCTAGTGGATATGTGTAGAGCATCGCTACGTAGCACTATACACTCACGCTATAACAACTCCTGCATCTCCGATAATGTCAATATCTCCCGAGGAAATTCCCGATATCTCCCGAGAAAATGAAAATCCTCCACGGAGGGGCGAAATAAAAGTTCGGAAGAATGAAATGAAACTTCGGAAGAAAGAAATAAAAGTTCGGAAGAATTTTTTCGTTCTTCGCTGGATAATGAAAAATCTCCACAGAGAAAACTCTCAATTCCTCTGTGGAGATTTGAAACAACCAGTTGACTATAGGCTGTTAGCCCTAACTACATATGGCTATAAAACAATCGGATGGTAACGAATCGCCCAGACTACTCCGAGATCTCCGATACCATCCGACTGCCTAACTATGTGTCGCCGATTTTTTGCTAGCTAGCGACTACCTGTCTCGCGCTTTGCTTACGTCTCTGATAGCGCTCGCACTGCTGACAAGTGTCGTAGCCGAGTAGGGTGCCGAGGATAAAGTCTTCCTCAGGCGAGAGCATCGTCAAGGACCGCCCTCTCACCATCTCAGAGATAATGGCGATACATAGCTCCTTGCCAAAGAAGAGATTGACACGCGGTGACACACTAGAGATCTCCTCTAGATGGTAAGCTATGCCAGCACGCTCCAAGCGTCTCATCAGGAGAGGTGCCACTTCTCTGCTTACAGTGCAGAGAAACAGAGGACGTATTCCTTTCTGAAACTCGTAAACCTTGTCACTCAGCATCACCCACTCGGTCGACATACACACTTAACTAACAGAAAAAAAAGAATTATGAAAGAGGCTCGCTTACGTGCGTTATGCCTTTTTGATAGCTTGTACCCAAGTATCGAGACGGTCGTCTGTCTCATCACTCTCGTTGTCTTCGTCTAGACAGCAGCCGATGAGCTGACCGTCCTCCTCACAGCGTGTAGCATCGTAGCTATAGCCATCAGCGGGGATCTGCCCGATGAGGGTAGCACCAGCAGCTTTGACCTGCTCTGCGATCTCTGCCATAGCATCGCAGAAAGTGTCAGAGTAGCTACTTGAGTCACCACAGCCGAAGACGGCAAACTGCTTGCCAGATAGATCTTGCTTAGCGAGCTTGGGTAGGAAGCCCTCCCAGTCGTCCTGCAGGTCGCCATAGCCCCATGTAGAGGAGCCGAGGATGAGGAGATCGTACTCCATAGCTGACTCTGGCGTAGCATTAGCTACGTTGTGTACGTCTGCTGCGTCAATCCCTAGTAGCTGGGCAACCTTGTCTGCGATGCCCTCAACGTGCCCCGTAGAGGAGCCGAAGTATAGTCCAGTTTTCTTCATTTGCTTTGAAACGTTATGTTGGTATTTCTATTTGCAAAGGTAGGTGCTATCTTTGCGCCAGTCAATACCTTAACCTAGGTAAAATAACTCGCTTGCCAGACTATAATATAAGAGAGTCTCTACCATCTGAGTGGCAGAGACTCTCTCTAAGTAACTATGTAAGCTGACTACTGTGCAGACTGCTTCTGACGAGCTTCATACTCCTTGAGTCCACCCTTGAGGAAGTCGATATACTTACTGATATCGGTGTCATGGGCATATGAGGGGCTCAGAGGATTGCCCGCAGGATCAATGGCGATGTAGTATGGCTGTGCATTGGCGGCAAACTTACTACGCTGTAGGTAGCTCCACTTATCACCGACGGTGCGAAGCTTCTTGATGGAGCCGTTTTCCTCTACCTCAATGACCTTAGGCAGAGCGGTCTTGTCATCAACCATGAGGGTGATGAGGATGTAGTCATTTTCGAGGAGCCCCTTGACGGTTGGATCGATCCAGACGGAGTTTTCCATCTCACGGCAGTTGACACAGCCGAAGCCTGAGAAGTCTAGTAGCACAGGCTTGCCACTCTCCTGAGCGTAGCGCATACCAGCGTCAAAGTCGTCAAACTGAGCATGTACCTCGCCGTCGTATAGGTTGAAGTCTTGCGTGTAGAGTGGCGGAGCAAAGGCGGTAATAGACTTGAGCGGAGCTCCCCACAGACCAGGAATCATATAGACGGAGAAGGCCAGGGAGATGATTGCTAGGAAGAGACGAGAGACACTAACCTTCTCCAGTGGCGTATCGTGCGGTAGGCGTATCTTGCCGAGGAGATAGAAGCCTAGCAGTGCGAAGATGATGATCCAGAGTGCGAGGAATGTCTCACGGTCTAGGATGCCCCAGCCGTAAGCGAGGTCAGCGACGGAGAGGAACTTGAGCGAGAGCGCTAGCTCGAGGAAGCCTAGAACCACCTTGACTGAGTTGAGCCAGCCTCCACTCTTCGGCATGTTTTGTAGCATGTTGGGGAAGATGGCAAAGAGCGAGAAGGGTAGTGCCAGTGCTAGCGCAAAGCCTACCATGCCGATGGCGGGCGCAATAACCTCGCCTGAGGTGCCAGCCTGTACGAGTAGGGTACCGATGATAGGACCTGTACAGGAGAAGGATACCAACACTAGGGTAAACGCCATGAAGAAGATGGAGAGTAGACCCGTGGTGCTGTCTGCCTTGGAGTCCATCTTGTTGGTCCACTTAGACGGTAGGACTAGCTCGAAGGCGCCAAAGAAGGAGACGGCAAAGAGAACGAGTATAAGGAAGAAGATGATGTTAAAGACAGCATTGGTCGCTAGATCGTTTAGCTTGTTAGCTCCGTAGATACCCGTGATGATCAGACCTAGAGCTACGTATATGACGATGATAGAGAGTCCGTAGATCATCGCATCTCGTATAGCTGCCTTGCGAGACTTGGTGCGCTTGAGGAAGAAGCTCACTGTCATCGGGATCATAGGCCATACGCAGGGCGTGATCAGAGCAATGAGTCCACCGAGGAAGCCGTAGATGAAGATGTACAGAAGACTCGCGTTGGACTGCTTTTGGTTACTATCTCCGTAATCTTTGAGCTGCTCCACAACGGGCGCCCAGTAGCTTGCCTCTGAGATGCTCTCCCCAGTGGCTCCAGCGGAGAGCGTGTCGGTTACTGCAAGTGCTGTCGTCTCGGTACTATCGGTCTCTGCCTCTGTGGTAGTCGTTTCCTCCGATGGGATGGCCGCTGTCAGGGCGAGCAGTGCCTTGGAGAGCTGCTTGGAGCTAAAGTTGAAGTCGTAGTCTACCTGCACGCAGTTGTCTTGGCAAGCCTGCCCCTTGAGGTAGCCTTCATAAGCAAAGGCTTTGGCATCGGTTATCTCAAGTCGCTGGGAGAAAGTGACGCTACCCTCAAACTCGCGAACCTCTATATTGAAGATGTCATCGATGTAGCTTTTGGGCTGTTTGTTTGCCTTGAAGCCTCCGAGAGCCTTAGCACCGACGAGCTTGTCCGTATGAAACGAGAGCGGAACGGGTCCGCCCTTGGGTAGGTTCTGATCATAGAGGTGCCATCCGCTGTTGATGCGGGCGGTGATGGAGACTGTGACTATCTTCTTGCCGTCATCGGTAATCTGTTGCGAAAACTTGACGGGGTTGACCATTCCTCCCATCTGTGCAACGAGGGTGGAGCCTGTGGCAAAGAGAATGCTAAAGAGTAGGGTTAAATACGTGATACATTGCTTCATAACCTTTTGTTTGATGCTGGTTTATAGGTGTTTATGAGGTTGCTTTTTCTCTTGATGTGATACGGTCTCTTCTAAGACGAGAGCCTCCTTTTGGGCGACAGTGAGACGTGTTTGGGCGATCCTATCTAGGTTGACAAGGGGAGTCTCTATGGTAAACAGCATCATCTGTTGCTTGATGGGGTGGAAGATGGTTAGCTCGGTGGCTCTTAGCGCTAGGTACTTGCTGAGGTCTGGAGCGATGGAGTCGCTGGCTCGGTGATCCCCGAGGAGCGGGTGCCCTATGCTGGCGAGCGTGGAGCGAATACTGTTATTGCGTGTGAGTAGGGAGAGACTGACTCTCGTGATGTAAGGACCAGTGGAGAGTACTTCGTAGCTAGCTCTAAAGGTGGCAGGCTTCTTATCTTTACTAGATGAGGCGGAGGAGCGACGCTTGTCCGAGCCTCTCTTCTTATCCTTCGTAGGGCGGGTCGTTAGCTCTCCACTGCTGGTGTCGAGAGTACCAAGGACGACCGCCTCGAAGCTGTTGGAGAGGACGAAGCTACGCCATTCGGCTAGTAGGTCTTGCTGTAGCTGTCGATCGCGCGCTACGATGATGATTCCTTCGGTGTCTCGATCAAGACGGTTTAGGAGGAAGATCTTCTCGTTGGAATTGACCTTCTTAAGATGATGCGTCACTACCTGAAAGAGGCTGCTCTTGCTAGCGCCTCCCACGGAGATGGTGGGGATGCCTGGGCGCTTGTGCAGGACGATGAACTGCTCGTCACGGTAGAGCTCCTCAATGAGTGGGTGCTGTAGCTCCTCGGCGGTACCTATATTGTAAATCTCTATGGAATCTCCGATGGCAACGGGTGTGTCAAACTGTGTGGTCGTCACCCCAGCCAGCAAGACGCAACGATTGCGTAGGAACTGCTTGACCGTCGTGCGACTTAACTGTGGAAGTAGCTGGAAGAGTAGCTCAAGGAGTGCGCCAGGCTCTGTCGCTGTGAAGCTGTAGATACGCTCACGCTGGGGAGCTTTGCGGATATTCTTGGTGGGTCTGGGGGGCATAGTGAGTGATTAGTCAGCTTGGTTATCCTTTGGCGCCTGAGGCTTGTGGTACAGGAGCACTGTATTGGAGTAGAGTAGTAGGACTGATGCAATCATAAGTACGAGTCGCCAGTATGACTGCTCTACGATAAAGAGGTAGGAGCCTGAGACAAAGAGTATCCCTGCTAGGAGAGCTATGCCTCGTAGTCGCTTCGTGCGCAGGTCTACGCCACGCTTGTCGACGAGCGCCTGACTGATGGTGTAGAGCAGCGCTCCCGTCATGAGAAGATAGCCAAAGAGCACGCTCGGATAGAAGAGGTGCAGGAGCAGGCTCCCAAACAGAAGGATGAGTCCAAGCTTATAGCAGATATTGATTGCCCGTTGACGAGAGGTTGATGGTTGAGACATAGGGTGCTTTTAGAAAAGTGTGTGTCAAGATGGATAAGCTAGCTCATTTGCCCTCACTATCCTCCGATTCGGGTCTATCCTTGATGAGAAAGACGACTTCGTCAGGGCGTTGCATCCGGTACTCCTCACGAGCGATACGCTCTAGCGAAGCTTTGTCCTGCTTATAGCTGTCTATCTTCAGGCTGTCGCTCTGGTATGCTTCCTTAAGTCGCTTACACTCATTGGTGAGCGACTGAATGCGATGCGAGTAGCGGAGCTGCTTGCCGAGGTTGGAGTCACTGATGACGAAAGTGTAGAGCCCCATCCCCAAGACAATCAAGCCACAGAGGATAGCTTGCGCACGCTTTGGGTGCTCTGCACTAAAGCTTTTGATCTGACCAGTGATACGCTCTACGAACCGACGGATAGAGGACATAGTATATGAGGTGTAGGTTAGCGTATCTCAATGGATGAGGAGCGGTCGCTCTGCGAGTCGAGGACCTTCGGCGAACCGTAGATGGTGAGTTCAGAGGCACCAGCTAGCTTGTAGCGTAGGTTGCCACTGTTGCGAATCTCGGCCGAGGAGGCTCCTGCGAGGAATATGTCTAGGTCTGATACGGTCAGCTCTTCACCATCGATCTCAGAGGCACCAGCTAGCGTAGCTTGCAGATTGGTGACAGCTCCTTTTATCTCTGCCTCCGAGCTACCTGCGAGTTGCATCGTCATTTGGCTTAGCTGATTGGCTAGGAGGTCAAGATCTGAGGCACCCGATAGATTGACCATAGCTCGTGTGGCCTGTACGGTGCCTGACACTTCACTAGCGCCTGTCGCCTCGATGCTCACCTCGTCTGCTACGACGGTAAGATCCTCTATATTAGAAGAACCCGATAGGTGAGCTATGAACTGCGGTGTCTCAAAGCGTCCAAGAAAGCAAGCCTCAGCAGCACCCGCTAGATCTATCTGCGAGATGTATGGCATCGTGATGTGTACGGTGATATCATCGGTGTCGAGGAGTCGCTTGCCTTTGTTGACCAAGCTGACGTAGAGTGTCTCGCCTTCCTGCTCTATCTTGAGATCGTCCATATAGTTCTCAGGGGCAGAGACAGACACCGAGTACTCTGCGCCTTGAGTGATCTCAAGCTCGATGCCATGATTCGCATTGATCGTCGTAAAGTCCTTAAAATTGAGCTCTTGCTGCGCCATCGTAGTGGAGCCCTTCTTGTAAGTGCAACTAGAGATGCCACATCCCAAGAGGATGGCGAGCGCTAGTAATGAGCTGGTTAGGACAGATTTATAAGTCATAGTATGATTCGTCAGTCAGATTGATATGAGGTACTTCAATTAGTTGTATCTTTGTCTAGTACTTCATGTCGGTTGACAAAGGTAACAAATACTCTCATAAGACACCCCATTTGCAACTATGAAATGTTTCTCTAAGCTCTTCATCATATCGCTGATTCCCCTCCTGTTGCTATCAACTAAGGCTCTGCGGGGGAGTGATTTATCTCCGATTTATAACAGTGTCGGAAAGCCTCTCGTGCAAGCTCCAGATACGCTTGCCGAGGAGGATCTCGTTGGCATCCTGCTCCCCGAGATACATGTCTCGGGTACTCCGCACAAGCCTCTCTCGAAGACTGAGCGCTATGCCTACTGGCGACGCGTACGAGACGTCAAGAAGGTCCTACCCATCGCGGAGGAGCTCAGCCGAACGATTACCGAGACGTACGAATATGCCGAGACGCTACCCACCAAGCGTGAGCGCCGGGCACATCTAGCTCGTGTTAAGAAGGAACTGATCCGAGATTACACCCCACGGATGAAAGATCTGACGCTCGGACAGGGACTGCTCCTCATCAAGCTGGTCAATAGACAGACGGGCTCTACGGGGTATGAGATTGTTAAGTCGATCTACGGAGGACTTACTGCGACGTGGTACAACCTCTTTGCGAAGATCTATGGAGGCGACCTAGACGTTAAGTTTGACCCTGAACATGTTGAGGACGATGCGGTCACCGAGCGCATCATATACTTGTGGAGATATGGCTTGCTCTAGCACGCTCCCCCTCAGGGCTGACGCACTATGACCACTCTGCTAGGAGCTGCTCAGGACGATAACCGAGAAATGTGTGGCCTGAGCAGCGCTACGTAGCGCTACGACTGGACTCTGAGTACTCCTATAGTCACGATGATTCGGATCTCTCCCGAGGAAATCCCAAATAGCTTCGTGGAAAACAGAAATCCTTCACCGAGGCGAGAAATGAAACTTCGGAAGAATGAAATGAAACTTCGGAAGAAAGATTTCGAAGTTCCGAAGAGTTTTTTCGTCCCTCACTGGAAAAGCAAAGATTTCCTCGGAGGAATTCACAATTTCCCCCATAGGGGCTAGTTCATTTTTATGATGCGTCAGCTCTACTCTCCCCCTTTTACAAACTCTTAAGTAGTCGTAGCACTCGGTCTCGCTGATAAGTGACTGGCTGATGCCCATCGATCCAGTGTATCGGTAGGCCACGACGACTCATGCCTCGGAACCAAGTCATCTGCCGCTTGGCAAACTGATGAATGGCTGTCGCTAGTTGCTCCTCCATCTCGGAGTAGCTAAGCTGCCCTTGCAAATAGAAGGTGATGAAGCGGTACTCCAGACCGTACGCAATGAGCACCTCTGCGGGAACCTGCTGGTCAAGCAGTCGCTCCACCTCTGCAACCATACCCTCCTCCAGTCTGCTCCGCAGTCGCTGGTCTATGCGTCGTATGATCTCTTGGCGGGATAAGCGTAGTCCGATGATGAGCGGAGGCTTCTGTCGCTTCGCCTCACGGAGTGCCTGCTGATAAGCTTGGTAAGCCTCGGGATGCTGAGCGTAGTGCCTCGCTATCTCAATGGCTCGTATACACTTACGTGCCGAGCTTGGGTCCACGCGATCTATGCGTGGATAGCGACTGAGGATGGCTCTCAGGTCGTCTAGGCTGAGTAGCTCTAGCTCCTCTCTCAGAGTGTCGTCGGGCGGTACTTGGTGCATGGGTCTCGTCTGCAGAATCTGCTCGACATAGAGCCCTGACCCGCCGACGAAGATCGGCTTGAGTTGCTGTGCGACCACCTCGTGATACGCCTTGTCAAAGAGCCGTACATACTCAAAGAGATTGAACGGCTGCCCTGCTGGGACGATATCAATCAGGTAATGGGGGATAGTGCCGCACTCCGTGGTGTAGGAGTCTAGATCCTTGCCAGTGCCTATGTCCATACCGACGAAAACCTGCCGGCTATCGCCACTAAGGATGGCTCCGTGAAGCTCCTCCGCTAGAGCCACACCGAGCGCTGTCTTACCGCAAGCGGTCGGACCTACGACTGTGAGTAACTCGGGGTAGTACACTAAATAGGATACTTCGGCGAGGCGAAACTATCTCTCAATCAGAGAGCCTACGCTCTGCTGATCAAAGAGCCTGCGCATTAGGTGCGATCCTTGCGAATGACATCGTGTGCGCCTCCCTCAATGATAGAGGTCGAGGAGACGAGCGTTAGCTTAGCATTTTCACGGAGAGTCTTCAGGTCAACGGTGCCACAGCTACTCATCGTAGCTTTGATCTTGCTGAGCGTTTGGTCTAGCGTGTCCTTCATCGGTCCAGCATAGGGGACATAACTGTCCACACCTTCCTCAAACTTCATCACCGTCGCTACACCTCCGCCATCATAGCGCTGCCAGTTGTGCGCACGGTTGGAGCCCTCGCCCCAATACTCCTTGACAATGTTATTGCCGATACGAAGCTTCTCCGTGGGTGACTCATCAAAGCGAGCGAAGTAACGTCCCATCATGAGGAAGTCGGCACCCATAGCCAGAGCCAGCGTCATATGGTAGTCATGCACGATACCTCCATCGCTACAGATAGGCACGTAGATGCCTGTCTCACGATAGTAGTCGTCACGCGCCTTGGCAACGTCAATAACTGCGGTGGCTTGACCACGTCCGATACCTTTCTGCTCACGGGTGATACAGATCGAACCACCTCCGATACCGACCTTGATAAAGTCTGCGCCAGCCTCTACGAGATAGCGGAAGCCATCTTGGTCAACCACATTGCCTGCACCTACGATGACGCTGTCGCCATACTGCTCACGTATCCAAGTGATGGTCTCTTTCTGCCAGACAGAGAAGCCATCAGACGAGTCAATACAGAGTACATCCGCCCCAGCCTCTACCAGTGCAGGCACGCGCTCCTTGTAGTCGCGTGTGTTGATACCAGCACCGACCATGAGCGTTTTGTTGTGTGGGTTCTGTAACTCTAGCGGGTTCTCCTTATGGCTATCGTAGTCCTTGCGGAAGACGAAGTAGCAGAGACGTCGATCCTCGTCAATGATAGGGAGTGCATTCAGCTTGTGAGACCAAATTATATCGTTTGCCTCGCTTAGCGAGATCCCCTTGCGTCCTGTTGTAAGGCGCTCGAAGGGAGTCATAAAGTCGGCCACCTTGCGATCCATCGAGTCGGTCGATAGTCGATAGTCTCTACTCGTGACGATACCGCAGAGCACTCCATCAGGGGTTCCATCATCCGTCACGCCGATAGTGGAGTGTCCCGTGCGTTGTGTGATGGTCAGTACGTCCGCAAGTGTGTCCTTCGGACTGACGTTGGCATCGCTCCGTACGAAGCCCGCCTTAAACTTCTTGACACGAGCGACCATCTCAGCCTCCTCCTCGATCGGTTGTGACCCGAAGATGAAGGATAGACCTCCGTTGCGAGCGAGAGCTATGGCCATCGTGTCGTTGCTGACGCTCTGCATGATAGCAGATACGAAGGGTATATTGAGATTGATGCGTGACTCTTCCTTTGCAGGGTTATACTTAGCCAGCGGAGTGCGTAGAGAGATCTTGTCCACAGTGCACTCGGGCGTTGTCAGTCCTGGGATGAGTAGGTATTCGCCAAAGGTGTGTGACGTGTCAGGGAAGATGATTGCCATAGGAAAGCGAATGAATAGTGGTGGGTGAATGGAGGGGTGCTCTTAGCGTCTGCGGGAGTCTGTCCTAGCGTAGTCTATTGGAGGCACGTACGAGGATGTCGTCCTTGATGATGTTGCGCATAGCCATATACTGGCACAGTAGATTGATGACGGGTAGTACGATCCAAACTCGCATCTTGGTAGTCGCCTGCAAGAGATCAGCCTGTTGCCAAAGCATATAGGCAAAGGCTACAATAGCCGCAACCATCAGGAGGAGCCCGATGATCGTCAGACGTATCTGTAGCTTGCGCCACTTGTAGAGAAAGATGGTCGCAAAGGAGAGAATCGTCACTAGAGAGGTCAGTACGAAAGTAACTAGGTTAAAGTACTTAATACTAGTCCAGCCACTGACGATGAGTCCTGTGAAGTTTGCTGTGTAGAGTACCTCCTGACTAGAAGGGTTCACCGAGAAGAGTGTGACGAGTAGCAGTAGGGTTGCTGTCACCCCACTGAGGAATAGGTATAGAGTCTGTATGCGTTGCCACATAGTAAGCGTTCGATTGTGTGGGTTTGCCCTACTTAGTCTTGCGACTCTTCATTAGGGAGACGGAAGTAGACCTCGCCATTGAGAAACTCGGTGGTAGCTACAAGCGTTGGCTTGGGAAGCTGCTCGTAGTACTTAGAGACTTCGATCTGCTCACTATTTTCTGTAGGCGTCTCGTCAAGAGCGTCCTGATAGTTGGTCACCTCTTGTATCTTCTCTCGTATCTCATCGCGCATCTCTACAGATATTTGGTTAGCGCGCTTGGATATGATACGTACGGTCTCGTAGATATTGCCTGTCTGCTCCCAGAGCTCAGGGAGAGAACGTGTGATTGTGGACTGTGGTACAGGCTGCTTCTTATTGTTTGTTGTCATAATGCGAAGTTGGGGGTCTTAGTATGAGATGATTTTAGGACGAGCGTCTTTGGATTGTCTAGCTCACGATCATACGCTGAGCACGATCACGTAGAGCCTTAGCCCGCTTGAGATGCTTCCCATTGGGGAATGCGTTTTCGTAGTTGTAGTATGCGTCAATGACCTCGCGTAGTCGTCCTTGCTTCTTGCTCTCCACACTGTTGATCGCTTGCTGGTAGGAAGCCTCTACGATGATAAAGAGTAAATCCTCACGATGCTTCGTGTAGGGATAAGCCTTGAGCGCATTGCGAGCCGTGATGATGGCAGAGATATAGTTGTTACCTATATAGGTGCCGAGGTTGTAGTATAGGTCAGCTGTGATTAGCTCCTTCTTAGCTAGGTTGTCCTGTAGGTCAAAGAGCATCTGCTCTACCTCCTTACGGTGTTCGCCCTGAGGATAAGCCTCCAGGAAGCCTTGTAGCTCCTTGAGCGCACTGTAGGTGATAGACTGGTCTAGACGAGGGTCGGGAGCTATGCGGTAGAGTGCTAGTCCAGTCTTGTAGCGAGCCTCTGCGGCTCGTGCGTCCTGAGGGTACTTGCTGTATAGTCTGCGAAAGTACTCAGCAGCACTAGACTCTTGCTTGTTCTGTAGTAGAGCGTCGGCCATGATGTAGAGCGCCTGAGCACCCTCCTGCGTACCCTCGTAGTGAGGCAGGACATCAACCATTAGCTCTGCCACACGGCTATACTTCCCCTCGTTGTAGTACTTCTTGGCATAGGAGTAGCGGAGCGTGGGGTCTTTGGATTTCTGTATACGCATATACTCAGCGCAGCTACTAGTGCATAGGAGCCAGCAGCTGAGTACCAAGATGCGGAGGAGCGTTTGTCTAGTCATACTAAATACCTACAGTTGCACGCAAAGGTACGAAAAAAGAGATTAGAACGAGCTGGCTCAAGGCTGACGCATTATAAATGAATAGCTGATTTTGGTTTTGAGGGGAGAATGAAGAGCCTAAAAAATGAACTCAATATA
>NZ_CAMYEZ010000001.1 GCF_947254915.1 uncultured Porphyromonas sp. | reverse complement strand
GTATGAAGCCAGTCAACAAGGACGACATTGACCCCTTTGAGGCGATCATTGAGGAGGTCAAAAAGGAGGCTGGCGTCAAGCTCGACAACGAGCTCACCACGGACCACCTCAAGGATCTAGTCAAGCGCTTCAAGGCTGCGGTCATGAAGGCTACGGGTCACGACTTCCCCACAGATCCATACGAGCAGCTCTGGGGCGCTATCATGGCGGTCTTCGGCTCATGGATGAATGACCGTGCGATCCTCTACCGTAAGATGGAGGGTATACCCGATGACTGGGGTACCGCTGTCAACGTACAGGCGATGGTCTTCGGTAATATGGGCGACACATCTGCTACGGGTGTGGCTTTCACTCGTGATGCTGCTACTGGCGAAAATCTCTTCAACGGTGAGTACCTCGTCAATGCACAAGGCGAGGATGTCGTCGCTGGTATCCGCACGCCTCAAGAGATTACAATAGAAGGTTCTCGTCGCTGGGCTGAGCGTGCTGGCATCGATGAAGCAACTCGCAAGGCTCAGTACCCCTCTATGGAGGAGACCTTCCCCAATATATATGCTGAGCTAAATGCGATACAGCACAAGCTTGAGGAGCACTATCACGATATGCAGGATCTAGAGTTTACCGTGCAGGAGGGCAAACTATGGCTTCTCCAGACGCGTAATGGTAAGCGTACGGGTCAGGCGATGGTCAAGATCGCTATGGATCTTCTTCGCGACAAGCTGATATCTGAGGAGGAGGCACTACTACGTGTGGAGCCTGCTAAGCTCGATGAGCTACTACACCCCGTCTTTGACAAGAAGGCGCTACAGTCTGCTAAGGTTCTGAGCAAGGGTTTGCCCGCTTCTCCAGGCGCAGCTACCGGACAGATCGTATTCTTTGCCGATGACGCTGCTAGCTGGCACGAGCAAGGCAAGAATGTGATTATGGTACGTATCGAGACCTCGCCCGAGGATCTCGCAGGTATGAGCGTGGCTCAGGGTATCCTTACGGCTCGTGGCGGTATGACCTCACACGCAGCTGTTGTGGCTCGTGGTATGGGTAAGTGCTGTATCACAGGTGCTGGTGGACTCATCGTAGACTACAAGGCTCGCACCGTAACTATCGATGATAAGGTCCTTCGCGAGGGAGACTTCATCTCGATCAACGGCTCTACGGGTGAGATCTACGAGGGTCAGGTTGAGACCAAGGCTGCTGAGATGGATGCTGACTTCCGCCAACTCATGGAGCTAGCCAACAAGCACTCCAAGCTCGCTGTCCGCACCAACGCTGATACGCCTCACGATGCTGCTACGGCACGTGCCTTCGGCGCTGTCGGTATCGGTCTCTGCCGTACGGAGCACATGTTCTTTGAGGACAACAAGATCAAGGCAATGCGTGAGATGATCCTCGCTACAGACACTGAGGGGCGTCGCAAGGCTTTGGCAAAGCTCCTACCGATCCAGACAGAGGACTTCAAGGGTATCTTCCGTGCGATGAAGGGGCTCCCCGTCACCGTTCGTCTGCTAGACCCACCTCTCCACGAGTTCGTACCTCAGACCGAGAGCGGTCAGGTAGAGCTCGCGAAGGCTATGGGCGTCGAGCCTAAGGTCGTCCATGACCGCGTCGAGCAGCTCCACGAGCTGAACCCAATGCTCGGACACCGTGGTTGTCGTCTTGGCAACACTTATCCCGAGATCACCGAGATGCAGACGCGCGCTATCCTAGGCGCTTGTCTGGAGCTCAAGAAGGAGGGCATCGAGACGCATCCTGAGATTATGATACCCCTCGTCGGTGTCGTCGAGGAGTTCAAGCAGCAGGCACGTGTGATCCGTGAGACCGCTGAGACGCTCTTTAAGGAGCAGGGCGATCGTATCGACTTCCTCGTAGGAACTATGATCGAGGTGCCACGCGCAGCACTGACGGCTGACGAGATTGGCAAGGAGGCTGACTTCTTCTCCTTCGGTACGAACGACCTCACGCAGATGACCTTCGGCTACTCTCGTGACGATGTCAATACCTTCCTACCGACCTATCTGGACAAGAAGATCCTGAAGGTAGACCCCTTCCAGCAGTTAGATCAGAGAGGTGTAGGTCAGTTGGTACAAATGGGTGCCGAAAAGGGTCGCTCAGCCAAGCCTACGATCAAGCTCGGCATCTGTGGCGAGCATGGTGGTGATCCCTCATCCGTAGAGTTCTGCCACCGTGTCGGTCTCAACTACGTCAGCTGCTCACCCTTCCGTGTGCCCATCGCACGTCTCGCAGCAGCTCGTGCAGCCGTTGAGGACAAGAAGTAAGTAGCGCAGGCGAGCCTCGCTCGCTGAGCTATACATAATAGTAAAGCAACTCTCAGGAGTCGCTCCCTCGTCGGAGCCTCTAGAGAGTTGCTTTCTTGTTTCGGCAGGACCGATGCATAATTCAGGATGAGTACATCTACGGCACTATCAAGGAAATCAAAGGATTCCTCGGTGAAGATCTTGGATTATCCAGCGAGGAACGGAAAAATTCTTCCGAACTTCGATTCCTTTCTTCCGAAGTTTCATTTCATTCTTCCAAACTTTTATTTCCTGGTTCTGTGGGGAATTCTCGTTTGCTCCCTGGAGATCCCCGATTTCCTCGGGAGAGATTGGGATCAACGGAGATGTGCGAGTAGCTATGGCGCTGTATAGCAGGAATCTAGCTGTATACTCCCTTGAAGGTCATCAAATGTACTCCCTACAAGAGAGACTTATAATGCGTCAGCCCTGCTTCTTTCGGACTAGTTTATTGTCAGTTTGCAAAATAGTTGTACCTTTGCGGTGCTGATTATTATCGAAATGAGATAACCAGTGCAAGCTTTTGACCTCACAAGAGCGTCGCACGGGCATCTGTGTCGGTTTATACGGAGTGCGTCCACGCTCCATTGATAGCCTACCGACAGGTGAACAGAGCCCTTACGACAGCCCCAGGGGTGACTGCGTCTTTGAAGATCAGTCCTCATCGGGGAGCTCGAGGAGCCTGCGCCTAGGGAGATCTCCTTTTGTATTAATCCCAATCAAACAATTAGCGTGAACACATTAAGCTATAAAACACAATCCGCCACCAAGGAGTCAGCTCAGAAGGAGTGGCTCGTGGTAGATGCCGAGGGGCAGCGTCTCGGACGTCTCTGCTCTATTGTTGCTAAGATACTGCGTGGCAAGTACAAGCCCTGCTTTACACCACATGCAGACTGTGGCGACAATGTCATCATCATCAATGCCGACAAGGTCGAGCTCACTGGTCACAAGTGGGACACACCTAGCTATCTAACTTTCTCAGGCTATCCTGGAGGTCAGAGGGAGTTCTCTCCAAGAGACTTCCAAAACAAGAGCTCTCGCAAGCTCTTTGAGAAGGTCCTCAAGGGTATGCTCCCTAAGAACAAGCTCGGTGCTGAGCTGCTGACGCACGTCCGGGTCTTCGACGGTCCCGATCACACTATGGAGGGTGTACAGCCCCGTAAGGTTGATATCAATTCATATAAATAAATACGCGGTAAACGATGGAACAAATCAATGCTATAGGTAGACGTAAGGCTGCGGTAGCCCGCGTATATCTCACCGAGGGCTCAGGCAAGATCACAATCAATAAGAAGGATATTGCCAGCTACTTCCCCTCTTCTGTACTTCAGTTTATTGTCAAGCAGCCTCTCGTCAAGCTTGAGGTAGCTGACAAGTATGACATCCGAATCAATCTCGCTGGTGGTGGCTTCAAGGGTCAGAGCGAGGCGGCTCGTCTTGGTATCGCTCGTGCGCTTATCAAGATCAATCCTGAGGACAAGGCTGCACTTCGTGCTGCTGGTCTCGTAACTCGCGACCCACGTGTCGTAGAGCGTAAGAAGCCAGGTCGTCCTAAGGCTCGTAAGAGATTCCAATTCAGCAAGCGTTGATGGTGCTGGGGGTATGCCCTCGCAGTGTGGAGGATCCATTCTGGTACTCCTCCTGTGGTACGGCACACCCCGCACGATCTTTCGCGTTTAGTATCTAAATTGCATCGATGGCGTGCTAGGAACTAGACTTTAGACTTTAGAAGTTAGACTTTAGAAAGGCTAGACCTCCGACGCCCTACCCTGCGATTGCTTATTACACAAGAACGTAAACGAAAAAACACTGAGACTACTATGTCACTAGTATCATTTGACCAGCTCCTAGAGGCTGGTGCACACTTCGGCCACATGCCACGTAAGTGGAACCCCGCCATGGCTCCCTACATCTTCATGGAGCGCAACGGTATCCACATCATCGACCTGCACAAGACAGTCGCTAAGATCGACGAGTGTGCCGAGATCATCAAGAATATGGCCAGCTCTGGCAAGAAGATCCTCTTCGTCGGTACCAAGCGCCAGGCTAAGGAGCCTATCGCTGAGCTCGCTAAGAGCGTAGGGATGCCCTATGTCACAGAGCGTTGGCCAGGAGGTATGCTTACCAACTTCCCCACGATCCGCAAGGCCGTCAAGAAGATGGGTCAGATCGACAAGATGCGTGAGGATGGCACCTACAACAACCTATCTAAGCGTGAGCGCCTACAGCTAGACCGCCAGCAGGCTAAGCTAGACAAGAACCTCGGCTCTATCCGTGATATGAACCGTCTGCCCAACGCACTCTTCGTCGTAGACGTTATGCGTGAGCATATCGCTATCCGAGAGGCTCAGCGCCTAGGTATCCCCGTCTTTGCTATCGTTGATACCAACGCCAACCCCAGGGATATTGACTACGTCATCCCAGCTAATGACGACTCTACACAGGCTATCGAGCTCATCGTCTCTGCCATGTGTCAGGCCATCAACGAGGGTCAGGTTGAGTACAAGGCTATCAAGGCAGAGAAAGAGGCCGAGGAGGCTGCCGAGCTAGCACCCTCTGGTCGTCGTCAGCGCACAGGTGCTCGTCGTGAGCGTATCCGCCCAGCCAATGAGGAAGAGCACAGCGAGGAGGCTCCCGAGACCGTAGAGGAGGTCGCACAGGTCGCTGAAGAGACTGCTCCAGCTAATGAGGAAGCAGCTAATCAACAATAATACTATACACCATGAGCGTAACAATAGAAGATATCAAGAAACTTCGTAAGATGACCGGCGCAGGTCTCTCTGACTGCAAGAATGCACTCAACGAGACAGCTGGTGACTTTGAGAAGGCTATCGAGATCATACGTGCCAAGGGTAAGGCTGTCGCAGCTAAGCGTTCAGATCGCGAAGCTACCGAGGGCTGTGTCCTAGCTGCACATAGCGAGGGCTTTGCAGCCATCGTCTCTCTCCAGTGCGAGACAGACTTCGTTGCTAAGAACGAGGGGCACATCTCCCTCACACAGCAGATCCTAGATGTAGCTATGAAGGAGCAACCCGCCACCAAGGAGGATCTCCTCAAGCTCCCACTAGCGGATGGTCGTGCGGTATCAGATCACATCACCGACCGCATCGGTAGCACGGGTGAGAAGATGGAGTTGGGCAACTACGAGTTCCTCAAGGCTCCCTACACCACATCCTATATCCACTTCGGCAATAAGCTGGCAGCTATCGTCGCATTCAACGAGGCTATCGACGCAGAGATGGGTCGTGAGATCGCTATGCAGGTAGCATCGATGAATCCTGTCTCAGTCTCAGAGCAGGACGTCCCAGCTCATGTCCTTGAGGAGGAGCGCAAGGTCGCTATGGATCGTGCTCGTGAGAGTGGCAAGCCTGAGGCTATCTGCGAGCGCATCGTAGAGGGCTCCATCCAGAAGTTCTACAAGGAGAACACACTCCTACACCAGCCCTTCGTACGTGAGCCCAAGATGGATGTACAGAGCTATCTGCACACCGCATCTAAGACGCTGACTGCTACAGGCTTCAAGCGTGTCAATCTGAACGAAGACTAAAGTCAATACTGAGGATAAGTAGTCGCCCCCCTGTGGGTGGCTATGAAGCTTAATTGAGAAAGCCCCATACACCTCTCAAGGTGTGTGGGGCTTCGTTCGTTGTGCACTACGACTTAGCGCACCTCCCATAAAAACGATAACTACTCCGCATCAAAATTCAACCGAGACTGTTGCAAAAGTCAACAGTCCCACAATCTTGCAAGCAAGATTGTCCTGACTTTGCAGAAAGGATGAAGCGCAAGGCGCTGAGGGTGATGTCTGAAGGGCACATGCCTCCGTATGAGACCAAAGCCGAATCCCGAAAGCAACACAGTGATCCGCCTTTATGCAACAGTCTCCAACCGAGATGTCCCTCCCCTCCCTAACTTCCAGCGAGGAATCTGCCAATAGCTTACGAGGAAACGAAAATTCTCCACCGAGGGGCGAAATAAAACATCGGAAGAATGAAATGAAACTTCGGAAGAAGCAAATCAAAGTTCCGAAGAATTTTTCCGTTCCTCGCTGAGCGATTCCAAACGCCTATCGAGCAATCTCGCAATTCTTCGCTGGAGCCCACTGGAGTTACCTTTGTTGTGAATCAGCTCCCGTTAAGCCAAAGACGAATACTGCTCGTAATATTTCCCGTTTATAGCATAGTTTGATGTTTTTTATTACCTTAGCACCTGAGTTAGAGACCGCAGGGCTACTCCTTGACAAGATAGGTGACTAGCCTTACGCCCCTACTATCGTAGCACTAACTAAAAAACCTGATAAGCAGTGAATCGAGGATTACTACTCTTTGTCGTCCTTCTAGTGGCGACCTTGACATGGCCAGTGATGGCACAGACACCCAAGCCTCTTGTACCGTGCTATAAGACGGGCTTTGAGGAGATGGAGGTGCAGACATTTACGGATGATACGGTTGAGATCGAAGGGGTGCGCTGGCGCATCGTCAACGGTCGCATCGTCGATGACCCGAAGGCTAATATACCCTTTGGCAAGAAAGCGCTTGAGCTGACGGCGGGCTACGTAGGCGACGTACCGGCAATGATCGAAGCGATAGATCCGATCCGTGGGACACAAGTAGCTGTCTCTTATACCCAAGGGTGGACGGACGCACTAATCTCCAATGCGGGTAAAAGTTGGTTTGCTCAGGAATCCTTCGACGGAGGTAAGAGCTGGGCGGAGAAGGAGATCATCTTTGATGCCACAACAGTAACGAACGATCTGTACGAGCGGATTGATACTGTTGCTCCTTCTTTCCGCTTTAGGATTATCTTCAATGATCCAGACAAGACGAAAGGTGTGGGATGGCGCATTATGCTAGATGACATATCCTTTTACGATACGGGTGAGGGCGCTCCCATACGCAACCCTTGGCGTGTCTATCCAGCGAATATACGGAGTGGCTTTGAGACAGCTCAGAGCTCTGTCTCCTACCATATCTTGACCTTCGGTGATGAATGGATGATGGGAGACCCCAAAGGGGACTCGGACTTTTTCAATTCTTATATAGAGGCGCGTCTCGACGACCAGCCCGCCACGCAGCACTGGCGGCTGAACTCTGTCGACTCGCTGATTACTTACAGCAACTTGCAGCCTGGCAAGCATACCATAGGGCTACGCTTTATGAACATAGCCACGGGAAAGCCGTACCCAGAGTTGGAGGAGCATGTAACCTACTTCACGGTCAAGGAGACTACACAGCTACACTCGCTAGAGGAGCTACTACAAGCTCCCGTGGGAGGCTTTTACGAGGTGATCTTTGACAAGAAGAAGACTTTGGTCAATATGACAGTGCCTGTGACACCCGAGAAGTGGCTCTGGGACGGTGAGAAGGGGATTATGATGTTTGACCCTCGGCTACATGACCCGATCTATGGCAATCCGCCTGAGAAGGTGCTCCTTGCTAAGCGCATCGTGGGGCAGCTGGTGGAGCGTGATCACAATATCTACTTTCAGGTAGATGCGCCCAGCACGCTAGAGGAGGTGGATCATCCCTTCATGTTTGACAACCGGACGACCAAGAGTATCAAGGATCTGCTAGACAATGTGGAATACAATATGTACGCTCCCGTCTCTATCCAGAATGTGAGGATCAAGCCACGCACAGACTCGAAGGTCCCCTATCGCTTTGGGGCGCTAGATGATATCACCATTACGGACAGCACGGGCGTGTCGATGAAGATGCAAAACTTCTTCCCCTTCCTCTTCTTGGCCAATAAAGAGGTCAATCCCTCTGGCGACTTGACCGTCTTTGGTATGCTGGCCAAACATCGCACTACGGGAGAGCCTGTGCTATGGCCACTCTTCGCACTAAACTATAAGCCGACAGCCAACGATCCTGTCCTTGCCGCTCCGAGCGATCTGCGTATTGCTACCGAGGAGGGCGTGACCCGCTTTACGGCAGAGCAACCAGTCAGCCTATTCGTATGGGATATGGCTGGGACACAGCTCTACGCATCGACCACTACCGCTACGGAGCATGTCGTCTCTGCCGAGGGGGCTGTCCTAGTGGCTGCGACCTTTGAGGATGGTCGTGTGTGGATTCAGAAGTTATACCTATAAATAATGAGTGATATGAAGAAGATTCTCTACACATTCCTAGTCCTAGGTCTCTGTCTAGGGCTACCCCTAGGCGCTACGGCGCAGGATCAGCTCCAGAATGGGCAAGTAGACACAAACTTTCGACCTGATTTAGACGCCAATCCGCAGGCTGTCATCCCGCTTAAGGATGGCAAGGTCCTCATCGGTGGTACCTTCGAGCATGTGGGTGGACGAAAGGTAACTGGTGTCATGCGTCTTAATGCGGACGGATCGGCGGACGGATCCTTTAACGCGGGAGGTACGGGCGTCAATGGCGTGGTGACACATATAGCTCTACAGTCTGACGGCAAGATCCTCGTACTCGGGGTCTTCACCACGTACAATGATACTCCTGTGGGTCAGATCATACGTCTTAGTCAGGACGGCTCGCTGGATACGACCTTCAAGAATGACAATGCCATCACCCTAGATGGTTCAGCTCACACGAGTCAGTACAAGTGGAATCTACAGCCCAACAAGCTACTGGTGTCGCCTGATGACTCCTTCTATGTCTTAGGAGGCTTCAACAGGGTCAACGGCAAGCTCGCTCCGCTGATTGCTCGCTTTAGCGCTGCAGGTGTGCGTGACGAGAGCTTCCTCCCGACAGACAAGGAGATCTACTTCAAGAGCTCTCCCTATGTGGACGGAGCGGTGCTTCTACCCTCGGGAGATATCTACTTCGGTGGCATGATCAATGGATACAACGGCTCTCCGCTCAATAAGAGGCTCTTTCACATTGATGCTCAGGGAAAGTATGACGAGAGCTTTGCGAAGCCTAAGTTTGACTTTGGCGGGCCTCGCGCCTTAGCTATGAAGGGTGCTGACACGCTACTGGTGGCGGGCTCTTTCTATGAGTCGTTCGGTCAGAAGACGCCTCTGATGACAGCGCTACATCTGGACGGGACGCCCATAGATGGCTTTAAGGTGTATGACTTTTCCATCCCCGATGCTGAGGATATGATCAACGGATTGGTCGTGACCGATCAATATATCATAATCGGTGGCGGAGACATCCAGGTTCCTAAGAGGAGCTTTGTCTACGCTCTGGACAAGACGGGGGCGGCACTGACGCCAGACTTTGACTTTGGCAAGGGACCGAACCAGATTGTCTCAGGACTTACCTACGACCCTGCGGGCTGGCTCTACGTGAGTGGATTCTTCACCGAGTTTGACGGGGTTAGTGTGAAGTACTTCACCCGCTGTAAGATAGCTGGGAGCGCGCTGAGCGTTGAGACACCAAGCGCTGCAATGACAGCGGTGCGGGTAGCGGTCAGCGAGGGGCACTTCTGCTTGCATCATTTGGAGAGTAGCGCTGAGGTGTCGCTCTACAGCAGTGACGGCGTCCTATGCGCCTCTTACCCTAGTGTAGCTGAGGGAGAGATGATCTCGCACAAGCTCCCAGAGGGTCTCTACCTGATGGTCATCACGCAGGCTACGGGCACTCAGCAGGTCAAAGTACAGCTCTAGCAACCTGCCCTAGCAACCTGCTTTAACAAAATAACAGAGCCTCTGCGCTGTGGATAGGTCTATCCTATCATCACAACGCAGAGGCTCTGTGGCTATACGGTCTAAATGAGTACCTTTGCGGTAGAGATTGCCACGAGGAGTAATGGCTTCCTCCACATTAGCACACAAGACTATGACACAGTTTAAGACGACGCACCTGTATGCCCTGCTGACCTTTGTCCTGCTGGCTCTGGTTATCACGCTACTCTCACCACATGATGAGGAGACCTTTCAGTATCAAGTGGTGGAGGGTAAGCCGTGGACGGGCGATGAGCTGCTGGTGGCGCCTTTTACCTTCCCGATCTACAAGTCGGACGAGATGATACAGCGGGAGCGTGACAGCGCACGCCAGACGGTCTTGCCTTACTATCAGATAGATACTGTCGTGGGGAGTAAGATGCTCCACAAGTGGGACGAGGATTGGAACAGTAAGTGGAGCGGTGAGGTAACGGACGATGCCTACTACTTCTATATGCGTGACTACCTCAAGGACCTCTATCGGAATGGTATCATAGAGGAGGAGGCTGCCTCTAAGCTTAGACAGGAGGATGTGCTGGAGGTCAAGCTCCTGAGCGCTGATCAGGTGAGTCGCCTGACGCCTACGACGCTCTTCTCGACTCCTATGGAGGCGTATCAGCAAGCTACTGAGAGGCTACCTCAGGGGATGAGCAAGTCAATCGTCCGTAAGTTTGACCCGAGTAAGTATATCGAGGTCAATGTCTATCCTAATGAGGCTAAGACACAGCAGGTGATTGATGATGAGCTGCGCAACCTGTCTAAGTCTATGGGCGTGGTGCAAAAAGGTGAGCGCATCATTGGCAAGGGTGAGATAGTGAGCCCGCATCAGTACGATATCTTGCAGTCGTTGCGCCGTGTCACAGAGGAGCAGCAGGATAGTAATCTACGTCAGGTACTACCGATGAGTGTGGGTACCTTCCTTATTATAGTCTCGCTACTACTGGGGTTGTGGTTCTTCCTCTTCTACTACCGACCGCAGATTGTCAAGGAGTACAAGAATACGCTCTTCCTCTCGCTACTGATACTGATCTATGCGGTCCTGACGATCATCTTCGCTCGCAATGAACTGGGAGCTTGGGTCTATGCGATCCCATTTGTCTCGGTGGCGATACTGGTGCGCACCTTCTTTGAGTCTCGTACGGCTATCTATGCCTTTCTTACGACGGTGCTGATCTGTGCACTCTATGTCGCATTCCCACTGGAGTTTGTCGTGATACAGTTTGTCGCTGGTATGGTGGCTGTCTTTAGCCTTCGGTCGCTCTCCTCACGAGCGCAGATCATCCGTGCTACTTTCCTCATCTTCGTCATATACAATGTGATGACCTGTAGCTACTCGCTGATGATGGGAGGTGCCCTGGGGGGGAATGATCTGAGCAATCTGCTTTACTTCTCCTTCAACCTGATCTTCAACATGTTTAGCTATCTGCTCATCTACCTTATCGAGCGTGCCTTTGGCTATGTCTCCAACATAACGCTCGTGGAGCTGAGCGATGTCAATCGGCCTTTGCCTCGACAGCTCTCGGAGCAGGCGCCTGGCACCTTCCAGCACTCGATGCAGGTGGCTCTCCTAGCGAGTGAAGCGGCTACGGCTATCGGTGCGGACGCTCGACTAGTACGTGCTGGAGCTCTCTACCACGACATAGGCAAGATGCGCAATGCGGCATACTTTACGGAGAATCAAGGCGCGATCAATCCGCACGACCAACTCACTCCTACAGAAAGCGCAGCGGTCATCATCAAGCATGTGACGGACGGTCTAGCTATGGCGCAAAAACACAATCTCCCGCAGGCGATCCAAGACTTCATCCGTATGCACCACGGGCGGGGTATGACGAAGTACTTCTACACTCAGTACTGTAACGAGCATCCTGACGAAACGGTCGATGCGGACAAGTTTACCTACCCAGGACCTAATCCAAACACTAAGGAGACTGGTATCCTGATGCTGGCGGATGCTATCGAGGCGAGTAGTCGCAGTCTCAAGGATCTGAGCAAGGAGACCTTGATAGCTCATGTCAATAAGATCATTGATGCGATCGTTGCAGACGGCTTGCTCAACGATACGCCACTGACCTTTAGGGATATCCAGACGATCAAGGATGTTTTTGCTGAGAAACTTGCTACTATCTATCACTCACGTATTGCTTACCCCGAGTTGAAGCGATGACACTCTATCTGATCGGCTATATGAGTGCTGGCAAGAGTACCGTAGGTCGTATGCTGGCGGAGCTACTAGGCTATGAATTTGTAGATACAGACATCTACATCGAGAGTCGCTTTCGTCAGCGGGTGTCTGACCTCTTTCGGCTGCATGGAGAGGAGTACTTTCGCCAGAAAGAGCGGATGATCCTCGAGGAGATTGCGGGGCTCAATGATGCGGTCATCGCTACGGGTGGTGGCTTGCCTATTTACCACGACAATATGGATGTGCTGATAGAGAGTGGTACTGTGCTCTACCTGCGCTACAGTAGTGAGACGCTAGCTCAGCGACTAGAGCTCACGAAGCGTACCCGTCCCTCTGTGGCGCACCTCTCGGGTGAGGAGCTCCGTCAGCATGTCGCAGAGGCGATGCGTCTGCGTGAGCCGATCTACAGTCGGGCTCATCACACGATTGATATGGAGGCTCTCGCTAAGCAAGGCATCAACAGCGAGGCGAAGATAGCTAGCTGGATAGCCCAGCAACTGCGTCTGAAGGCGTAGTGGCTCACTGCGTAGGGTCTTGCTGTGAGCCTGGCGATGCGTTAGTTTTGTGCTAGCTCAGTGGCTATATTGTTTAGCTCAGTCTCTAGATCAAAGGGGATCTGCTCTCCACGCTCGAAGGCGGCAAAGGTCTCGCTATTGAGACTCTTGTACTCGTGGATGGCCTTCTTGAGGAGGTAGACGACACCATTGACATCTCCCTCGTGGGCGAGACGCTTGAAGAGCTGTACCATCAGGCGAATCCGCTCAAAAGACTCCTCGCGGGTCTGTACGATATGTATCTTGTTGTGTGCCGTAGGGAGGTCTTTCTCCTTGTCGTGGATGGTCTCCTCGTAGAGTTTCTCGCCAGGACGTAGACCAGTGTAAATGATCTTGATGTCCTTGTCGGGCTCGTAGCCAGCTAGCTGTATCATACGCTTGGCTAGGTCAGCTATCTTGACGAGGTCGCCCATATCAAAGACAAAGACCTCACCGCCACGAGAGAGCATGCTGGCCTCTAGAACTAGTTGGCTAGCCTCGGGGATGGTCATGAAGTAACGCTCGATGCGAGGGTCGGTGACTGTCAGTGGTCCGCCCCGCTGCAATTGATGCTTGAAGGTGGGGATGACGGAGCCAGCCGAGTTGAGTACGTTGCCGAAGCGTGTCGTCGCAAAGCGTGTCGGCACCTCTGCTAGCACCTCTCCACGCTTGATGGCTAGGTCTAAGCTCTGGACGATCATTTCGCAGAAGCGCTTAGTAGCTCCCATGACGCTACTGGGGTTGACCGCTTTGTCCGTTGAGAGCATGACCATCTGCTCGACACCATACTCAAGGCATTTGCTTGCTATGTTGAAGGTGCCGATGATGTTGGTTGTGACTGCCTCACAGGGGTTCTCCTCCATAAGCGGAACGTGCTTATAGGCTGCTGCGTGAAAGACTTTGTCGGGGTGAAACTTGCGCATGACAAAGTCTAGTCGCTGAGGATTGCGTATGTCTCCCATGACATAGGCAAAGTGACCACTCGGATAGCAACGCTGTAGCTCTAGGCGCAACTCGTGCATAGGTGTCTCCGCTATGTCAAAGAGCACAATCAGCTGAGGCTCAAGCCGAGCTAGCTGACGTACTATCTCACTGCCGATAGAGCCTGTCGCTCCTGTTACGAGGATGGTCTTGTCGTGCAGCGCCTCTGAGATAGGCTTCATGTTGAGGAAGATGGACTCACGACCCAGTATGTCCTCAATCTGTATCTCCTCGATGGGTGGACGACTGTCCACGTTGAGTATGCGTCGTGGCTCCTGATCAACGAGGAGACGAATCTTGCGGTCTATGCAGATTGATGCAAAGGGGGCATTCTCGTGCAGCACATCGTAACCAGAGAAGAGGAGGACGGAGATATGGTGCTTGTCCAGTAGTGCAGAGAAGGCGGCGGTGTCTGGCGTGTAGAAGATTGGTTTGCCTCCGACGGTCATCTTTTCGGTCGGTTGGTTGGTCTCGACAAAGCCTACGACGTAGAGCCCTTTGCCCTGATAGGAGTTGGAGAGCTTGTCGGCAAGTTGCGAGGATCGGTCATCAACACCGAAGATGAGAGCTGGCGTGCGACTCATTGTCGAGGGAGCCCCATTGACAAAGCTCCAAATGAACTGCACGACAGTTCTGAAGCCCGTTAGGAAGAAGAGGGTGAAGAGGGTGTCTAGTGCGAAGTATACCACCCCAAAGAGCCACTCTCTAGACAGTACGCCTAAGGTTAGTCCAAGGACGAGCGCCTTGCATAGTGAGAGCCAAAGGTAGTTAAAGCCGTAAGAGAAGGTGCGGATACGGATGATCCCCTTGTAGACTGGGAAGAGTAGGAGTATCAGTAGAGAAAACCCTCCCGAGAGTACGATAAATGAAAGAGTTGGGTGGTCAATACCTGTATACTCAGCCACAGCCTCGTGAAAGTAGATCCCCGTGAGCGTCAGGAGTGCGTAGCTAGCGATGAAAACAGCGGACAGCGAAGCGATGACACTCAGCAGTAAGTCAATGAGTGCGATGATGCGGTAGTTGACATACCGACTACCTAAGCATTTCCGTAGGAATACTTTTGTCTTCATAATGATCAAGTGCTGTTAGTCGTTTTTGGGATGGGGCTCACAGGTGTGTGGTTATGAGCGTATCATTGTTCTTTATAAGTGTGCGTATAGGTTCTTCGTATCTAGTATAGGTCTTGGCAGATGAAATGGTCCTGCGAAAGAGCTCTATCCGATGGGTGTCCGTGCCTACAAAGCTGTAGACCCCACGCTCGAGGAGCTGCTGAGCACGTTGCTGTACCTGCTCTCCATACATCCCCGTGAGACTGAAGAGATTGAGCTGGAAGGCACAGCCTGCACCTCGCAGGTGGTCGTATGTCTTATCATCCATATAGAGGTATCGCTCAGGGTGTGCGAGCATAGGGATGGCTCCAGACACAATGACTGATTGAATGAGTCGATAGAGGTCTAGAGGAGCTCCTACGAATGAGGTCTCTACGAGTAGGTACTTGCTGTCTCCTAGCGTGAGAAGAGGCTTGTCAAGGTGCGCCTCAAAGCCTTCGTCCAGCATATGCTCAGCGCCTAGCATCAGAGGAACCCCCATATCCGACAGCTTTGGGAGCAATTGCTCTAGCTCCTGCTGGAGGGTATTGCTATCGTTGTGAGGGTAGCGCCTATAGATATGTGGTGTGGTGATGATGCGTTGGATGCCGATAGAGCGCATCGTCTCAATGAGCTGGCGGGTCTCCTCAAGAGAGCGACTTCCGTCATCGACAGCAGGGACGAGGTGACAGTGTATGTCTGTCATCCCCTCGAGCCAGCCTGCAGAGATGATGTCTACTTTCTTATGCTTCGTGAACCACCACATGTGTCTATCTGTTTATTGTAGCACTAGCACACAGTCTTACTCCTTTTCACTGCCATAGTTACCGTAGCTACCATAACCGTAACTGCCGTAGCCATATCCATAGGCGGAGGCTCCTACGCCAGCATCATTGAGTACGACGCATAGTCCCTTGAGTCGCTTATCACGATAGAGAGCCTCCAGCTCGGGAAGGAGACGACGTGGTAGGTGATTCTCACGAATGACCATAATCGTAATGTCGGTCAGATGACTGATGACTCGTGTATCAGCGAGATTGAGGACAGGTATCGTGTCCAGGACGATATAGTCAAAGGCTTCATCTGCATACTGCAGAAGCTCCTCAAAGCGTGGCGACATAAGTAGCTCAGTAGGATTGGGAGGTATGGGACCACTGGGCAGGAAGATGAGAGACTCAGTCTGTAGCGAGGGAGACATAATCTGCTCTGGTGTAATCCGAGCATCAGAGAGATAGGAGGAGAGTCCTAGTTGACCTCTGCAGTGCATACCGATTGCTTTCGAGAGGGTGTTCTTGCGAATGTCGCAGTCTATGAGGAGTACCCGCTTGCCCGACAGAGCTAAGCTTAGAGCTAGATTGGACGAGGTAAAAGTCTTACCCGATCCAGGTATAGCGGAGGTGACTAGGATGCGCTTGACTGGAGCTCCATTATCAGGAGCTAAGAAAGAGATGTTGGAGCGTATTACGGTGAAAGCCTCCGAGACGAGACTACGCCGATGGCGCCCGACGATAAACGTTCGTGAAGCCTGATCGATTACCTCACTCTGCTCCTTTGGTGTCAGACCGATGAGCTGATCCTTCAGGTGCTCAGCAGTACTCTTGACGTGATGCTTGGAGGCTTTGTAGTGGGGCACCTCTCCTAGTACAGGTATAGTCGTGTAGCGCTCTATGTCTGCCTTGCCACGTACCTTATTGTTAGCGATGCTACGTATGTAGATTATGGCCGTTGGGATTAGCAGTCCGAGCAGACCAGCAGCCAGTATGATGATTGGGACACGAGGGCTGACAGGTGCGACAGGCCCTGTGGGTGCTTGGATGAGTCGTGCGTTTGACTCGGCCGACTCTATGGAGAGTGCGTTTTGCTCCCGTACGTTGAGGAGGAAGAGGTAGAGCTCCTCCTTGATCTTCTGCTGTCGGTAGATGCTCCCTACGATGCGCTCCTGCATAGGCACGGAGGTGATGCGACCCTTATAGCTAGACTGCTCTGAGAGTATACCTTGTCGCTCCACTTCGAGGGTCGATATGAGGTTATCTATGGAGGTGATGATAGAGAGCCTCTGAGCAGCAAGCTGAGTGTTGAGCTCCTGAACGAGTGGGTTCTGGCTACTAGAGTTGGCTTGTAGTTGGTCACGCTTGAGCAGGAGCTCGTTGTATTTAGCGATAGCAGCTTCAATGGCAGGAGAGGCTATGCCCACATTGGCGGGTATGAGCGCCTCCATCTGATTCTTGTCCTTGAGGTGTCCACGGACAAACTGAGCGATGGAGATACTATTGTTGAGCTCGACGAGACGCGTCTTGATTTCTGAGCGCCCCTTGATATATTCCTGAGCTTCGGCCTGTATATCAGCGATCTGCTGTGACTGCTTGAAGCCTTCGATCTCAGCGTCTACCTGTCCTAGCTCAGAGCTAATGATCGCTAGGCGGTCATCGACGAAGCGCTGGGTGCTCTCAGCAACCTTCACCTTGTCCTCGCGCTCTAGCTCTGTGTAGACGAGGATGAGGGTAGAGAGAAAGTCCTCGGCGAGCTGTGGATTGCTAGACTGCATGGTAAGCTTGATGACGGAAGCATCTTTCTGCTGGAGTGATACTTGGAGAGAGCTCATATAGCTATCCACGACGGAGTGAAAGTTCTCTTTCTGCACCTTCAGCACCTCATAGTTAGGGAAGTTGCTGTAGTATGGTGTTGCCTCTACGACTACCTGACCAATGGGTGTCGCGATGGTGTCGCCTAGAGGTGCCGTGATAGGCTCCTGAACCTTGCCTACGAGCGAACTCTTGATGTCGTAGAGTATGACTTGGCTGTCAGATCCCTTGTCTGGCTTGACACGGAGTGTAATCTTTTCATCTGGATCTGCATTGACAAAGCGGATAGAGACGGGCGACTGCTTGTAAAGGTCTTTCTCTCGTAGGCCAGCACGGTAATGGTACTGCACGTCTAGACCTAGACGACGTACAGTCTCGCTGACGACACGCTCCGTGCTTAGGATGATGATCTGATTGGAGACATCATCGCTGTAGGCGTGCTTATCTCCTGCAAACTGAGCCAGTTGCTGCATAGCAGAGTTCATTGGAGTCTCGCTCTTGATCAAGAGGCTAGCAGAGCGACTGTACTGATGCGGGGAGGACTTGATATATAGGAATCCTAGAGCTAGGCATACGATGAGCGATAGCAGTATGAAGAGCCAGTTGGCCTTAAGGATTATGAGTATGTCTTGCAGGGAGAGCGTGCTGGTCTCCTCTGGAGAGTGTGCAGGCTCCTGCTGGATAGAATCTGTAGCGTATTCCATACTAAAAATAAACCATGCTGAGTGGTAGGTGTGAGCGCAGAGAGAGCTTATCGCCTCTGGTTAGCTACGATGGTGACGACAAAAGTAGTCAGAGAAGTAGCTGTGCTGACGATACTGAGCCAAGTGCCCACATTGTTGTTGGGGTTTATACTGGCTGTCTGCGCCTTGGCAGCGTTTGGCTCTACATATACGATATCTCCCTGACGGAGGAAATAGCAGGGAGAGTCAAATATCTTGTCACTACGTAGGTCGTGAGCCACGATGTGTCGCTCCCCGTTGATCTCTCGGATGACCAGTACATTGTCTCTGCGCCCTTGTATGGTTAGGTCGCCCGCCATGGCGATAGCGTCTAGGAGGGATAGCTGGTCACTTACCATTGGGAAGCGCCCTGGGTGAGCCACCTCACCGAGTACCGATACCTGCGCATTGAGTAGAGAGACGGTGACAGTAGCATCGTTGAGAAAGCCCTTGTCACGGAGCTCTGCAACAATCTTTGTGTTGAGCTCATTGCGTGTTAGCCCCTCTACGTGGATGCGTCCTAGTGTGGGAAAAGCAATGTAACCCTCATCATCTACGATGTAGCCTTGCTGAGAGGTGGCCGCTGAGACCCCAAAGGAGCTATAGTATCCGACCATAGGGAGGTTAAAAGGCTCCGAGAGTTCGCGATTTTTTGAGTTGACCGTGATGCCCAGCATATCTCCCTTGGCGATACGAGGTACGGGGATAGTATATTGAGTGACAGCTCCATTCGTCGCATCTTGTAGGTAGACGACATCTTTGCGTGATGCACAAGAAGTTGCTATGAGCAAGAGACTAGCTATGAGCAAGCTGCAGAGAGTGGAAGTGTGTGTGCGAACTAAAGGTTTCATTCGTAAGCTAAGTATGTATAGTCGCTTAGAGAGTTTGTACCAAAAGAGTCTGACTCTCTTCACCAGTCTCTTTCTACAGCCACTCTCCTTACTATAGATTTTAGAGTTTTTAGATAAGAGCAAAGGTACGGATAATAAGTGATTCAATCGTCGGTTACGTAAATCGCTGACAAGCCCAGTCAGTGCAAAGCACTCTGCAGGAAGTCTATGGAAGTAGTACGACAGTGTGCTAGAGTCTGCGCAATAGCCTTCACATCGTAGCACTGAGGCGAGCTGACCAGCTCATACGCTCCCTCCTGATGGTGCTCCAGATTAAAGAGCTTGATCAGGGTGTCAAAGCGACTGCATCCAGCACTGCTGTTGACGATAGCAACAAACGGCTTGCCAAAGATGAGCGAGAAGGCAACCCCGTGGAAGGAGTCCGTCACCACGCACTGAGCGTTGAGGATCCCCTCGAGCCACCTCTCTACGGGAGGCAAGATGCACGCCTCCAGCCCTCGTCCACGCTCCGTCCAGTGGCGCCACGGAGCGAAGAGTTGGCAGGTCGTATGATGCGACTCAGCGATCTGCCGTGCGAGCTCCTCCTTGTGTGGCGAGTGCGTTAGCATATAGGCGAAAACCTCTCCCGAAGGCTCCTCTAGCAGTCCAAGCTGGTCAATGTACTCCTCCCTCGTGAAGAGCATCGTCGGGTCCAGTACCCACTGCGCAGAGGCGCCAAATCGTTGCTCTAAGAGTGGCACGGCCGAGCTCTCACGCACCGATATAGCCACAAAGCGACTCAAGAGCTCACTGTAGAGAGCCGTCCGCTCAGGAGCTATGTCTATCGGCTCTACTCCAAAAGAAGCCGCATAGGCGATGCGTCGCACTGGATCTGTCTCAGGGATAAAGCCGAGGAAGTAGTCGTCCAGCATCGGGACAAACTCCTGTCGCCACACTTGATCACTTCCCACGATATAGGCATGAGCGGGCTGCTTGCGGTAGTATTGTCGTAGCTGTGCGTCACTGCGTAGCGGTGGCGAGAGCGTGATGTGCTGCTGTACGAAGCGAGACGTGTGCTGTAGTACGACACGCTCCGATCGTATAGATTGATCGTAGGAGATTCGCTTGACAGTGCGAACCTGCGCCTCAGCCCATCGCCTTAGCCGAGAGCGACGGTCGTAGGGTATGTCTAGCGTCACAGGCTCGTAGTCCATCTGGCGCAAGGCTTGCTGTAGCGCATAGGCCTGCATGATACCACCATAGTTAGCCCCTAGGGGATGGGTCAGTATATGGATTCGTTTTGTCGTCATCGTCTTAGTCTAGTAAGTTCTTTGGGACCAGTCTCCTCTTGGAGAGATGCAGGTAGCCCTTTACGAGTCGTCTCTCTTCGACAGTCAGCGAGAGCGTTAAGATGACCACGACACACAATCCGCCAAGCAAGATAGACGCCACCAGTAGTCCCCAGATAGAGCCTACGTAGGGGAGTAGGTGCCGATAGAGGTAAGCTCCTAGTACCATAATTATGGTCGGTGGCAAGATAGGTAGCACCACCCGCTTTAGGTAGTAGCCCACGCCTAGAGCGTGATATTTGTAAGAGAGTCTAAGTCGTACCGCTAGGCACGCTATAGATACTAATATATTAATGTATATAGAGTACTCAGGAGGGGCGCCCAACCAGAAAGCGAGCATCGAGAGTGGCAGGATCATAATAATCATACTACCTACGATTACCTGGTAAGTGCGGACACGCCCCGTCGCTTGTACTCCTGTCATAAGTGCACCTGAGAGACTCTCTATGAGCAGTACGACGAGCGTCAACTGGAGCAGTAGGCTCGCATAGGCAGGAGGCTTGACAAGCCACAGACGGAGCAGTAGGTCTATGTCTAGCGCAAAGGGAATAACTACGCAGAGCATCAGCAGGTAGGAGATCTTAGCACTGGCGCAGATGAGCTTGTGCAGGTAGCCATACTCCTCAGCAGCGTACGACTTGATAATCTGCGGATTGGCGGCCATCTGGTAGTTGTTGGCAAAGGTGATGAGCGCACCTCGCACCGAGTTGACAATACCAAAAGCTGCATTTAGAACTGGTCCGAAGAAGTAGTTGTAGACAATATTAATTCCCTGAGTTTGCGCCACGGCAGCGAGATTGCCAAAGAGGTTCCACCCCGAGTAGGAGAGTATCTCTCGGTAAGCCGACCTGTCCCGTACCCAGCGAAAGTGTACCTGACGAAAGAGCCTACGCGTGCACCCCACGTAGCAGAGCGCCATCACGCCACTGACGACAAGGAGCAGGATAGGGTAGAGGAGGAGCTTGTCGTCAGCGTATGCCTTCAGGAGTAGCACGGCACCTAGTCGTAGCGAGATGTCCACGATGCTGAGCAGGGCAAAGAGATTCATCCGCTCGTGAGAGACTATAAGGCTTTGAAACGGGGTGAGCAGCATGTTGACCACGAAGGTGCCCAGGGAGATAAAGTAGATCCACAGCGCCACCGTCAGTCGCTCAGGCGGAGCCACCAGATGGCTCGGCACGTACCATAGACCGAAGGGGATCGCCACGGCGCAGATGAGTAGGATCAGTAGTAGCTGCGCCACGATCGAGACACTGTAGATGCGCCCCACGCCTGAGTCGTTGCCCCGTCCCAGCTCGTAGGAGTAGAAGCGCTGTGTGGCGGCGACCATCGCCCCATTGACAAAGCCAAAGGCGGTCACCAAGCTCCCCACCACCTGATAGACCCCAAAGTCCTCTACCCCGAGCGCTGCTAGGAGCTCCCTAGAAATATAGAGGGAGAGTAGGGTGACCACCGCCATACGCACGAAGAGAAAGAGCGTATTGCGAGCGATACGCTGCGTGCGAGACGATGGCATCGTGCGCACATCGGTAGTCTGGTCATGTAGCTCTTGTGCCATAGGATCTGCTGAGCTGGAGGGTGCGACTGTCCTATGACAGTCTCACCACTGCAAAGGTAGTGAATTCGTGCAATCAGCCACTCCGCTCATCACCTAGACTGATTCATGCGAAAGACGTAGCGCTCTATGAATGATTTATATATATTTGTAGGCGTAATAACCTTGACACTAGATATCCACAAACTAAAACCCTATAACAATGATGAAGCCCATTACCTACATGAGATGCGCAGCTTCTCTTCTTGCGCTTTTGCTGCTAGCCACCTCTTGCAGTCACAGTGAGCCACCGACTCCTCAGGAGCCACAAGAGAACACCTTCAAGGCCAAGTTTACGGCCACGCCCAACTCCTTCTCAGGCGATGGAGGCTATGGGAAGGTTTATGGAGTGCTACAAGAACTATCTCCCAGCGGCGAACTACTCCATGAGACCCCGCTGGAGAACTCAGAGTTTACGCTACACTTTGAGAAGTATTCATCTGAGATAGCGCCCTGTGTGTATCGACCCAATGAGTTTTTAGTCCGAGAGGGTATTGACTCTAAGACCTTTAAGATTGAAGCTGAGGTCATCAGTGGCAAGGGTAAAGGCTGTAAGCAGACCATCCTCATAATGCGTGGCGGATGGAGATTCTCTTTCAAAGCCGAGCCAAGTCAGTTCACCTCGAAGGGCGGGACTGGTAAAGTGATAGGGACGATGTATATTACAGACTTTGATGGAAACGTCGTTCGTGAGGGCGATCTCGGTGATTGCAACTTCGGACTCAATGTGAGTGGTAATCCAGAGGGTATCACGATTGATGACCTTGCGAAGACCTTCACGGTCGCAGCGGGTGGCCCAGCGACCTTCGAACTGCAGGCTTATACAGGTTTTGGACAGCCATATCTCATTGAGATAAAGCGTGAAGGCTGATAGGCTCCTCGTTACCCATCTCGCTCTAACCTCTAATTTCTAATCTCTAATTTCTACCCTCCAAGCCACCCCACCGAGGAATTTGCGATTTCCTCGGTGGGGAATTTTCATTCTGCACCGAGGAACGGAAAAATTCTTCGGAACTTCGAAATCTTTCTTCCGAAGTATCATTCCATTCTTCCGAACGTTTATTTCTCGGCTCCGTGGAGAGTTTCCATTTCCTAGTGAGTTGTTGCGGAAATTCCTCGTGAGCTATTCGGATTTAGTGAAGGTGTATGAGTCTATAGCGCTACGCAACCAGACTCAGTCCATATGTCCTAGAGTTGTTGTCAACCGTAGTTAGGAGCATACAAAGATATGATGCGTCAGCTCGGCTCGTGCCCTCTGTGCCTTTTGTCGGGTGCAAACTTTTTTGTAACTTGCGCCACATATCGGTTTATCCTAACCCATTAACCATCTAAATAAATCTCAAGATAAGACTTATGACATTAAAACTGAATGCTTTCAATAGACTCTTGCTGGTGGGGGCTATTATGACTCTCGCCTCCATCTCGGTCTACGCCCAGCAGTCATTTGGAGGTTCCCCTCTAGCTATCGATGCTGAGACCTCTCTACGCTCTTCAGCCTTAGAGACGCATATGGTACCTCTTGCCTTTAACCCTGCAGACTTAGAGCTACAGGACGCTTGGGCTGCTCCTCGTGATGGTCGTCCTCTGAATGTGGGGCATCTTGTCGACTATAAGGTTGACTTCGCTCAGGAGGCTCATCTCGTGCTAAACGAAAACGGCACGCAAGTCTATCGTCTTGACATAACGCTCGAAGGCACTCCTGCGGGTATAGGTCTATACTACGATGACTTCTATATACCAAAGGGGGGGCGCCTCTTTATCTACACACCTAGTGGACGTCAGCTCCTAGGTGCCTATACAGAGGCAACGCATCCACGTCATGGAGCCTTTGCTACAGAGCCTTTAGCTGGTAATAGACTGATCCTAGACTATGAGAGACCGCAAGGCGTAGAGATGCCTTCAATACAGATCTCTAGTGTCGCTTATCTCTATATCCCCGTGATGCAAGCTGCTCAGGGACAAGATGGTCTAGATATATATCAAGGTAATGAGGATAACTCTGACCCCAGTCTTAGAAGCTTCTGTCAAATCAATGCAAACTGCCCTGAGGGTGATGATTATCAAGACCAAAAGGCGAGTTCCGTAGCAATGCTGATGCCTATTGGGAGAGGAGTCGGAATGTGCTCTGGGAACCTTATTAACAACGTCGAGGGAGACCTTAAGCCATATATTATCTCTGCAGCACACTGTGCATCTCTGACTGATAAATATGACCTTGGTCCATACGCTTTGGATCAGTGGATTTTTGGATTTCACTACGAGAAGCCTCGCTGCTCTAGTGGAGATCGTGCTACACAAACGCTATGCTCTATGGTGGGTGCTAATTTGAAGTCTTTTATACCGATCGTAGGAGCTTCTGATGGTCTACTCCTAGAGCTCAAAGGGATGATTCCCCCTGAGTATCGAGTCTACTACTCTGGCTGGGATGCTACGAAAAAGGTTTGGCAAAAGGGCGCTGGTCTACACCACCCCGCAGGAGATGCGCTCAAGGTGTCTCTCTTCGATGGTAATGTGTCAATCGGAACCTGGAATGAAAATTTCCCAAATCGAGGTGGAAAGGATGCCCACTTCCAGTTTCACTTTACAAAGGGAAATACAGAGGGAGGCTCCTCTGGATCGCCACTATATAATGATCGTGGCAATCAGATAGGTACCCTTTCTGGAGGAAACCCTGGGATTTGCCCTAAGGATGGTGTATATGGTCGTATGTACTATCACTTTGATCAGTACAAGGAGAAAGGCGATACTTGGTATATGGCTAAGTGGCTTGATCCTAAGGGTACTGGGCGGAGAGAAGTCAATGGAATGTGGAATGGCGACTGGAAGCCTCTCGGACTAGTCAAGGAGCTGCGTGCCACTATCAGCAATCCTAAGACTGTAAAGCTCGAGTGGGATGCTGTGCCTCCTCATGTTCAGGGGTATGCAATAACCTATAATTTATACCGCAACAATAAGTTAGTGACGTCTCAGCTTACGACGACATCCTATGAGGACGCCCTCAGTGAGAAGGATATACAAGCTGGACAAGTGACCTATAAGGTAGAGGCTAGCTATAAAATTGAAGACAAGGATGTGACTACGCCTGCGGCTTATCGGAGCGTTTACCTAGGTGAACTCGTGAGTCGTGTAGAGCCTAAAGTATCTAAAAAATCTTCAGGAGTGGAGCTGAGGTGGAAAAAACCATATAACACCCAGATCGTCTCTAAGGTTGAAACTCGTGAGAGAGCTAAACTGTACAAAACTTCTCATGGCACTAACGGACTCAGTTTTCAAGAGTTGAAGATCCATCGAGTATTTATGTATGACCTATATCGTCTTGGTCAGTCGCCCCTTGGAGGTCAGAAGCTTTATATTCATCAGATCAATTTCGTTCCTGCTATGGATACCCCACTAAAGGCTGATGGCAAGGTGGATTACAATAAGGCTCTAAGATTTTATGCTCTTCAGAAGGTCTATGGTTCGGCTCGCCCATTTTATGATACGCCTGTAATAGTGCCTCAAGGCACTGCAAAGAAAAAGGAGTGGATGTCTCTACAGCTTAATCAACCCATTCCTCTAGATGATGCCTACAACCTTGAGGTGGGCTTCATTTGTCCAAGTCAAAACGATGAGGGAGTAGTGTACATTGACACACGCTCTAAGGATGGGCATATCAATACTGATGGATGCTTGATTAAGTTTGAGGTTTCTGGCAATAATTCCTTTGAGACTTATCGTGGTGGGCATTACAGTGCTGATATGCTGGGTTATCAAGCTCTCGAGCTTGTGGTCTCTGACAATCCTGATATGCAGGATGGGACGACTAGTAGAGCCTTCACGAGAGGTAAGCTGCCTGTACCTTTCCCAGCCGTCAAGGGCTACAAAGTCTATCGCAACGGAAATCCAGTTAAAGACGAGCTCCTCTCTCCTGAGACCTTGAAATACAAGGATGCTGAGGGTAAGGATTCCGACAAGTACTACGTTGAGGTAATCTATGCTGACTATCCTAACGAGTTGCGCCCCCTCGAGCAGATCACACAGGTGGCTCCTAAGCTTTACCCAGTCCACTTTGCTGAGACTCTACAGCTCTCCAATCCTGATGAGGTGCTACGTGTACAGCTCTTCAACCTGCAGGGTGTAGCTGTTGCTGAGTTTAGCGGAGCTGAGCTAGCTGGTATGCTAGACGTATCTCAACTCCCAGCTGGCGCTTACGTAGCTGTCGTCACAACGGCCGAGGGTACAACGACCCAGAAGCTGGTCAAGTAAAGACGACCCCCAAATACTATACTCCCGAGGGACTGTGCGATGTCACAATCCTTCGGGAGTTTGGTTTTTAGCTAGAGAGACTAGTGCTCCTAGTGCTACTGGAAGCAACCTTCTCTCTAACCTCTTTTCTCTAACTTCTAAACACGCGAGCCACCTTCTCTAGCTAGAGAGGGTGGCTCGCTCGTTTACGCGTTATTGCTGTCCGATGAAATAAGAAAGCCCTTCCCAAAGATTAACGAAAGGTGGTGTGTCATTCTTGCTCGTAATGAACTGTAGGGTTGGGGTATAGACTTTGTGTCTTACAGATTTTGTCTAGTTGTTATGTCGCTCATCTTGGTAGACTCTTAAGCTGTGTCTAGGTTATAGACGTATCTTGAGTACACTAGAGTGCAGTCTCAACTGTCGTCTATATTACCTTTGCATTGTCTATCTACTCAGGTTGCGCAAAGAAACAACAAACATTTTACCCTGAAGTATGCTACACCTTTTTATCTGACAGTAATGTTTATGCGAAGCTTGGAGTAGCTCTACTTGCCTTGCTTAGCGACGCGCTCTTGGTCGGCTATGAAGGCTGCGAGACCGCTATCGGTGAGCGGGTGCTTGAGCAGTCCGAGGATAGCCTTGAGCGGGCAGGTGGCTACGTCAGCACCGACACGCATACAGTCGATGATGTGCTGGGTGTGACGGATGCTAGCTGCGAGCACTTGCGTGTTAAAGCCATAGGTCTCGAAGGTCTCTACGATGTCGGCAATGAGCGAGACACCGTCCGAGCTGATGTCGTCAAGACGACCCACAAAGGGAGAGACGTAGGTAGCCCCCGCCTTGGCCGCTAGGACAGCCTGACCGAGGTTGAAGATGAGCGTACAGTTCGTCCGTATGCCCTCCTTGGTGAGCTGGCAGATAGTCTTGATGCCGTCTTCGGTGCAGGGCACCTTGACCACAATGTTCTTGTGGAGGGCCGCTAGCTCGCGAGCCTCGGGGAGCATCTTGTCGTAGGTTGTGCTGAGCACCTCGGCGCTCACGTCGCCGTCTACGATATTGCAGATCTTGAGGTAGTGCTCACGGCAAGCAGCATCGCCAGCGATGCCTTCCTTAGCCATGAGTGAGGGGTTGGTCGTGACGCCATCGAGGACACCGAGCGCTTCGGCCGTGCGGATATCTTCGAGATTGGCTGTATCAATAAAAAACTTCATAATATGAGGTATAGGTTGAGATATAAAATGCTATTCGTGCGAACCCTCAGAGTACTTCTCAGGATTCATAAACCAGTCGGCATACATGCCGTAGTCGTGAGCTATGCGCTTGTTGAGCTCTTGACTTTGCTCGGGAGGCACATCCTTGATATACTTGGCGGGCGTGCCAGCGTACATCGTGTAGGGCGGGATGATCGTATTGGCCAGGACGACCGCCCCAGCTGCTACGATAGCGCCCTCACCAACCTCCGCATTGTCCATGACGACAGCGCCCATGCCGATGAGTGCATAGGCACCCACCTTGGCACCGTGTAGGATGACGTTGTGTCCGAGTGAGACGTAGTCGCCTAGGTCGCACACGGAGCGCCCGTGGAGCGTATGGAGCGTACAGCCGTCCTGTATGTTGACATGCTTGCCAATGCGGATGCTACTGACATCGCCACGTAAGACTGCGTTGAACCATACGCTACTGCCCTCGCCAATGACCACATCACCGATGATGCGAGCCCCCTCGGCGACGAAGATGCCCTCCCCGAGCTGAGGCGTAAAGCCCCGCACGGGGATGATGCTTCCTGCTGGATATTCGTATGCCATAGGATTAGAGAGGTAAGGTCTTATTGCGTAGCCACTGAGCCTCCTCAGGGGTGAGTAGGGGAGAGAGCTCCTGGTAGACATGTTCCTGATAACCGTTGTACCAAGCTATCTCCTTGTCGGTCAAGAGCGACTTCTCTACAAGCGCATTGTCTAGGAAGCAGAGCGTCATAGTCTCAAAGCCGTAGAAGGTGCCGAACTCGGTCTGCTCCTTCTCGACCGTCAGGATCAAGTTCTCGATGCGGATACCGTGCTGGTTCGCACGATAGAGACCAGGCTCATTGCTAGTGAAAGTGTGCAGGTGCATCGGCGTTGGGTTATTGTCCGTGCGAATGTTTTGCGGTCCCTCGTGTACATTTAGGAAGACACCGACACCGTGTCCCGTGCCGTGACCATAAGAGAGACCCCTATCCCAAAGCGCCTTGCGGGCTAGTATGTCTAGCTGGTTGCCACGGGTTCCCTTGGGGAAGTGTGCCGTAGCGATTGCTATGTGTCCCTTGAGCACCAGCGTGAAGTCTGTCCGCTGCTGATCGGTGACGGGACCGAGAGCGATCGTGCGGGTGATGTCTGTCGTACCATCAATGTACTGCCCCCCACTGTCCAGTAGGAGCATGCCCTTGGGCTCTAGCTTGTAGGCACTCTCGGGTGTGGCGGAGTAGTGCACGATAGCTCCATGGGCTTCGTAACCGCAGATGACGCCAAAGCTGTCACTGACGTAAAACTCTTGCTTCGCGCGGAACTGCTGGAGCGTCTCGCCTGCTGAGTACTCGTCGACGTGCTCGCCATTCTTGAGAGCCTGCTCGAGCCAGATGAAGAAGCGAGTCAGGGCGACACCATCACGGTGCATAGCACGGTGGATGCCAGCTATCTCTGTCTCATTCTTGATCGACTTGAGGTGCGATATGACTGAGTCGCCTGTGATGACTGGACGCTCGCCCAGCTCCTCACGAACACGTTCTGTCGTGCGCTTAGGATCAACCATCACCTTGAGTCCCTGTGGTAGCTTGCTCAGAAAGTCGTAGAAGGTGTCGTAGTCGCGAACCTCTACGCCCTCACCATTGAGGATCTGACGTAGCTCGAAGACCGTTTTCTCAGGCAATGCAAAGAGATAAGCGTGCTCATTGTCGATAAAGCCAAAGGCGATGCCGACAGGATTGTAAGAGACATCGTTGCCCCTGATGTTAAAGCTCCAGCAGAGTTCGTCAACCATCGTGATAGCGACCGCCTCGGCGCCATAGCTCTGGTAAGACTCGCGGATACGCTGCAGACGGTCACGGGTGCGCTCGCCTGAGAACTTGACATCCTGTAGGTAGAACGTATTGGTCGGCACGCCAGGTCTGTCGCTCCACACCTCCTCGATGAGGTCATACTGGGAGACTAGCTTGATGCCGTGGTTCGCTAGCGACTGGGCAAGCGGCGCGTATTCAGCCATAGAGTAGCAGGCTCCGTCGACACCGACGACAGCACCTTTGCTCAGATGTGCAGAGAGATACTGCTGGATCGTAGGCGTGTCAGGATCGTCGCCACGCTGTAGTGTCATCTCGCTACCTTGTAGCTCGTTCGTTGCTTGTAGATAGTAGCGTGAGTCGGTCCACATGAAGGACTTGTCTAGCGTCACAAGCGCTGTGCCGGCAGAGCCGGTGAAGCCACTGATCCAGGTGCGCGACTTCCACCGCTCGGGGGTGTACTCGCTCAGATGAGCGTCGCCACTAGGTATGATGTAAGCATCTATATGATGCGTGCGCATCGCTTGGCGGAGCGCCTCGATACGCTGATTGATAGGACTGTTTGTTGGCATATATATGATTGTTTGTTCTTTGTTCTAATGGGTCAGGGATTAGTCGGCAAGCGGTTGGTGCTCAGGACGGAGCAAGTCTAGGACCGTCTTGACCGGGGTAAAGGTATCGCTCGGCACCTCGACGAAGATCGTATTCCAGTCGTGCATTGCTCCATTCCAAAGTCCAGGGTGCTCCAGCGCTTTGAGTGGGCGCCCCTCGACGCTCTTCTCACTGATGAAAGCAGTCTGCGGATTGACATACTTGTGGAGGTCAAAGGGGTTCCCCTCGTAGTCTCGTATGTAACAGCAAAGGTCGACCGGATTGAAGTGGGTCCCCTCGCGCATCATCTCAAGAGCCTCTGGATTGTTCTTGTCTACCTGCACGCTCTCTAGGATTTGTAGCGAGGTCGTGCCGTCCGCTTCGCGTACTAGGTAGGGTCCACCGCCCGGCTCGCCCTCGTTGCGTACCATACCGCAGACACGTATCGGGCGATCCAGCTTAGCCACCAACTTAGGTATCAGCTCCTCCTCGCTGAGTAGCTCAGCGTGCGGGATCTTTATGCAGAGCGTCTCATCGAGGAAGGTCAAAACCTCCTCCGTCAGCGCCTTGCTCACCTTCGAGCGCTTGAGCTGTTGCAGATAGCCGAAGATGCGGTCGCGTACCGCCAGGAGGATACCGCCGAGGAGCTTTTTGTAGAGGACTGTATTGCTCTTCAGGTGGTCGGGCGTGACGTTGTCAATGTTTTTGATGAAAACGACTGAAGCGTCCAGCCGACCAAGATTGCCAATGAGCGTACCGTGCCCACCAGGGCGCAGGAGTAGCGTACCGTCAGCACGGCGGAAGGGCGTGCCACGCTCTAGGTCTAGAGCGATCGTGTCGGTGCTGCGCTCCTGAATACTATAGGTCACATGATAGCGACAGCCAAACAGATCCTCGAAGCTCTGGATGCGTCGATCGACTAGAGAGCGAAAGGCCTCCAGATGCTCAGGCGATACGGTGAAGTGCAACCGCACATCTCCGTGAATGTTTTGTGTATAGAGCGCACCCTCGACCATATGCTCCTCAATAGGGGTGCGCTTGGTGCCGTTGGGGTAATCGTGGAAGAGGAGCATCCCCTTCGGCAACGACCCGTAGCCCATGCCGTGCGGGTCGAGAAGGTTGTCAATGATGGTGCCGTACTGCTCACTCTCCATCAGCTTGCTCATGGTACGCCAATTGTTGCGCAGGCAGGTCTCGCTCAGTTTCTCATAGAAGGCAAACGACTCTAGATGATCCACAAACGTCTGTTGGTCTGGGGTCAACTCATCGTGCGAGATCTGCTGCTCCTTGGGTAGCCCATAGAGCGACTTAAACATGCGACTCGCAGCTCCCGAGGCGGGTACAAACTTGATGACATCGGCTCCAGGTTTCTGCAGGTAGTCGTGCCATAAGTCTAGGTAGTAGGGCATCTCGTCAGTTGCTAGGCGCATGATGCCCCGCTCAAGCTTTGCCGAGTCGACGATGACTAGATAAGGTGTCCCATCGATAAGTAGCTTGAGCTGTCGCTCCGCTTCTCCAGCGGAGATGCCCCGCTCAGCAAGGTAGCTGAGGTCTTCGGAGGTAAATGTGTTAGAGTCGTCCATACGATGTGAGGTGTCAGAATAATAGGCACCTCAAAGATACGAAAAAGCCATCAGACGCTAGCGCTCCGTAGCGAGCCTCTAGGCATATACCCCATACTTGTCGTCCCCGCATAGCTCTCGAATACAGAGTTCTCATATGTCAACCCTTGGGGCGGTTAATCTGCAAGCAAGAAGGATTGGACGTTTTTCACTACATTTGCAGGCGACTTGCGATATGCGGGTCACAACCATTCATATAAACATATAAAAGACATCTGTATGAAAAGTAAGATTTACTGCCTGCTCCTGATACTCCCACTACTCGCTCTCGTGGGGTGTAACGAGGACAAACCACAAGAAAAGAAAGTTGAGAGTCTCAGCATCACTCCCAATGAAAAGGAGATGACAGTTGGGGAGACCTTGGAGCTAAAGGTGACTCAGCAACCGAATCTAAACAAGAAGGTTTCCTTCCGCAGTCTCAATACTGAGCTCGCTACGGTCTCAGACAAGGGGGTAGTCACAGCCGTTGCCAAGGGTGAGACAACCATCCTCGCAGAGGTGGACGGGGTCTCTGCTACATGCAAGGTCACCATCAAAGAACAAAAACAGACTCCGATGGAAGACTTTACCGTGGAAACGCAGGACATTACTCCTATCAACATTTTCGTCACGATTACGCCAAAAGATCCCAACATGCGCTACGCTGTCAATGCGGGTACGGAAGAGGGTTACGAGCGTATCATTGAAAATAGAGAGTCTCAACCTAACGCAAATCGCGAGTGGTGGAAAGCCCTCTCTGGTGGCGAGCCAGGCTCTGATGCATATAGAGAAGCGGTAAAGAACGACAGCTACCAGGGGACAAAGAGTTTTAATCTAGGCTCTATCTCAGGGTCTGACTATCCTTATCCAGCTGACCATACTATCGTAGTAAGAATCTATGGTATGGATCAAGATGGCAAGGAGCTAACCAAGGTGTTTGAGTACAAGCTACAGACAAAGCCTCGTACTCCCAAGGTAGATCTCACTTTCAAGGTAGAAGGGATTACAGCTGGTGCTATGCCAACCACCGTTAAGATTATACCATCTGATCAAACTAAGCCTTATTATTTTGCAGTTCAGTCCAAGAGATATGTGGACTTCTATAGGACGGCTAAAGATGAGAATAGGCTTATAGATGGTGTTCCCCCTATAGATATGATGTGCCTAAGACTAGTTCAGAGCTCTCTCCAGCAGAACCCTGTGCCTGATGTATTCAAGACTGGGGTACATGAGTTTGAGATGAAGGACTTTACCTTACAGCCTAAGCGAGACTATGTCTTGATCATATTCGGGTGGGACAAGGAGCTAGGATTAACTGCAGATCCAACTTTAGTTGAGTTCAAAACGCCAGCTAGCGCTACGAACTAGACGGTTTATATGTTGACTAGATAAAAGCGAAGAGACAAGTCAACAGTCTCTAAATAGACGACGGATGCCTAAAGTTGTGCGTCCGTCGTCTTTTTTGTGTGACACACACTCAGTCCTTATAGATAACTACGAGTACTGAGAGGTGTCTTGATGATAAAGTGTCGCTACTCGTCAGTTGTTGAGCATCTGCTTGAGGGCGTTGAGTTGCTTGAGAGCGTCTAGAGGCGTGAGGTTGTTGATGTCTAGCTCGTTGATCTTGGTGCGGACTGCTGTGAGGACGGGGTCGTCTAATTGGAAGATAGACATTTGCATGCCTCCGCTCTGGGACGTGCTGGGCGTAGCGGAGTCGGAGCCTTGCTCGCTTTCGGTGCGGTAAGCCTCTAGGTGCTGGAGCACTTCGCCTGCTCGCGCGACGATCCAGGTGGGCATACCGGCCAACTTCGCTACCTGTATACCGAAGCTGTGTGCAGAGCCTCCAGGGACTAGCTTGCGGAGGAAGAGCATCTCGCCATCGATCTCACGAGCTGAGACGTTGTAGCACTGGACCCGCTCGAGGTGGTCGGCTAGTTCGTTGAGCTCGTGGTAGTGCGTGGCGAAGAGCGTCTTGGCTCGTCCTTGCGTCGTGCTGTGCAGGTACTCGACAATGGCCCACGCTATGGAGACCCCGTCGAAAGTACTGGTGCCACGCCCCAGCTCGTCAAAGAGGATCAAGCTACGAGGCGTCAAGTTGTTAAGGATGCTGGCGGCCTCTTGCATCTCAACCATAAAGGTGGACTCGCCTACGGCGATATTGTCCGAAGCGCCCACACGAGTGTAGACCGAGTCAACGATGCCGATGGTGGCTGAGGTGGCGGGGACGAAGCTTCCCATCTGAGCCATGATCACGATGAGCGCCGTCTGGCGGAGCAGGGCACTCTTACCGCTCATGTTCGGGCCGGTGATGATCATGATTTGGCAGTCGATGGGGGAGAGCTTCACATCGTTGGGGATGTAAGGTTGTCCAGCGGGAAGGGTTCGCTCGATGACTGGGTGGCGTCCGTCAACGATCTCTAGGTCGTACCCCTCGTTGAGCGTGGGGCGACAGTAGTCATACGCCTCGGCAACAGCGGCTAGCGAGGCGAGGACATCGAGCTGCGCTAAGATCTGAGCATCCTGTAGGAGTTGGTTGGCAAACTGCTGGAGCGTCCCAATGAGCTTCGCAAAGAGCTCTTGCTCTAGAGCTAAGATACGATCTTCGGCTCCGAGAATCTTCTCCTCGTACTCCTTTAGTTCTTGGGTAATGTAGCGCTCCGCATTGACGAGGGTTTGCTTGCGAATCCACTCTTCGGGCACTTGCTCCTTGTAGGTATTGCGCACCTCGAGATAATAGCCGAAGACATTGTTGAAGCCAATCTTGAGACTGGCGATGCCGGTGTGCTCTGTCTCACGAGCGAGGAGGTCGTCGAGGTATTGCTTGCCCGACTTGAGCAAGCGCCGTAGCTGGTCTAGCTCTTCGCAAAAGCCCTCGGCGATGGTCATCCCCTTGCCGATCTGCTGCGGTGCCTCGGGGTTGAGCTGATAGGTGATTTGTTGGCACAGCTGGGTGCAGGGATCGAGTAGCGAGCAGAGTGCTGTCAGGGTCTCCTCGCCTTCGTCTAGAGCGAGCTGGCGTATGGGTGCGATGAGAGCGATGGAGAGTCCGAGGCGAACCACTTCGCGAGGGGTGATACGACCCATGGCGACACGTCCCACGAGGCGCTGCAGGTCGCCTATCTCCTTCATCTGGTCGGTGAGCTTGGTGCGTAGCTGAGGATTGTCCACAAGGTTTGCGACAATGCTTTGGCGCTGTTGGATCGCTTGGAGCTCTTTTAGCGGGAAAGCTATCCACTGATCCAATAGACGAGCACCCATCGGCGTGACCGTTTGATCCAGGATCTGACGGAGCGTGGTGCCGCCCGCATTCATTGGGGTGGTGAGCTCCAGACTGTGAGCCGTAAAGCCGTCGATGCGCACATGTCGCTGCTCGTCAATGCGGACGATGCGGGTGATGTGCCCGATCTCGGTGTGCTTCGTCATATCAAGGTAGTGAAGCACGGCCCCTGCGGCGGTGATCGCTAGCGGGAGGGTGTCGATGCCGAAGCCCTTGAGCGAGAGCGTGCCGAAGTGCTGCAGGAGACGCTCACGGTTGTTGCTCTCGGAGAAAATCCAGTCGTCGTAGTCCGAGAGATGTCCCTCGGGCTGGAGAAGGCGCTGCAGACGGTCCCGATGCTTGCGCTCGATGAGGATTTCCTTGGGGTTGTAGCCCGAGGTGAGCTTGGCGAGTACCTGATCGGTGCACTCGCTGGCGTAAAACTCTCCCGTCGAGAGGTCGAGCAGTGCTAAGCCGTAGAGGTTCTCCCCTTTAGCTTCGGGGTAAACGGCTGCGAGGAAGTTGTTTTGCTTGCTCTGGAGAACATTGTCCGTGGTGACCACGCCAGGGGTTACGATCTCGGTGATGCCTCGCTTGACCAACTTATTGGTTAGCTTCGGATCCTCGAGCTGATCACAGATAGCCACCCGTTTGCCCGCCCGCACCAGCTTAGGCAGGTAAGTGTCGAGCGCATGGTGGGGAAAGCCCGCCAGCTCGACATGTTGCGCCGCTCCGTTGGCACGCTTGGTGAGCGTGATGCCGAGGATCTTGGACGCCTCGATGGCATCGTCGGAAAAGGTCTCGTAGAAGTCGCCCACACGAAAGAGCAAGATAGCATCGGGATGCTTCTTCTTGAACTGCAAGTACTGCCGCATCATCGGGGTCTCGGCGATCTCTTTCTTAGCCACGGGATAAATAGTCTCTTAGGTAGTTATGGCATCAAAAGTACCAAAAAAAAAGCATACGCCTCGTCTCCACAACCCCCTAAAGTAAGGGAGGAGAGCTAGAAAAGGAGCTAGAGTAGTCCCTCTTGGCGGAGGCGGTCACGCACTTCGCTGGCGGAAGTGTAGCGCTCGATCTGCTCAATGAGCTGACGAAGCTCGACAAGTTCGTCGCGCACCGCTTTGAGCTGGGCGATCGCCTCGGCACGTTGCTCCGCCTCTTGGGGATTGTGTCGGAGAGTTGCCTTGGCACCGTCAATCGTCAGGTTAGACTCTCGCAGTAGGTGACGGATTAGTTGCAATTCGCGCAGATTATCTTGCGAGTACTTGAGTCGTCCCGTGCTACTGCGACGCACCTGCACGGCAAAGGTCTCAACCCAGTAGCGCACCGTAGACTGACTCTCTTGGAGCGCCTCAGACACCTCTCGGTGGGAGTAGTAGAGCTTCTTACTGTCCATACGATCTTACGCTTTGCGAGGTGTGAGCTTCTCCTTGAGATAGTGACCCGTGATCGAGTCGGGGCAGGCGGCCACCTCTTCGGGTGTGCCCGCCACTACGAGCTGTCCACCCTTGTCGCCCCCATCGGGCCCTAGGTCGATGATGTAGTCGGCGCTCTTGATCACCTCCATATTGTGCTCGATGATCAGCACCGAGTGCCCCTGGTCGATCAAGTCTCGGAAAGCGGCTAGGAGCGTGGATATATCGTGAAAGTGCAGCCCCGTGGTCGGCTCATCGAAGACAAAGAGCGTGTGCGGCTCGTGGTCACGACCGAGGTAGTAGGCGAGCTTGAGACGCTGGTTCTCACCGCCCGAGAGCGTCGAGCTGTTTTGCCCTAGCTGTAGGTAGCCTAGCCCGACACGCTGCAACCCCTCGAGGAGACGAATGATCGAAGTGGTCTGGTCTGCTGGGTACTTGGTAAAGAACTCTATCGCTTGGTCCACCGTCATCTCCAGTAGGTCGTAAATGTTGACCCCGTGGTAGGTCACCTCGAGGATGTTCTTCTGAAAGCGTTTCCCCTCGCACGCATCGCAGACCAGCGTTATGTCCGTCATAAACTGCATCGGCACCTCGACGACACCATCGCCCTTGCACACTTCGCAGCGTCCGCCCTCCTTATTAAAGGAGAAGAAGTAAGGCTTGTAGCCCATCTGCTTTGCCAAAGGTTGGTCAGCGTACAGTTCGCGGATCGGTGTAAACGCATCTATATAGGTAACCGGATTGGAGCGCGTGCTACGCCCCACGCTGTTTTGGTCCACGTAAAGGACCTGCTCCACGAGGTCAACGTCGCCCGTCAGCATACGGCTCTGCGTCTCTCGAGGACGTGCATTGATGATGCGCTGTAGCTCCTCCACAAGAAGGTCGGAGATGAGGGTACTCTTGCCCGAACCGCTCACGCCCGTGACCACCGTCATGTTAAAGAGCGGGATGTCCACGTCGAAGCCTTTCAGATTGTTCTTATGCACACGGTGCATCGTTAGCTTGCGCTTCACCGGGCGACGATACTTGGGTACAGGTATCTCCTCGCGCCCCGTCAGATAAGCCGCCGTGTAGCCAGGAGTCTCGGCTGTTATGTCGCTCGGCTTGCCGTGGTAGATCACCTCGCCACCGAGACGACCCGCATCAAGCCCCATATCAATCAGGTAGTCGGCCGCACGTATCGTCAGCTCGTCATGCTCCACGACGATTACCGTGTTGCCCTGATCACGTAGCTCCTTGATGACCGAGATCAGCCGATCGGTGTCGCGGTCGTGCAGTCCGATGCTCGGCTCATCCAGTATGTACATCGAGCCGACAAGGCTGTTGCCCAGACGTGTCGCTAGGTTGATGCGCTGGCTCTCACCGCCCGAGAGCGTGTTAGAGCGTCTGTCTAGGGTCAGGTAGCCGAGCCCCACGCCGTCTAGCGTGCGGAGTCGGTTGCGGATCTCTTTGAGCGGACGCTCCGCTATCTTAGCCTCCTCGGGGTCCTCCAGCTCTTGGGCAAAGAAGGTCAATGCCTCACGGATCGACATTTGCCCGATCTGGTGAAAGTTCTTGCCCATATAGGTAAAGAGCAGGGCATCCTCCTTGAGCCTACCGCCGTGGCAGGCGTAGCACTCGCTCTTGCCCCGATAGTGCGCCAGACGAACACGGTTCTGGATCTTGTAAATGTCCTTCTGGAGCATGGCGAAGTAATCGTCAATGCCGTAGAGTGTCCCTTTGCCCCAGCCCCCGCCTTCATGCCCGTGCCAAAGCAGGTCTCGCTGCTCCTGCGTTAGCTCAGCGTAGGGCGTGTGGATGGGAAAGTCAAAGCGCTTCGCCTCATGGATGAAAGCTTTCGCCCACTCGGAAGACTTAGCTCCACGCCAGCAATCCACGCACCCCTCGTAGAGCGAGAGACTGTCGTCGGGGATTACCCGCTCAGGGTCAATGCCGAGGATCGAGCCAAAGCCTCCGCAAACGGTGCAGGCACCCGCAGGACTGTTGAAGTTGAAGAGGTCTGGCGTAGGTTCCGTAAAGGTCCGCCCATCTGCCTCAAAGCGTGCGCTAAAGTTGCGCCGGCCCTTGCTACTCCACGCGCCCTCGCTATCTTGCCAACGGAGGGCGCAGGTCTCCCGACCCTCGTAAAGCGCTATTTCGACCGAGTCCCCGAGGCGAGACTCGTAGCTATCGTCGCCCGTGCGGACGGTCAGTCGATCCACGATCAGCTGAACCTGCTTCGCCTCACGTAGCTCCTTATTGCTCACATCCTCAATACGGTAGACCGTATCGTCAATGAGGACACGGTTGTACCCCTGCCCCTGTAGGAGCATCAGATGCTCGATGAGACGTCGCCCCTCAGGCGGATAGAGATCCGCTAGGATGTAAAGCTTGCTATCGGTCGGAATCTGATGAGCCGCCTCAACCACATCGGCAGCCGTGTGACGCTTGACCAGTTCGCCACTGATAGGCGAGTAGAGCTTGCCCACACGAGCCATCAAGACACGCAGGTAGTCGTCGATCTCTGACGAAGTGCCGACAGTAGAGCGGGGGTTGCGACTAACCACCCGCTGCTCGATAGCGACCGCAGGCGGGAGGTTCTTAATCTGGTCACACTCAGGCTTCTTCATACGCATGAGAAACTGCCGTGCATACGACGACAGGCTATCCACATAGCGACGCTGCCCCTCAGCGTAGAGCGTGTCAAAGGCGAGCGAACTCTTGCCCGAGCCACTCACGCCCGTGATGACGACCAGCTCCCCACGGGGGATGTCTAGGTCTATGCCCTTGAGATTGTTGACACGGCAACCACGGATTATAATATCATTGAGGGGACTCTTCTTCATAGCTACTCTTTTTCCAAAACAAAGATACGAAATCACCGCCACACATAGGAAGGCTGTTCCCTAAAACAGCCGAGCTGATTGTTGTTGGGGGCTTTATTTAGGTTGCTGCAGTAGATACGATGAACGCACGACGGTGAGTCCCTGGAAGGGGGGGGGCTACACGGTCGTGCGTTTTATTTCCGCCTCTACTCAGAGCGGTGTGGAATCTTCCTGCTAGTAGCTTAGATGCGGTAGGCGAAGCCCGCAAAAGCGTAGATGTTGTAGAGCGGGAAAGGCATCATCGTAAAGCTCCTATTGAGAGCAGGCTCGAAGCTCATATTGAGCTGTGTGGTCAAGCCGATGCGCTGATGAAAGAAGTAGTCGAAGCCTATCCGTACACCCATATCTAGCTTGTTGAAGTGATCTGATAGGTCGTAGTCGACGAGATGGTCTGGGGCGATGGCTTCTCCATTGAGCGTGCCGTCACCATCAAGAGTCACCTTAAAGCTCTGTTGCATCAGGTAGGAGAGGTAGAAGCCCACCTGCATGCGAAACTTGTCACTAGTCGTATGGTAGGCGACCAGCATCGGGAGCGTGAGGTAGTAGTTGATGAACTCAGTGCTGTTATTGCCTGTAAAGAGTCCCCACGCAGCTTCCTGACCTTCGCCCATATTGATGCGCATATCAGTGGCATGGGTACAGACGTACATCCCCTTGCGCTCCATCTCTAGACCCGTGTCTAGATGCCACCCCTTAGTGTCGGGGAGGTGGTAGGAGAGCCATCCCTTGATGGCGATGTTCATGTGGGGATTCCACGTATAGATCTTGTCGATCGCCTTCGGCTTGGGTAGGGGCGTGGTAGCTCCGACATTGAGTCCAGCCTTGATGCCAAACTCTAGGTCATCGTTGCTCTCCTGAGGAGCTTGTGCCCACAGGAGGGGAGTCGTGAGGAGTGCCAGTAGGAGCGTGATAGCTCCTCGGTGTAGTTGCCGTGTAGTCATATCTGTAGCGGGTTACTTCTTGGTGGGTATGCCGAGTGTCACAGTGAAGTCATCAATGCGTAGACGACTGCCGATGGCTCCTCTGAACTTATCCCCATCAGCACTCGACGAGAAGATGAGTGCCATGCGGTACTTGCCCTTCTGAAGGTCTATCTGCTTGTAGGCAGCCTCTTTTCCTGCGACAACCTCCAGCTTTCCCTCAAAGGGTGTCCAGGCGCCATCCTTCGTAGGGGTGGGGTGTAGTTGCACCTTTGCTAGGATACGTGAATCGTTGTAGAGTGTATTACCATTGAGGTAACTATTGTTTTGCGAGATGTCGTAAAAGACGCAGGCGATGGTAGCCTTGTCTTGTCCTTTGATCACCTGGTTCTTCTTCGTCCCATCAACCAAGTCTTTGCCAGGGAGCCACTGATAGTACCCTTTGATAGAAAGAGGTATGGCAAAGACGGACTGGCCAAACTTTGTAGATTCTAGAGGTCGGGTGGCCATAATGCCCTCGTCCAGTGATCCGCAGTAGAGAGCTCCAGCGATGATGCCTTTGCCAAGCAGTGGCCAAGCCTTGATGGTTGTCAACTCCAAAGCCTGTCCTGAGCGTCCCTTAGCGAGAGGCAGTACGGGGTAAGTGGTTAAGAGAGCCTTGACAGCCCCCACATTGCTTGCAGACATCCAGTAGGGGTCGCCATCGAGTAGCTTAGAGAGACTCTTCTCTACGGGTAGCTGGTAGGTTCCCTTTGGCTTGACCCACTCGTCAAAGGTGAAGGTAACCTCCTGTAGCGTCATCTGCTCCTTTGGATCGGGATTAGGGTTGGGCTCAGGATTCGGGTTTGGATTAGGCTCTGGGTTAGGATTTGGTTCTGGATTGGGATTGGGGTTTGGCTCTGGTTCCGGCTTTGGTTTGGGCTTGTAGGTGCCGTTCTCGATGGCGATACGCTTTGCCTTGATAGGATCTTCGCCACTGCAACTCATCGTCATAAGGAGTGACAAGGCAAAGAGCAGGCTGAGGGTCCAATAGGTTCGTTTCATATCGTACTATGTTTACACTTAGACGGAGCAAAGGTAATTATTTCCTCTCATATCTAGGAGAACCCTTAAAGGTCGCACATAGGGCTGATAATATAGGATGAGTGTACGGAAGGGAATCAAAAGGTGGAGGAAATCGAGCAATTCCTCCGTGAAAATCTTGGAATATACAGCGAGAAACGGACAAATTCTTCCGAACTTTTATTCCGTTCTTCCGAAGTTTCATTTCGTTCTTCCGAAGTTTTATTTCGCCCCTCCGTGGAGAATTTTCATTTCCTCGTGAGCTATGGGAAAATTCCTCGGGAGATATTGACATCAACGGAGATGTAGGAGTCGCTATAGTATGGATTTGTAGTGCTAGGTAGCAAGGCTTCGGCCATATATTCCTATAGTGATACCTTCGCATACATGGTGATAATTTATCTGCTCTGATTGCTAGAGACAAGATTGTCTTAACTCAGATATTATTGTTATCTTTGCGAGAGAATCGTGTGAGCTACCGCTCGCACTAGAGGGTAGGGAGCTTAGCTCACCCGAAGTATGATGACTAACGTATTTAATTTCACATAGAATGAAAAGAGACCAAGAAATCTTTGATCTGATTGAACAGGAGCATCAGCGCCAGCAAAAGGGCATTGAGCTGATCGCCTCTGAGAACTTCGTCAGCGACCAGGTCATGCAGGCTATGGGTAGCTGTATGACCAATAAGTACGCTGAGGGATACCCTGGCAAGCGTTACTACGGCGGTTGCGAGGTCGTGGACAAGTCTGAGAACCTAGCTATAGAGCGTATCAAGAAGCTCTTTGGCGCTGAGTATGCCAACGTGCAGCCACACTCTGGTGCTCAGGCAAACATGGCAGTCCTCTTTACCTGTCTCAAGCCTGGCGACACTTTTATGGGGCTAAACCTAGACCACGGTGGTCACCTCTCACACGGTTCGCCTGTCAATAGCTCTGGTACGCTCTACCACCCCATCGGCTACAACGTAAGCAAGGAGACTGGTACGGTCGACTACGATGAGATGGAGCAGCTAGCTCGCCAGCACAAGCCTAAGCTCATCATCGCTGGTGGCTCGGCTTACTGCCGCGAGTGGGACTACGCACGCTTCCGCAAGGTAGCTGACGAGATTGGTGCTATCTTTATGGTTGATATGGCTCACCCCGCTGGTCTGATCGCTGCTGGCCTACTTGACAACCCTGTCAAGTATGCTCACATCGTCACCTCTACGACGCACAAGACTCTACGTGGTCCTCGTGGCGGTATCATCCTCATGGGTAAGGACTTTGAGAATCCTTGGGGTCTCAAGACGCCTAAGGGCGCTGTCAAGATGATGTCTCAGCTACTCAACTCGGCTGTCTTCCCCGGCATCCAGGGAGGTCCGCTAGAGCATGTCATCGCTGCTAAGGCTGTTGCCTTTGGTGAGGCTCTTGATCCTTCATTTAAGGAGTATCAGAAGCAGGTGATGAAGAATGCTAAGGCGCTTGGCGAGGCTTTTGTCAAGATGGGCTACAACTGTATCTCTGGCGGCACGGACAATCACTGCCTCCTCATCGACCTACGCTCTAAGTACCCCGACCTAACGGGTAAGGTGGCTGAGAACGCACTCGTACGTGCTGACATTACGGTCAATAAGAATATGGTACCCTTTGACTCACGCTCTGCATTCCAGACCTCGGGTATCCGTGTGGGTACGCCCGCTATCACGACGCGTGGAGTCAAGGAGGACAAGATGCCATACATCGTTGAGCTCATCGACCGCGTACTCCGCGATCCAGAGAACGAGGCTGAGATAGCTAAGGTACGTAAGGAGGTCAACGAGATGATGTCTCCACTACCTATCTTCGCTTGGTAAGATAAACTACACAGAGGCCACGCCTCTTAACCTGATAGAGACTGAATGCAGGGGGGACACACGCTCAGACTTCTAAGGAGCAGACCCTAGCACTCAGTCTCTTACTCTTTCCACTATTTGAGTCTGACCAAACCGTTGGCAGGCTCGGTACACACACTTAACCGACACACGAGAGATGCCCACACCACCGTTTAAGTACCAGCCGATGTATCCCGTAGGACCCGATCGGACTGAGTACGAGTTAATCACCTCTGACTACGTTCACACGGTCGACTGCAATGGTCACCAGATGCTCCAAGTCGAGCCTGAGGCGCTACGCATACTTGCGGAGCGAGCTATGCACGATGTAGCCTTCTACCTACGTCCCGCTCACCAGGAGCAGGTCGCATCGATACTGTCCGACCCCGAGGCTTCGGACAATGATAAGTTCGTCGCTCTCACCTTCCTCCGCAATGCTGAGGTAAGCGCTCTAGGGCAGCTCCCCTTCTGCCAAGACACCGGTACCGCCATCATCTTGGGTAAGAAAGGTCAAAACGTCTGGACTGGCGCTTGCGACGAGGAGTACCTCTCGCACGGCGTCTACGACACCTACACGCGCTACAACCTCCGCTATTCGCAAAATGCGCCCCTCGATATGTACCGTGAGGTCAATACAGGGTGCAACCTTCCTGCACAGATCGACCTGATGGCGACCGAGGGCGATGAGTATAAGTTCCTCTTTATCGCTAAGGGCGGTGGCTCTGCCAATAAGACTTACCTCTATCAGGAGACCAAAGCACTCCTCACGGAGGAGCGGCTCTTCCCCTTCTTGGTGGACAAGATGCGTTCGCTAGGTACCGCCGCCTGCCCGCCTTATCACATTGCCTTCGTCATCGGAGGCACCTCGGCAGAGGCCAACCTCAAGACGGTCAAGCTCGCCAGTGCTAAGTACTACGACGAGCTACCGACCAAGGGCAACGAGCTGGGACACGCCTTCCGTGATTTAGAGATGGAGCAGCGGCTCCTGGAGGCGACCCACGAGATTGGTCTCGGAGCGCAGTTTGGCGGTAAGTATTTCGCCCATGACATACGTGTGATCCGCATGCCACGCCACGGAGCTTCCTGTCCTGTCGGACTAGGTGTGAGCTGTTCCGCCGATCGCAATGTGCGGGCTAAGATCAATAAGGATGGACTGTGGATCGAGCGACTGGAGAAGCATCCCGCACGGCTCATCCCCGAATCGATGCGCCACGGCACCGAGGGCGAGGTTGTGAAGGTAGACCTCAACCGCCCGATGGACGAGATACGCAAGCAACTGAGCCAGTATCCTGTCTCTACCCGTCTCTCGCTATCTGGCACCATCGTCGTGGGACGAGACATCGCTCACGCGAAGCTCAAGGAGCGCCTAGATCGTGGCGAGGAGCTGCCTCAGTATATCAAGGATCACCCAATCTACTACGCTGGTCCCGCCAAGACGCCTGAGGGGATGCCGAGCGGCTCTTTCGGACCCACCACTGCGGGTCGTATGGATCCCTATGTCGATCTCTTCCAAAGCCATGGCGGTAGCCTCATTATGATAGCCAAGGGCAATCGTAGTCAGCAGGTTACGGATGCTTGCAAGGCACATGGAGGCTTTTACCTCGGCAGCATCGGTGGCCCCGCAGCGATCCTAGCGCAGGAGAGCATCAAGCGTGTCGAGTGCCTTGAGTATCCCGAGCTAGGCATGGAGGCGATCTGGCGTATAGAGGTGGAGGACTTCCCTGCCTTCATCCTGGTTGATGACAAGGGCAACGACTTCTTCCAGCAGATCAGACAGTGCGCTGGCTGTCCCCGCAGTTAGCTCCACGGCGCAGCGTCCCCGCTGAATAAATAAAGAAGAGTAGGAACACACAGACTAGTGCGTTCCTACTCTTGTGCGAAATAGTCGTACCTTAGCAGAGTCTTCAAGTAGACAAATCAGAGCACAGAGACAGATGATACCACAATACAAGAGTAATCCACCTCAGTGGACAGAGATATACAGCCAGTCTAACCTCCCCGCAGAGCTGCAATCGCTCAAGGACTTGACGATGAACTTATGGTGGTCTTGGCAACCATGGGCGATACGACTCTTTCAGTCTATTGACCCTGAGCTATGGGCGCAGACTGATGGCAATCCTCGCTGGATGCTTCACCTCCTAGGGGCGGAGCGTATAGCGGAGCTTTGCCAGGATCAGCACTTCCTCGCAGAGGTGCAGGCGCTGTACGATGAGTTGCAGTCCTATCTGCAGGAGCGTCCCGATGAGACGCGTCCCTCGGTCGCTTACTTCTGCATGGAATACGGCATTAGCAATACCCTACACATTTACTCGGGAGGCTTAGGCATCCTCGCGGGTGACTATGTCAAGGAGGCGAGCGATAGCAACGTTCGCCTCACCGCCGTGGGGCTCCTTTATCGCTACGGTTACTTCACTCAGAGCCTTGACCCGAGTGGTAATCAGGTGGCGCACTATGTGCCACAAAACTTTTACAACCTGCCCCTTGAACCCGTACTCAACGAGCGTGGTGAGCGTCTGACACTACATCTGGAGATGGCTTCGCTGCCTGTGGCTTGTCAGGTGTGGCGTGTGCCGGTAGGTCGTGTGTCGCTCTATCTGCTGGACACGGATGTGCCTGAGAATGGGGATCTGGCGAAGAGCATTACCCACAGTCTCTATGGTGGTGACTGGGAGAATCGACTCCGTCAGGAGTACCTCCTAGGTATCGGTGGTACGATGCTACTCAAGCAGCTCGGCATCACGTGTGATGTGTACCATATGAATGAGGGTCATGCGGCCTTTATGAATGTGGAGCGACTGGTCAATCTGGTGGAGGATAGGGGCTTGCCCTGTGACGTAGCGCTGGAGGTGGTGCGCGCCTCTTCGCTCTATACTGTGCATACGCCTGTGCCAGCGGGGCATGACTACTTTGAGGATGCTTTGATAGATCGTTACTTCGCTCCTTTCTATAGTCGTCTGGGTATCTCTCGTGATGAGTTTATCCAGCTGGGCAAGGACAGCCACGGGAGCGGTGGTAAGTTCTCCATGAGCGTCCTAGCGCTGCACACTTCGCAGGAGGCCAATGGCGTGAGCAAGCTTCATGGCGATGTGTCGAAGCGTATGTTTGCTCCCGTATGGGAGGGCTTTTTCCCCGAGGAGAGCCACGTCTCCTATGTAACGAATGGGGTGCACCTGCCTACCTGGGCAGCGCCTGAGTGGCAGCAGTTCTTCGTTCGTCACTTCGGCGCTGACTACCTGAGCCATCAGTCTCAGGAGGAGATGTGGGCTAGGATCATGAGCGTGCCGAGCGAGGAGATACGTCAGATACGCCAGTGCCTGAAGAGACGACTGATACAGCACATCCAGAGCACGATCATAAAGACTCACGGAGAGATAGGACTGCCGCCACAGCTTGCTAAGGCAACGCTTGACGAACTACAGGAGCGGGCCCTTTACATAGGCTTCTCCCGCCGCTTCGCCACTTACAAGCGTGCTCATCTACTCTTTGAGGATCTAGAGACTTTGGCAAAGATCCTAGACAACAAAGAGCGACCCGTTCGCTTTATCTTTGCGGGCAAGGCGCACCCTGCTGATGGCGGTGGGCAGGCGCTCATCAAGCGCATCATAGAGGTGAGCCGTATGCCACAGTTTGTCGGTAAAATCATCTTCCTACCTGACTACGACATAGCGCTTGCCAAGACGCTTATCCCGGGTGTCGATGTATGGCTCAACAATCCGACGCGCCTTATGGAGGCCTCTGGCACTTCTGGCGAAAAGGCCGAGATGAACGGAGTCCTCAACCTCTCCGTGCTGGACGGCTGGTGGTACGAAGGGTACAAGGAGGGCGCTGGCTGGGCACTCTCGGCAGAGCGCACTTACACCGATCAGCATCTGCAGGATCAGCTTGATGCTATGACGATCTATCAGCTCATAGAGCAGGAAATCGTACCTACTTACTATGCCGACATGCCGACTGGTTGCTCGGATCACTGGGTAGACTATATCAAGCGCTCGATGCTCTACATCGCACCACACTTTACGATGCGTCGCATGCTGGATGACTACTACGAGCGCCTCTACAATAAGTTGGCAGTACGCTCCGAGCTTCTAGAGCATCAGGGCTACCGGCAGGCTCGTGATATCGTTGCCTGGAAGCAACGGGTCGCTGCCACATGGGATACGATCACCGTGCAGGAGGCGACCTTCGATGGGGTCATGCGAGAGCCAAACTACAATGGTCAGCATAGCGATCCGACCTTTAGGGTGACGATCGATGCGGGACAAGTGGAAGCAGAGCTCGTTGCCGAGCTGATTGTTACGACGCGGGACGATCTGACGGGCGAAGTGCAGTATGTGGGCAAGGATCTCTTTCACGAGGTGATGCCACGCATGGGGACGACCCGTACTTATGAGCTAACGGTGCCGTCGGTTCAGCCAGGCAAGTATCAGATAGCAGTGCGTCTGCGTCCCTATCTACCCGAGTTGCCTCATCTGATGGACTTCGCTTACGTCCGCTGGATCTCGTTCTGAGTGCTGGCTGTTGGCCTTTAGCTGTTGGCCTTTAGCTGTTGGCCTTTAGCTGTTGGCTTTTGGCTGTTAGCTAGAGCTTCTAGTGCCACTAGTGTCCCTAGTGGCACTAGTGCTCCTAGGAAGTGCCCTCTAGCTTCTAATCTCTAATCTCTAACCTCTGACCTCTGAAAGGATCTTTCGGTAGAACTGTAGTACCGAAGGGGCGGTGCGTAGATTGTGTGGCTTGAGTGGCTGTGTGAGCGTCAAGCCCTCGAGCGTGCGACAGCGACTGAGTGCCACATACCCTTGTCCAGGGGCGAAGAAGCGACTCGGGTCGACCACAATCTGATCGCACGTTTGCCCCTGCGCTTTGTGTACCGTGATAGAGTAAGCGACGATGAGCGGTAGCTGCGTGTAGGAGCCGGTCTGTCGCTCGACGATCTCTCCCTTCTCCTCGTCATAGTCGTAGTCCACCTGCGACCAGGTGTGAGGCGAGACGATGATGGTCTCGCCTTCGGGCGTCTTCACCTTGGCGTACGGCTCCATGATGTCGCCGACAGAGCCACCGACGAGCTTCGTGATGACGCCTGTAGTGCCATTGACCCACGCACCGTCGGGATGATTGCTCACGAGCATCACTTGGGTGCCCACCTTGAGCGAAAACTCTTCGGGCACGGGCAGTGCAGAGGCGGGGATATTACCCTTTAGCTTGCCACGGAAGGTCACTTCTTTGGTATCAAGCTGAGCACAGCGAGATAGGTTGTACGCCTCCACATTGGCTCTGTGAGAGAAGAGTAGCACCGCATGCTGGTCGCTCTGGAGCAGCTCCTCCTGCCACTGAGGGGAGACGCGACTGTTGAGCAGGGCGACCGTGTCATCGCTGACACGTCCTAGGCGGATCTCCTCCAGTGCAGAGACAAAGTGCTGGTCGCTCTGGCGATACATACGCCGCAGGACTATGGAGATGGGCGCTAGTGTAGCGTAGGAGTGCGCCTCGAAGAAGTAAAAGCCGTCACTCTCAGGATAAGCGCGCTGCATCTCCTCCTGATCGGCTGTTGTCGTGACAGGTGGTAGCTGAAAGGGGTCGCCCACCATAAGGAGTTGCACACCCCCAAAGGGTACCTTGCTATGTCTCACGCTGCGCAGGATACGATCCATGGCATCAAGCAGGTCGCAGCGCACCATCGAGATCTCGTCAATGATGATCAGGTCGAGCTGACGGATGAGCTCCCGCTTGTCTTTGCGGTAGCGACGCGTGATGGCGGAGGTATGGTTGGGATCTGTCAGCGGAGCGAGCGGTAGTCGGAAGAAGCTGTGGATCGTCTGACCATGAATGTTGAGCGCAGCAAGTCCCGTCGGAGCCAGCTTGACAAACTTCTTACGAGTCACCTCGCAGTAGTTCTTTAGGAAGTAAGATTTGCCAGTCCCCGCGCTACCTGTCAGGAAGAGACTCATAGAGGTCTGCTCCAAACATTGCAGGGCAGACATCTGCTCGGCATTGTTCTGATCGAAAGCTTCTGGGACAACTAGCATACCGCCACCTACTCCTCGTAAAGCGTCGGATCCTCTAGCCCGTTTGCTACAAAAGCATCGTGCCGCTCCCTACAAGTGCCGCAGCGTCCGCAGTGGCGCTCGCCACCCTGATAGCAACTATAAGTTTTGCCGTAAGGCACCCCAAGACGAGTGCCCCGAGCTACGATCTCAGCTTTCGTGAGGGTCGTGTAGGGCGCCACCAGCTTGACCCCATTGCTGGTGCCAGCCGTGATTGCCTCGCCCATAGGCTTGACAAAACTCTCCCGACAGTCTGGGTAGATGGCGTGGTCGCCGAAGTGATTTGCTATGAGTACCTGCTGCAAGTCTCGGCTCTCGGCCAGCCCTGCGAGGACGCTCAGCATGATGCCATTGCGAAAGGGCACCACCGTCGAGCTCATATTCTCCTCCGAATAGTCTCCCAGCTGCATCTCGCCACCCGAGAGAAGGAGGTCACTGCGAAAGTACTCCCCGATGAAGGCGAGCGGGATGATCAAGTAAGGGATTTCTAGCTCACGGCAGATAGCCTTGGCAGCGGCGAGCTCACGGGCATTGTGCTTGGAGCCGTAGTCGAAGCCCACGGCACAAGCTATCTCCTCACGATATTCGTAGAGGAGTGTCGTGCTATCCACGCCACCTGAGAGAGCAATCAGCGAATTGCGCATTACCGTTGTCTTAGTAAGAGCGAGCGATGATGACTCTGCACTTAGAGGGGCGACCAGTCACCATACAGCGACCAGGCTCCGAGGGAATGTCACGAGGTATGCAGCGGATCGTCGCCTTGGTCTCCTCCTTGATACGTGCCTCGGTCTCGGCAGTGCCGTCCCAGTGGCAGAGGAAGAAGCCGCCGTCCTCAATGCGCTCCTTGAATTCATCGTAACTGTCGCAGATGTAGGTGCGCTCCTTGAGCGACTGGAGTGAACGGTTGTAAAGGTTGCTCTGGATATCCTCGAGCAGTTGCTCAATATGTGCGGAGATGCCCTCTAGCGGCATCGTCTCCTTGGTGAGCGTGTCACGACGAGCCACCTCGACGGTGCCATGCTCCAGGTCGCGCATACCGAGAGCGAGACGTACGGGGACACCCTTCATCTCATACTCCGCAAACTTCCACCCAGGCTTCTTATTGTCGTTGTCATCGATCTGAACCGATACGCCATGCTGACGAAGCTCGCTGACGATCTTGTCGGCTGTCTCGTGGATGCGCTGTAGCTCCTCTTCGCTCTTGTAGATCGGCACGATGACCACCTGAATAGGTGCAATGCGTGGCGGCAGAACCAGTCCGTTGTCGTCGCTGTGCGCCATGATGAGCGCACCGACAAGGCGAGTGGATACGCCCCACGAAGTAGCCCAGACGTAGTCACGATTGCCCTCCTTGTCAAGGAAGGTAACGTCAAACGCCTTAGCGAAGTTTTGCCCTAGGAAGTGCGACGTCCCAGACTGCAAAGCTTTACCATCCTGCATCATAGCCTCAATGGTGTAGGTGTCGATAGCGCCGGCGAAGCGCTCGGTCTCACTCTTGACCCCGACGATGACAGGCAGCGCCAGCATCTCACGGGCGAAGTCCTCATAGACACCGATCATCTTGCGTGCCTCAGCGATTGCCTCCTCCTGGGTAGCATGTGCCGTGTGACCCTCTTGCCAGAGGAACTCAGCCGTGCGGAGGAAGAGACGCGTACGCATCTCCCAGCGCACCACGTTGGCCCACTGATTACAGAGTAGAGGCAGGTCACGGTAGCTCTGGATCCAGTTTTTGTAGGTACTCCAGATGATCGTCTCACTCGTTGGGCGAACGATCAACTCCTCCTCGAGCTTCGCATTGGGGTCTACCTCTACGCCATCGCCCGCCTCGTTGGTACGTAGTCTGTAGTGCGTCACGACGGCACACTCCTTGGCAAAACCCTCGACGTGCTCTGCCTCGCGGCTAAGGTAGCTCTTAGGGATAAATAGAGGGAAGTAAGCGTTGCTGTGTCCCGTCTCCTTAAATCGACGATCGAGGTCCTGCTGCATCTTCTCCCAGATGCCGTAGCCGTAGGGCTTGATGACCATACAGCCACGCACGGAGGAGTTCTCTGCCAGTCCGGCCTTTACAACGATATCTTGATACCACTGTGAGTAGTTTTCGTCACGTGGTGTGAGTTCTTTAATCTCTTTTTTAGCCATGATGCTAGTCTATCTGATTTATTTGCTAGCAAAGGTACCGCTTTTCGCTAGAATTCACAATCTGAGACGGTTGTCTCTCAGTTATTGCTGAGAAGTGCTGAGGGGGAAGTGACTAGAGCTAATAGGGGATGCCTTTAAAATGGCAAATTCCTCGGAAGAATTCACTAAATAGCTCGGAGGAAATCAACCATTTCCTCGGAAGAATGAAATAAAACTTCGGAAGAATGAAATGAAAGTTCGGAAGAATGAAATGAAAGTTCCGAAGAATTTTTTCGTCCCTCGGTGGAGGTTTTTTGTTTTCTACCGAGGTATGTGCGATTTCCTCGGGGGTGTAGATTGGCGGTTGGCTAGTGGTACTAGTGCTCCTAGTGCCTCTAGAGAAGTCTCCTCTAATCTCTAATCTCTAATTTCGTATCTTTGCAGTTAGATCATTTTGCTCATCCTATTACTTAACCACGAGATGTCTTTACCTCAAGAGCCCGTAGCAACCCACACGCCTAAAGTGTCGGTCATCGTACCAGTCTACAACGTCGAGCAGTACCTCCGTCGCTGTCTAGACAGCATACTAGGTCAGACGATGCCCGACTGGGAGGCGATCTGCGTAGATGACGGTAGCCCCGACGGCTCCGCAAGCATTCTCGCAGAGTATGCCGAGCGAGATAGTCGCTTCCGCATTCTAACGAAGGAAAACGGCGGACTCTCCTCTGCTCGCAATGCTGGGACGGCTTGGGCGCGTGGAGAGTTTGTCAACTATGTGGACTCGGACGACTTCATCCACCCGCAGACCTTTGAGCTGGCGGTCACGCTGGCTGAGCGTGACGGATCAGACATTGTCTCGTGGGTGCCAGATATGGTCTACAAGCGTCGGCTACTCCTGCGCGCTAAGCTGGGACAGCCTTACGATGAAGTGGTGCCCTGGAGCATGTCGCAGCGCTACGACCTGAGCAAGGTGCACGCCGTCTGCACGACTGAAGTAGTCAGACATGCGACGAATCATCGCTGGCTTGACGGAGTATCGGATCCGATTCGCTACTTCTACGCTGTCCGCCATCTGGTGCGTCGGGAGCTAGCGGTGGAGACCCCTTTTGTTGAGGGACTCAAGTTTGAGGATTTCCCCTGGTGGAGCGACTTAATGCTACGTTCGCCTCGTGTCACCATCACGCACTTGCCACTCTACTATTACTACTATAATAAAGTGTCTATCTCAAGTGCCTCGTCTGAGTGTGATAAGATGACTCACTGGATAGCGGGTATCCGTCACACTTTCCCACAGTATGCGACCTCGGCATCGGTGGTACAGTGGCACTGTTGGAAGGATCAATGTCTCTGGGCGGTCATCTGCGATCGCATCTCCAAGCAACTCTACAAGGTGCGAGATGATGCTAGTCGTGCAGTGCTCGTGCCACTACTGACTGATCTATGGGATATGGGAGTCTTTGCGACACCGTATAATAAGCGTACGAGGTATCATCAGGGTCGTATCAAAGCCTACATCAATCAGTGATACCATACGTCGTACTCACAGGCTTGATGCTCCTGCTCACGGGGCTATACTATAGAGACCAGCGCTTTGAGGGGCTATACCAGCTCTTCATCTTTGTCCTATTGGTCGGCTTCGCAGGTCTGCGGGTCGGACTAGGTCAGGACTACGAGGTGTATGAGAATGGGTATAACTGGCCTACGTCTGAGTCCTTTCAAGCTTTTGAACCATTGTGGCGAGGTGTGATACTGGGCATGCGTGCGCTGGGTATGAGCTTTCGCTCCTTTATGCTCCTCACCTCGGCGATTACGATTGCTCTATTCTTTCAAGGTATACGACGGCTTTCTATCTCCTATCCGCTAGGGGTGCTCTTCTTTGTCCTTTGGGGTACAGGATACCTGGAGACGCTCAATGGGGTGCGACAATGCCTTGCCTTGATGATTACCTTTGCCACCTTTCACCTCTATGTGGAGCGACGCTACTGGCGATTCTTCCTATGGGTCGTCCTCTCCTGTTTGGTACACAGTTCCTCGGTGATATGGTTGCTCATCCTGCCGATGATGGCTATACGGTGGAACTGGCGCGTGCTGACGGCGCTACTCGTGGTGACGCTCGCGATAGGGAACCCGCTCTTTAAGGTGGTGGGGCATGTCCTGGAGCCGATATTGCCTGAGCGCTACTCCTTCTACATATCCTCTGATGGATGGGAGACGCACCAAGGATGGGTCAATGTACTAACACAAAACGGGATGGCGATCCTTTGCCTCATTGGGTCCCTCTACCTAAATAAGGAGCGTGATAGGGTGACTCATCTGGCTATCCTACTCATCGCTTTCAGTAGTATGATCTACAACTGTACCCTCTCCTCCAGCGTGGCGATGCGCTTTATGTACAACCCTGGCATCATGGTCTGTGTGGCACTGCCGAACTTGCTGCTATCGGTAAAAGACAAATGGTATCAGCTGGCTATCGCTGGGGTGATGATACTATACTTCATTTTTACTGTAAACAGTGTGATGGATCCTGGTAGCTCCCTCCATACCTATCGCTGGATCTATGACGAATACATCTATACCCCTACGTTATGGTAAGCAATGAGCCTATACCGCCTAGAGCGATCGCCTTTGTAGTGAATCAGATCCGCCCGCAAGGACCTCTCTTTGTGGTGCGAGACATTATTGCTGGACTACCCGAGGGCTACTACAAGCCGTACATCATACAGCTCTGTACACTAGAGCCTCAGGGCGAGGCGATGGCTGACGAACTGCAAGCGATGGGGTGCGAGATCATCGAGCTAGGCTTCACACGTGGACAGCTGGAGCTCTTTCCCCGATCGGCAGCCAAGCTCCTCGATGAGTGTCTGCAGCACTACAACATCACACTGGTGCACAGCCACACTTACCAGCCCGACATCGTCACCAGCTATCTAGCGCATCGCTACATCCTCTTGTCGACACAGCACAACATCGCCAAGCTAGACTTCACCTACGGCAAGGGTCGTCTGCTCGGTGGCTATATGTGTCGTCGCTTGATGCG